>JAUISW010000003.1 GCA_030434875.1 Lachnospiraceae bacterium C1.1 | reverse complement strand
CGCCGCCCTGTCACGGCGGAGGCCGTCGGTTCAAGTCCGTCCTGGGTCGTTCGTGGGATCTTAGCTCAGCTGGGAGAGCATCTGCCTTACAAGCAGAGGGTCACAGGTTCGAGCCCTGTAGGTCCCATCTATTATGAACGTAATATAAGAAAAGCTGTCTGAAATCAGACAGCTTTTCTTATTATCCCTTAAATAAAGTGCTTAAAATACCTCTGCATAATTGCGCGCCTATATTTCCACCAAGAGTTTTTCCAAAGTTTCCAAAGTTTTTACCTACAGTTTTACCAGCTTCACGTCCAACTGTTCCAGCAATTGTATTACCTACTGATTTTATAACTTTATTTTCGGATTTTTTCTTTTTAGAGTTAACTTTTTCGTTACTTTGAAGTTCTTTAATTTCTTTTTCTTTAAGTCCAATACGCTCTAATAATTCATATGCGGAATCTGGATCAACTGATGCATGATATTTTGAGTAAAGAAGACTTTCTTTTATATGTTTACTACGTATATCATCATTTATGCTTCCAATTTGAGATTGAGGCGGGAGAATATTTCCTTTTTCTACAATGCTTGGGCTTCCATTTTCCTGTAATAAAGAAATAGCAGCTTCTCCGGTTCCTAAAGATTCTATTAGTTTTGTAGTATCAAATGCAGGATTTTCTCTGAAAGATTCAGCAACGGCCTTAACAGATTTACGATCTGCAGGAGTATAAGCATGCAGTGTATGTTGTATTTTATTTCCTAGTTGAGCTAAAACTCCGTCCGGAATGTCTCTTGGATTCTGAGTAATAAAGTATATTCCAACACCCTTTGATCGTATCAGTTTAACAAGCTGCTCTATCTTTTCTAAAAGAATTTTTGGCGAATCCTTAAATAATAGATGTGCTTCATCGAAAAAGAATACCATTTTGGGTTTAGATAGATCTCCAACTTCAGGAAGTGTTTCGAAAAGTTCTGACATCAGCCATAATAGAAATATAGAATATAGAGTAGAATTATTAATAAGACTGCTGCTATCTAAAATATGTATAGTTCCTCGACCATTAGTATCCAAACTCAACCAATCACGGATATCTAATGCAGGCTCAGAAAAATATTCCTCAGCTCCAGTAATTTCAATGGCAACAATAGCTCTTATGATGGCGGAAACAGAGACTTTACTTATATTTCCATATGAAGCTGCATATTCTTTATTATGCTCTGCAACATAATTAAGCATAGCTTTTAAATCTTTGGTATCAATTAACGCCAGAGATTCATCATCTGCAATTTTAAATATTATAGTGAGTATATCTGATTGAAGATCATTGAGACCGAGTATTCTTGATAAAAGAACTGGACCCATTTCTGTAATGGTAGTACGTGCAGGGATTCCTTGTTTTCCGAATAGATCCCAAAAAACAGTAGGATATGACTGAAAATGGAAGTTGTTTTCGTCTAATTTAAATTTCTTTATACGTTCTTTCATATCTTCGGTTTCACTGCCAGGATTTATCATTCCTGCTATGTCACCTTTTACATCAGCTAAGAACACCGGAACTCCAAGATCTGAAAATGACTCTGCCAGAACCTTAAGAGTAATAGTTTTTCCACTTCCGGTAGCTCCGGCAATAAGACCATGCCTGTTTGCCATCTGTGGTAATAAAAATATTTCGTCTCCAGAATCAGTATTTGCAATCCAAATTTTATTATCTTTAATCATTTTTCATCCCCCCAGAACCCTTATTTTGATTATTATAACATATAGAAACAATATATTTATAATAATTGTGCAATATAAAATGTCTGATAATATAATTATATAATATTTAATGACACAAGTTTGGTTTGTATAATTTTACCTAAAAAATACTTTTAATTCTTTCATGTTTACAATTATTTAACAAAATATATATTGAAAAAGATGCTCTAACTGTAGTACAATAATTGCGTTTGTTATGTTAATAACTTAACAAAAACCTAATTGATAAAAATTTACTCATTTAAGGAGGAATTTCACTATGGCTCGTTTTACATTACCAAGAGATGTCTATCATGGAAAAAACGCTCTTGAGGCGCTTAAAGGCTTCAAAGGAAAAAAAGCTATTGTCTGCACAGGTGGCGGATCAATGAAAAGGGGCGGTTTTTTACAGAAGGTTGAGGATTACTTGAAGAAAGCTGGAATGGAAGTTAAGCTTTTTGAAGGAATTGAGTCTGATCCATCGGTTGAAACAGTTATGAAAGGCGCTGCTGTAATGCAGGAGTATGAGCCTGACTGGATAGTTGCAATTGGTGGAGGTTCCCCTATAGATGCTGCAAAAGCAATGTGGATCAAATATGAATATCCTGACTGCACTTTTGAAGACATGTGTAAGGTATTCGGTATTCCGGAACTCAGAAAGAAAGCTCATTTCTGTGCAATTTCTTCAACTTCAGGAACTGCAACTGAAGTAACTGCATTTTCGATCATTACAGACTATCAGAAGGGGATTAAATATCCGATAGCTGATTTCGAGATCACACCTGATGTTGCAATTGTTGATCCTGAGCTTGCAGAGACAATGCCTAAGAAACTAATTGCCCATACAGGTATGGATGCAATGACACATGCTATAGAAGCTTATGTTTCAACAGCAAATTGTGACTATACAGATGCACTTGCAATCCATGCCATTGAAATGATTCAGGCAGATCTTGTAAAATCCTATAATGGAGATCTGGAGGCAAGACACAGAATGCATAATGCACAGTGTCTCGCAGGTATGGCCTTCAGCAATGCATTGCTTGGAATAGTTCATTCTATGGCTCATAAGACTGGTGCTGTTTTTGCAGATCAGGGCGCTCATATTATTCATGGCGCTGCAAATGCAATGTATTTGCCTAAGGTAATTGCTTTTAATGCTAAGGATGAGACTGCCAAGAAACGTTATGGCGTTATTGCAGATTATATGCATTTAGGTGGAAACTCAGACGATGAAAAGGTTGCTCTTTTGATAAAATATCTCAGAGGAATGAATGATGATCTTAACATCCCTCACTGCATAGCACATTATGGAAATGATGGACTTCCTGCAGATACAGGATTTGTAAGTGAAGATATATTCAAGGAAAGACTTCATGATATAGCAGCCAATGCTATTCTCGATGCCTGCACAGGTTCTAACCCGAGACAGCCAAGTCAGGAAGAAATGGAGAAGCTTCTTACATGCTGCTACAATGATGCAGAAGTAGATTTCTGATAAAATTTTTATTTAAAATCTACATTAAGTTAATGTTATCAGCCCCTCTGCTTTATGCAGAGGGGTTTTTATGTATAGTATGTATAATACTTTGTAAATTATAGGAAGCCGTAGTAAATACAGTTTTCTCTATGCTAATGTAAAAAATCATGCAAGCAATCCCATGTCACATTCACATTTAAATGACTTGTTATCATGATTTTTAAGGATTTATGCTAAAAATCTATAGTTCATTATATATTATAAAAACCTGTATTTTATTTGACATTAATAAGTCATAAGCGATATAATGCACATAGTTTGCAAAACTACATGCATTAGAAATAAAAACTAAAATTAAGGATATATAATAGAAAATGAACAGAACCTATGATGATACTATGTTCAGAGAAAATTTCGAGCATAGTTATACCTGGCTTAATGGTTTTATGCGAAATTCAAGACGTTATTCAAACTGTTTTGCCATGTTTGACCCGGCTACTGATAGAAACTGGACTTACGCTGAACTCGACAAAGAAACAAATCGTTTTGCACACGCTTTAAGAGCGGATGGCATCGGAAAAAATGATGTCGTTATGGGCATTCTTATGAACTGCCCAGAATTTGTATTTAGTTATATAGGTCCAAGAAAGATAGGCGCGATATATAATCCAACAAATTTCAACCTTTCTTCAGGAGAGATGGCTTTACTTATTGAGCACAATAAACCAAAAGTAGTTATTTACTCTGCAGAAGTTAAAGACATGACCTGTAAAGCTCTTGACATGAGTAAATTTAAACCATCAAGAGTTATCATTGCTGATAATTTAAAAAACATTCCTGTTCCTGACGGCCATATAAGTTATGAGGAATATATTTTAGACAAAAGTGAAGAAATTCCTAAAATGGATTTTATACCTCATATATATGATGAAGTTATTCGTATGTGCACCAGTGGAACAACATCCCTTCCAAAAAGTGTTCCAATAAACGATATAAATGAAGTTCTTACAGCTCATGATTTTATAATGCATTTTGAAATGAACCGTAAAAGTGTTTCCATGAATCTTACTCCATGGTTTCACAGAGGTGGATCACATATCGGAGGCATGTGTCCTACTCTTTATGCTGGCGGAGCAGTTGTAGTAATGAGAAATTTTTCACCTCATTCCACTTTGAAATGGGTTGAAAAGTATGGAATAACACATATTATAGGCGCTCCAGCATCAGTAGAAATGCTTTGTAGAATACAGGAACGTAACAGTGTTGATGTATCTTCCCTTCATGCCCTTGTAAGCATGGGTGCTCCACTGGAAGAAGAGGCTTGTAAAAGGTACATGAAGTATCTCACCCCAAATATCTATAACGGGTATGGAACTACTGAGAGCTTCTGCAATAATTATTTAAGACCCTACGATCTGCCTGAAGGTGCCGGAAGTGTAGGCGCTAGCTGTATTGACGACGAAGTAAGAGTTGTAAAGGTATATCCGGACAGAAAAGCAGAACCTGATGAAATAATCCCTACTGATGAAAAAACTGTTGGCGAAGTAATCATATGGTCTCCTGCAAAATCTACCTACAGTTATTATGAAAATCCTGAAATGACTAAGGAGAAATTCTATAAAGGATGGATGTACACAGGAGATCTTGCTACATGGAATAGTGAATGGTATGTTACGGTAAATGGACGTAAGGACGATATGATAGTCTGTTCCGGTGAAAATATCTATCCGGCACAGATAGAAGAAGTATTATCATCATTTGATTGCATAGATGACTCAATAGTTACCTGTGTTCCCGATCCAATAAGAGGAGAAGCAGTAGTTGCTTATGTTAAATTGAAAGATAATACATTATCTGAAAAAGATATCTCTAATTTATGCCGTAAAAGCAATCATCTTTCATCCTATAAATGTCCCCGTTGGTACAGAATAGTTGATGAACTTCCGCACACGGCAACAGGTAAAAAAATGCACTATGTAATGAAAGATCAGGCTGTAAAAGATTTAGAAGCCGGATTATTAATAAGAGGATAAGAATGAGGGAAAAAATCGTTGTTACTTCTATGGGTGCAGTTACTCCCATAGGTATAGGTGTAGAAAATTATTGGAATAATTTAATCTCAGGTAAATCAGGAATCGCAAGAATTGAGAGCTTTAATCCGGATGAAATGCCTGTTCAGATTGCTGCTGAAATTAAGAATTTTAATCCGGAAGAATATATGGACAAAAAACTTGTCCGTAATACTGACAGATTCTCACAATTTGCTTATATCGCTGCAAACGAAGCCCTTAAGGACGGTCTTCCTGTTGAACCGGAACGTATGGGAATCGTGCTCGGTACTGCCATGTCAGGTATAACACCTACAGCAGAAACACAGGAGAAACTTACGCTCTCAACCAGAAAAATGGTAGAGCCGCGATTTGTTCCAAGAATTTTAGGTAATATGGCAGCTACGCAGATAACAATTACACATGGAATAAAGGGACCGAGCTTTACAGTGTCAACTGCATGTGCATCCGGTGGAGACGCAATAAGTGCAGCAGCAAGACTTCTTCTTGCAGAAGAGGCAGATGCTGTAATCGCAGTAGGTGCTGAATCAAGTATATGTCCTCTTGTTATGTATTCACTTGCAAGTGCCAGAGCACTTTCCAGAGAAAATGATGATCCACAATCAGCCTGCCGACCATTCGATGAAAACCATAACGGATTTGTAATGGGTGAAGGCGGCGGAGCAATTGTTCTCATGAGAGAATCAGATGCATTAAAAAAAGGTATTAAGATATATGCGGAACTTGCAGGATGGGCAAATACAGCTGATGCTTATCATATGACAGCACCATCTCCTGATGGTGACGGAGCCGGACGCTGTATGCAGGCAGCACTTGATAAAGCCGGAATGAAATCTGAAGAAATAGGCTATATAAATGCTCATGGAACAGCCACTAAAGAAGGTGATAAAGATGAGGCTTCTGCGGTAAGCCGTATATTTAAGGAGCATATTCCTTATATTGGATCCACAAAAGGTGCTACTGGCCATATGATGGGTGCCGGAGGACTCACAGAAGCAATAGCTTCGATCCTTTCGATAAATAAAGGAGTTCTTCCTCCTACACTTAACCTTGAAAATCCTGCATTTGAGCTGCCATTTGTAAAAACCGAGGCTATAAAGAAAAATATAACAGCTTCAATGAGTAATGCTTTTGGATTTGGTGGTCAAAATTCAAGTCTTATTTTCAAAAAATATTAATAAAAAGGAGCGGTTCACGTTAGTGTAACTGCTCCCTTTTTATATCCAAATCCTTACTTTATATTTAAATTGTTTTAGTTTTTTTTGCTTTCAAAAAATTCTGTTCATCTACTATTTTTATTACCTGACGAATCCCCTTTGAAACAGCAGGAATACTGAGAACAGCTACTGTAGCAATCATTTCAGGAAGAATATAGGTCATATTATATAAAACTGTATAGATAAATGGATTCATATTTTCCGGTGCATAGGATTTAAAAAATATATATCCTGATACAACGTGCATTAAATATCTTGAAATTGTACCTACAATATATCCAGGGATCAATCCCTTAGGCTTTCTTGCAAATATTCCGGTCAGACCAAGTGCTCCAAAAGCCAACGGATAATCAAAAAGCGCCTGTACCGGATGATATATATATCCTCCAAAAGCCATCTGCAGCATTCCATATGCAACTCCAGCTGTAAGACCAACCTTAAGCCCATAAGTATATCCAATTAAACAGATAAAAAACATTGAGAAAAGTGTTATAGAACCACCAAATGGCAATGAAGCAAATTTTATAAATGATGTGACATATGCAAGTGCTAGAGCTGCAGCGCAGAAAGTAAGCTCCTTTGCGGTCATTGGCTGCGAATTGGTTTTTCTGAATTTAACTACAAGAGCAAACACTGCAAGAGTAATTACTATA
Organism: Lachnospiraceae bacterium C1.1; assembly: GCA_030434875.1. NCBI lineage: Bacteria > Bacillati > Bacillota > Clostridia > Lachnospirales > Lachnospiraceae > Lachnospiraceae bacterium C1.1. The sequence goes on along the minus strand of JAUISW010000003.1, from coordinate 36,714 downwards.
AGCAATATCAATCCTGCATTGGTAGGGTTGTAGGCATAGTCAGATTCTGACCAGTTAAAGAAAAGTGTCATAAAAAAATCCTCCTTAAGTGATTTAGGAGGGGAGCGTATAAAATATTAATTTATACATAAACGCCTTCCTACGCCGGTATTATCCGGTTCAGGTGTTGAGGGTCTTTAACAATAATATTGTTAAAATCTCAGCAAAAGCTCCCCTGGCATAGCAGCAATCATAGTCTGCTAAAATAAGTTCCAAATCAGCATTTTAGAGTCTATTTAATCTCTTGTCAATAGTAAAAGTTATGGAGTATTATATTTCAGATGATTTTTATAAGGAGATAATCAAATGACTGAGATTTTTTCAACTTCTAATATAATAGAAGCTCTTGCATATGCTCTTATAGGTCCTGTTGTACTGATATTGATTGGACTTGTTATTCATTATCTCGATCTGATCCTGACAGGAGCTATAGCAAGAGCAACTAACAGCACTATAGCTTTTATATTCAGAAACTACCTGACTTATTTCGGAACCGTTCATCACGAACTTGCTCATGCATTATTTGCATTTGTTACAGGCGCAAAAGTTCTTCGTATAAATCTTATTCCAAGAGGAACAAAACTAGGAAGCGTGGAATTCGAAACAAGAGGTAATATTTTTTTCAAATCAATTCAACTTTCATTATCTGCAATTGCCCCGGTTATATTCGGAGCTGTATCAATGTTTATAATGATCTATGCAATACTTCCAAAATGTAGTCTTGCATGGCACTATATATTATTTGTATATATTTTTATCAGCATATTTTTTCATATGACTATGAGTACCCAGGATATCAACAACTTCTTAAAAGGATTTCCTATATGTTTACTCATTTTATTTGTTATATTTTTATTCATAAAACCTGATTTTTATGCCATATTCGATAATATCAGATCTGTTTTATCCTAAAATAGCATAAGACAAAAAAGACTCCGCAGATTTCTGCAGAGTCTTTTTTGTCTTATGCTATAAGTTTATAATGTTTCAAAGCATTATATATACCATTTTCATGAATGTCATCAGTTACATATTCTGATACTTCTTTAGCCTCACAAGTACCATTTCCCATGGCTATTCCATGTTCTACATATTCAAGCATCGTCAGATCATTCGGACCATCACCGATGGCATATGTATTTTCATGCGGTATATTCAGTAATCGACAAGTATCTCTTATACCTGTTGCCTTTGATGTTCCCTTTGGAATGAATTCAATTGCCTTACCATAATGAATAATAAAATCCATCTCATCTTTAAGTGCATCCATTACTGCATCAGCATCTGTTTTCTTAATAATATCTGCAGTAAATTTACTCACCTTTTCATTTGCCTTAAATTCACTTAAAGGCTTCGCTTTAGATCCCATGCTATCCCACAATAATTGTACAAACTCTCTTTGAACGAATTTCTGCGTATCAAACCAATGAAACTCAGGACCTTCTATTATAGCCGGCATATTATATTTATCGAATAATGCTAATGCCTTAGCGATAAGTTCTGAGGATAGCGTATTCTCATAGAGCACTTTTCCATTCATCTCAATATGATTTCCGCATGCTGCAACGACTCCGTCGAATCCAATTTCCTTTATCCTGTCATCATCAATATTTGCTCTCGCACGTCCTGTACATATAAAAGCAAGATGTCCGTTCTGATGTAATTTTTCTATTGCCTTTATTGTACTTTCAGGCACCTCCATCTTATCATCCCAGGTTGTCCTATCTAGATCAAAAAATACTATTTTGGGCATAATATACCTTTCTTAAACATAATTAAAAAACAGCAATATTAAGAAGGCACATCTGATAGTTGATATTTTCATTTCGATTAAGCGGCCAGTTCAAAGTTGCCACATTGTTTATCTTTAACAGATGTTTTTCATTCCTTTTATTAATATCACCCATTGCCTGAAGAGCGCCTTCAACGCCTCCCTTGGCACCTGTACGACTCATTTCACATCCAAGGAAAAATCCTTTTCTTACAAGCATATTTATATCATCATTAAGTTTTTTTACCTGATATAAATCTTCTCTCTTTATACGGTCCTCAACAGTCTTTTCTGTCTTACCTATATTTGAAAGTCCAACAGCCCATATCCAGACAAGCATATTCAAAAGCTGGCTATGAACGCCAAGAACTGTGGCATAATCATATTGCTGAATTCCTATATCTGAATTGTGAGCTCTGGTTTTTGTAAAAATTTCTTCAAGTTTTTCGAGCATGAGAGGAGCAACATCTTCAAGGTCTGTTTCTCTTCCCTTTTTATTCATCTCTTTTATCATCAGATCAGCATAGGATGCATAATCCTCATCTGAAATACCTACAAAATCTCTTACCTGAATATCCACATCCGGATCATTTTCAAGTCCATATCTTGAAACTGCTTCCTTCATGGCATTTTCATCTCTGTCAAATAAACTTATAAAAGAAAAATGTTCTTTTAACTTTGCAAGGTCAAGGTCATTGCATCTTCCTGCACCCAAGATCGCAATTGAACGATCCTTTTCAGAATGTTCTATGATATAATTAGTAACCTTTTCACGATAGTCAGCCCATTCCTCATATGCATTTGGAAGAAGCAGCATACCCGAAAGTTTCTGATAAAGTTCTGCACCTGTCATTATTTTTTACCCTTTTTTGCTGCATTTTTCCGGCTTAGAGCCGCAAGCTGCTGAGCCATTTTTTTGTCATTAGCCTCTTTTGAGCTTTTCTTTTTTCCTAATTTACCCATAATTTAACCTTCCTAGATAATTCAATAAATATATTGTTTTACTGCATTTCTCAAAGTCATGCATTTTGTATTATATCACTAAAGTAAGAATAAAAAAATCATTAGGCATAAATCCAATAATTTCAATTTCTTATCCATGATCATCTTTCAAATATAAATTTTTATACTTTTAATTGTTTAATAAAAGGTGGTTTAATTTCGTGAACAGTTTTAAGCTAAACAAATGCGTCCTCTGGGATTGATAAAACACCGGAAAACGCATTTATTTAATTTATCTAACTTATTCCACGATATCAAGCAAAAGTGTTCACTTAATCAGATGTTTTATTGAACACTAATTTTTAACATTAAAAGACTCTTCCAAAATATAATTCTGTGGAAATTCTTCATCTTCTTTTCCATTTCTTTTATAATTCCCAGAAGCTATACATTCAGATCCTCCATTTTTGTTATTATTCTGCAGACTTCTTTCAAACATTGCAAGTGCATATAATTCGTAATCATTTTCTTTGAGATATTCAAGTTCCGCAAATGTTACTTTTTTGCCTGAAACTATCTTAGAATAAATCTGCATACATTTAGCCTTTACCTTTTTGTGATCTTTTTCAGATTCATTAGCCTTTGCAAGTTTTTCGCTTAGCTTCTCAGCTTCTGCTTTAATATATTTATCCAGAGTACATTTGGCCTCATTATATCCTGCAATTCTATTCTTCGATATATTGTTGATATCTAAATTCATTATAATTGATCTCCTTTAATCTCTGCATCTATATTATCGACTGAAGAAACCTCTAATTTAAGCCATTTGTTACTGTTTTTTTGTATACCTAATGATTAATTTTAATTTAGAACTTTTTTAGATACATTTTATCTTGTCTACTAATTTTGTTCACAGGCTTTTGCTAATATATACTCATCAGAAACAGTTACAGCCAATTTAAAAATAATATGACCGTAACTTTTAGATGATACATTAATAAAACCCTTTTTTTCATACTCCCCTTATAGCCGCTTAAAGTCCCCCTTTAAGCGGCTTCCTCTTTTCTATAAGAAGTTGTTTCCAATGTAATAGCATAATTCACAGATATTTCAAACTTTTTGAACCCATTTTTTCTAAGAACCTTCGTAATTTTATATCAAGGGGAAAGTAATCAATATATCCCTCAAAAATTTGTGTTGGATCTCTAAAACTGGTCAGAGATCCGGAACGGAGGAGAACATGACTATAAAAAGAACAGCAGCAATATTACTCGCAGGTATAATGATGGCAGCAATGAGCACAAGTGCATTTGCAGCAACATCTACAATTAAGGCACAGGCACCAAGAGTAACTCAGACTGCAAGTATTCAGCCGGCAGCAACAGATAACCATGAAGAACTTAAGGAAAAATATGAAAATGAAGAATATCTGAATGTAGATGAGCTGGAAGATAAAATTAACAACATTTCAGACAGCACACTTAAGAAGAGTCTCAAAAAGCTCCTTAAAACTTACAAAAAAGCTCTTAGTGCAGAATCAAAAGCCCTTGCTAAATCATCCAGCTCAAGCAGCACACTTGCTACACTTCATCAGGCAGTAATGGATGCAAGAAATCAGCTTGTAAATGCTCTTAATGCAGGACATATCGCTGCTACACCTTATATGACTCAGCCTGCAGCTAAATAATATTTTTCATCAGTTAATATTTCTAAATCATATAACCTTTAAGCCTCACGCCATAGTGAGGCTTTTTAATTTTAAATATTTCAAAATTGTAATCTTTATAAAATATCTTCATTTTCTATTGCATATTGTGTACACTTTGTGTTATTTTTTCCTATGTCTTTTCGACCAATGAATTTATTTGATAATAAACTAAAACTTCTATATTTAATGTTATTGAAAGGATTTTATTTATGAAAAAAATACGATTAATGACAACAGAAACCTGCTGTAAACGAGCTGTCAATGCCTTTCGTTCAATTTGTAAAAATCTTACAGAACACGGTTTTGCCGATGAGACTGATCTAAGTTTTAAGTTAAAAAGACTTAATCATATAATAAACGAAAAAAAGGATAAATATACAATGAGAGTTGTTTCAGAAACAATGTGCGAATTATTTTCACTTATGCTTGAAAATGAAAAAGTGGCTAATTTTTTCTACGAAGATAATTTTATAATGGATTTTTCAACACGTTTCAGGAATCTAAATGTGCCTTACGAATATAAAGAGAACTTTTCCATAAAACTCAATGAATTTATGAAAAAAACAGAGAATGATGACATAAATGTGAATATGATCTTCAGTATTGCAGCAAATGCCGGAATATTTTGTGATGAGATTGAGCTTTCTAATCTTAAAATCAACTTTTATCGTAATTTAAATAAGCTTAATTCTGCCTCTATTTATTTAGCAGTAATAAATAATCTGATATCTGTAGATCGAAAAGTTCTTTTCAGGCTAAAAACACTTTGTAACTCAGTAAAAAATACACCTGTTGCTGAAACTGCATCACTTAAAAATCCTGTATATGTCCTTCTTAATCTTCTGCAGTACAGATGTATAAAATCAGTCAAAATATTTGATGATATTTTACACGATAATAACATGTATATAATGGTAACAAATCCTGCAGCATTTAATGCAGAATATTTCAAAGCTCAGTGGTGGAAACTTCTTACAGATTCAGATTTACAGGAAAAACTTGCACGCAAAAAGAAAAATGTAGCACTCATAGTTGATAAAATGCGAAACTACAGAAATAATTGTTTTGGAAATAATATTATATATTACGATGATGTTATAAATGCTCTCAGTGATTATGCACGTCTTGCACAGTAAATTTATTACCGTGCAAGACACTCTCTTCACTGTTCATTTATCAGATCCCTTATTGTCTGCATAGAAATATCTGTTGATGCCATTTCATCTGCACATCTTTTTAATTCTGCAACTATTATATCTGTATTGGAAATATTCTTTTTATATTTAAGCTGATGCTCAAGTGCGGCCCAGGAGTCCATAGCAATAGTCCTAAGCTGAATTTCTGCAAAAAAATGTCCGGGAAAATGACCATCAACATCCGTCCATGGTTCTTCGACCGAAAGGATCATATGATAACTTCTGTATCCATTTGGCTTGACATTCTTTATATAATCCTTTTCCATTACAACTTCACAGCCTTCAAATTCCTTGATTTTTTTCACATTCATGTAAACATCATCAATAAATCCGCAGACTATTCTAATCCCAATAGCATCTGTAAGACTACGCAGCGCTGAGTAAGACGTCGGCTCAAGCTCCCTTCTTGAACACTTTTCGATCATGCTTTTCTCATCTTTAATTCTTGCAGATATATGCTCTACAAGATCAAAGCCGCTTTTCTTCGATTCTTCTGTACAATAACTATTGATTCTACTTTCAAGGTCTTTTAATGTGAATTCCAAAGCAGGTCGGAACTCACCATAAATATTCTCATTCATTTTTTTATAATAACATTATTTTGTGACCAAATGGAGCATAAATGCATTGTATTCACCAGAAATTTCCGGAATTGGCCATCCGGCATTCATAAGTGCTGAACCTGTATAGGATTTTCCGGTATTTTCGTCAATATAAATAGTATCTTCTAAAAGTCCTTTGAATTTCACGTAATTTACAGGGGAATTACAATGTGTGTCCATAGTAATAATAGTGATCAAAGCCTCAGTTCCATCTTCTCTTACATTTTCCCATGCAGCAAATTCTCTCTCTTTAATAGGATTTGAAAGCCTATAATAGAGACCATTTCTGATCAGTTCATAATATTTATGGTATTCTCTGATTCCACTCCTTACCTCATCCTTTTCTTCATCTGTAAGAAGCCCCAGATCAAGTTCATATCCAAACGTTCCTGCAAGTGCAACGGCCGTTCTTGTATGCATCGGAACAATACGTCCCGTCTGCTGATTAGGTACAACGGATACATGTGCTCCCATCGCTGTAGGTGGATATGCAAAAGAACTTCCATACTGGATCTTAATTCTCTCTATGGCATCAGTATTATCACTGGTCCATATCTGTGGTGTATAATACAGCATTCCAGCATCAAACCTTCCGCCGCCGCCGCTACATCCTTCTATAAGGATTTCTGGATAGCGATTTCTAAGTCTCTCAATAAAATCATACATTCCAAGGCAATATTTATGCATAATCATCCCATAATTCTGTTGCCCCGAATGACTGTATACATCCGTAATGCTTCTATTCATATCCATCTTAATATAATCAATATCCGCAGAATCTATCACAGATGCGATTGTATTAAATATATGATCAACGATTTCTTTTCTTGAAAAATCAAGTACCAGCTGACTTCGACTTCTTATAAATTTACGTCCGGGTATTCTGTAAGCCCAGTCAGGATGCTCCCTATAAAGATCACTTTCCTCAGAGATCATCTCCGGCTCTATCCAGAGTCCAAATTTCAATCCTCTTTTATGAACCTCTGATGCCAGTTCTCCCATTGAACAGCCAAGCTTATTTTCATTAACATACCAGTCTCCAAGGCTTGTATGATCATCATCCCTGTGCCCAAACCATCCATCATCAAGAACCAACATCTCTACACCAAGGTCTCTTGCATTATCTGCGAGCCTTAAAAGCTTTTCAGCATCAAAATCAAAAAATGCAGCTTCCCAGCTGTTAACAAGAACCGGTCTGATTCCATCATTTTCAGGTTTCCTGATAATATTCTTATTTATAAAAGAATGCAGTTTATGAGAAAGTATTGTAAAACCTTCGGCCGAAAAACTCATCACAGCTTCCGGGCTATTAAAATACTCTCCCGGCTCGAGTATATACTCAAACATATCCGGCTGTATTCCGATCATTGCCCTTATAGATCCATACTGCTCCTTAAAAACCTCACCATAGAAATTACCACTATAAAGAAGCATAAAAGCATAACAGTTTCCATAGTCTTCAGATGTATTTTTGTCGCATAATATATAAAAAGGATTATGCTGATGACTGGATGTTCCTCTTCTGGATCCTATTGAAAGCGCTGATTCTCCAACAGATACTCTCTCTGGTATACGCTCATTTCCATGTCTTCCGTTAAAACTGATCATATCAGCATCCATTCCAAGAAAATCTACAGAAGAGCTCATAATACGATTTAACGACATCCTGTTTTTTCCGCAATTCTTTACAATGACAGATCTGCTTATGATATCTTTTTCCTCAAACACTCCATATTTGAGCTCAATTTCTACGCCGGCGGCCCTGTCAGCAAGAATGATCGATAATGTATCGACCTTATCATCTGCAGCAAACGATGCAGGAAGCCCGGAAATAGAATATTTTCCATTTACTATGCTATGACTCTCATACCTTAGATCACATCCAAATGTACCCTGAGAATCCTTTATCAAAAAAGCATTATCCCTATAATCACCATTTCCATATGTCGGAAATTCCTGAGGAAGTGCATCAAGGGAAAAGGTCCTGTCTTCTCCGGCATCAGATGGATTACCAGAAAAACCTCTGTCATAATTCTGAATAAGATAGCTCATATCCCCGCAAATTTTCTTACCATAATAAAGATGCAGCAAATATCCATAACTTCCTATTTTCATCTGATATGTTGTATTTTTTGTATTAAGACTTAATGTATTTGAATTTTTATCAAAAATAATGCTCATAACTTACCTTTCCAAATATCCTGTTTTTGAAGTTTATCAGTTAAACAAATCCGTGCAAACTGCAGATACTCAATTATAATTTTCAAATTTCTATATTCTTGATTATAGGAAAATTTTCTTTTTTAATCTATGTTTATTTGGAAAATCAATATGTATTTTTGTTGCATTATATTATTATTTTTCCTATTAATTTATTGACATATCATTATTACTGATCTATGATTTATAAATATCAAATATACCATAGGGAGGTATCCTTTCAATGTCAGGACATCATTCTGTTACATCAATGCTCACAGTTCTTGTAATTTTCATGATAATATATTTTATCGCATTGATAATTTACGAAATAAAAAAACGTATAAAAGATTACTTCAATAAAAAAAGAGACCGGAAATAATCCAGTCCCTTAAAATCCGCTATTTCTGATACTTCATTCAGGCAGCCTTAAACATATTTACGATGTATCTGATATCTTTCTCAGATATAAGCTTACGAATCATATCTTCGGTAGCCTCATCAAAAGATCTGAAAAGGCTCTCTTTCTTATCCGGATCAGAATAAACTTTCCAATAACCATTAAGAAGAAAATCTTTTCCCTTATTTTCAATATAACCAACTACATCCTCAGTTGGATACCCGAGTACAATTCCAAGCTCATCCGGAAATGAGGATGTCTGTCTCATATAGCCTGAATACTTTACTGAAATCTCTCTTAAAACGGTATTCATTGATACTTCCTTATATCCAAGACTATTAATAAAGGAAATATTTTCTTTCCTCATTAAATACTCCTCAGTTTTCTTCATGTTAAAAACAAGAATACTTACCTTGTCAGGAGTCGAGTAAAGCAGATAGGCCGAAAGCCCAAATTCTTTTATAAGCATCAATGCGTTCTTTATCTGATTCCGGTTAACAATAAGAAGATTTGAAATCTTCAGCCCGGCAATTACCGGAGCACACTGATATATAAATGTATACTCAAGCTTTCTGAAATCAATTTCTTCGTAGACATCCCTGCTCATAATTTATGCTGTTGCCAGGGCTGATCCAAGTGCTTCACATTCAGATACAGCAGCATCGTCAGGAGCGTTGTTAGCAATAACACCATTACCGCTTACTATAGTTGCACCAGCAGCCTTAACACGCTCTACCCATGCATCCATCCATTCTCCGCTTCCCCATCCATAAGAACCGAAAAGAGCTACCTTCTTTCCATTAAGCTTACTCTCAAGATCTGTGAAAAATGGCTCAACTTCGCCTTCCTCGAGCTGCTCAGCACCCATTGCCGGACAACCTAATGCAAATTTATCATCTGCTGCAACTGCATCAGCTGTAACATCACTAAACTGTAACAGATCAGCTGATCCACCTGCTGATTTAATTCCGTTTGCTACTGCCTCCGCCATAGCCTGTGTATTACCTGTCCCACTCCAAAATACAACCTTAATGTTAGCCATTATTCCTCTTCCTTTCCATTTTTGATGTTAGTTTTAGCTAACATTCATATTAGCACTGGCTAACCAATAAATCAATCGGTATTTTGATAATAATTCTCATTTACCGTATTTTTATTAATTTTATAAATAAAAGCTTTGCTTGACGTATACCATATAGGGGTATAATATTTAATCAAAAAGAAAGGATTTTATATCAGTGATAAATTTTATAATAATAGTTATTCTTGCTATAATGGTATTGTTTATGCTCCGATCATCTCTTAAACATTTTAAGGGTGAAGGCGGATGCTGCGGTGGAGGCGGCGGAATTATTGAAGATAATAAAAAACTTAATGAGCCCGAAATTGGCACAAAATCCATACATATAGGCGGCATGACCTGCGATCACTGTCGCATAAGGGTAAAAAACTCCCTTAACCGTATAGATGGACTTTCTGCTGAAGTTAATCTAAAAACAGCAACTGCAGAGCTCCATTATTCAAAAGAAATTTCTGATGAAACTATACGACATGCAATAGAAGATGCCGGCTACAGTATCATTTAATAACCAAATATATCAGGAGAATTCTATGGCTAAAAAAACCGAATCATCAAATACCTTTACAGCAGAGGTTCATGAAGAATTTTCATGTGAAAACTGCAGTAAAAGAAAGAAAAAAAGAGGCGAAAAAGAATACCAGACCATGATGAACCGCCTTAAACGCATAGAAGGCCAGGTCCGTGGCCTTGAAAGACTTCTTGAAGAAGATACCTACTGTGTAGATATTCTTACACAGGTAATGGCTGTTAATTCTGCGCTTAACAGTTTCAGCAAAGAACTTCTTGCAAGCCACATAAGATCATGTGTAACTAATGATATCCGTGAGGGAAAAGAAGAAAGCGTTGATGAATTAATAGCAATATTCCAGAAACTTATGAAATAAAAAGGCCGCATCAGCTCAGATGCGGCTTCTCTATACAATTATATTTATCGAATTTTCCCATCCCGAAATGGTTTTTAATATATAAGTATATATCGATTTATATGTACCATCCGTATAATGCAGCCCGTCAGTAGTTGCAAGTATTGATTTTACATATGTATTTGAATCTATATATCGTATATTGCTATAATCTGCAAAACTAGTTTCAAATATCTTATTTGTACTATCTATCTCGGCATTTGTAACCGATTTACATTTACTCTCATCAATCGGATTAACAGATACCACATACATTGTTACTGATCGACCCTGACTTGTCATATCATCCATGAGTTTTTTGTATGTATCAACATATTTATCTGCGTCCTCAAGATCATTTACACCTAAATTGGTAACAATAGTCCAATCACTTATATTACCATGTGAAGAAATTGTAGTTTTCAGATTCGGTATGCCTGTACTTTTAAGCCAACTGTAACCCTGCCCTGATTCAGCTATAAAAAACTCATTATCCTTATCTATCGATTTGTATACTGTTTTCTTCATACCAACTGTTCTGCTGTCACCTACAAAAACTACTGCAGATTCAGAAGCCTGCTGCTTCAAATTCTGAAGATCCGCATCATTACCTGTGCTAGCAGTTGATGCCAGGGTAGTAAGTGTAAGCAGATATGTAAATATTGCTGTTCTAATCATTTCACTCCTCAATTTTAAAAAACATTCTTAAAATAATATCAGTTAAATATAATTCTTGTAAATTATAGAAATGTGATTTTTTTATAATCAAATTGTGAACAAGATTATTTTTTACTTTACCATAAATGATTACAAATATCCAGTTGATTGTAACCATGCTCTGACTATAGTGCATTTACGGAACAATAACTTATCTGATTTATGATTTTGTAGGAATTACAACTATAAAACTTATCTTTCCTTTCTTCCATTCAGCTGAAATTTTACCCTTAATCTGAGAAGTTATTTCCTGCGCCATTGAAAGCCCAATTCCATATCCGCCTTTATTTGAATTATGTGATGTATCTGCTCTGTAAAAACGGTCAAAAAATCTCCTGTAATCTATACTTTCACCTTCTTCATAATCATTTGTGACTATCAGCTTGACGCTCTTCAATGTCGGCTGAAGACTTATATTTATCTCACCAGACTCATCACAATATTTAACCGCGTTATCAATAAGGATAGATATAAGCTCATGTATGAAATTTCTGTCAGATGATACCTCAAGGTTTTCTGTGATACTTGTTGTAATATGTTTTCCCTCGTTTTCAGCCACAGCTATAAATGAATCTGCCAGTTCCTCTGCAAGTTCTGAAATATTAAAATCATTTATTACAAGATTTTCCCCACGTTCTTCCATTCTTGCAAGTCTTATAAGATTATTAACAAGAGCAGACATTCTTTTTACCTGATTCATAGTACTTTTTGTCCACTCATTTTCACCTGACATCATCTGCAAAACCTCAGTATTAGCTGAGATAATTGCAAGAGGTGTTTTTAACTCATGTCCTGCATTAGTAATAAACTGTTTCTGTTTTTCAATATTGTCAATCGTTGGCTGAACTACGCTCTTAGAAGCGATACTTACAAGAATAAATACAGCAATATAACTTATAAGACCAATAGTCATACACAATGTAATTACGTTGTTTGCTGTAGAAAATTCATCTGTACAGTCAAGAAATACCAATATTGTTATATTATCGCTGGTTACAGATTTTTGATATGCATATATACGCCTCCCTGTCGAAACATGTCCGAAAGTGTCTTTATTAATACTTATCTTTTCTACAAGCTTCAATGCATTTTTAGAATTTATAGCCGCAATATGATCCAGATCCATTCCTATGACATCTCCATCATCTGATAATGCAATAGAAAAATATCTGGTTTCGTAAGGGAATTCATCATTCCATGAACCATCAGCAAAATCTCCACTTATTGTTCCTGACTTTATAGCATAATTATTTTCTGTCAGATATTCTAATTTTGCATATACAGACTGTGTTATGGTATAGAAATTAACAAAATTTATTGTTCCCAGAACAATCATCATAACAAGCAACAGTGAACCCATGGCTACAGCTATAAAACGATACTGTAAACGTCTTATCATTCAATCCACCTATCAATCAGATAAAAGCATATAACTTCCATCCTTTTCTCCTGCAATTCTACAGTCAGCATTAATTGAAAGTAATTTTTTCCTTAAGAAGGATATATACACCCACACTATCTGATGATCAGCCTTTTCTTCATTTTTCCATACATGTGAAAAAATACTTTCTGTTGAAAGTTCTTTACCGGCATTTATAATCATATACTCCAACAATTCTGCTTCTTTATTAGCAAGACGGATAGAATTCTTTGAGGAAATTTCAAGCGTCTGTGTATCAAAGACCATATTTCCAAATTTCATTCTGTCAGGCAGATATTCTTCCCTTCTTCTTACCATAGATCTGACCCTGGCAAGAAGTTCTTTCATTGCAAAAGGTTTAGTCAGATAATCATCTGCACCGGCATCAAGCCCATCTACCCGATTTTCTATTTCGGCTTTTGCAGTAAGCATAAGGACTGGTGTTATATTTCCCATTGCTCTTAAATCTTTTAATACCTCCATACCATCTTTCTTTGGCATCATTATATCTAGAACTATTAAATCGTATACATTTAGATTAATTTTTTCTGTTGCCATTTCCCCATCATAAGCCGGATCAACATCATATCCTTCATGCATTAATATTGCAGTAAGTGCTCTTGAAAGATCCCTTTCATCTTCGGCTAACAATAGCCTTATTTTATCCATATTCTTATCCTCGTCCATTAAATTTATAAATATATATGTTATCACACGGAACCCGCAGTAAATACGGATTCCTGAAATGAAGTCACCAAAATATATACTTTTTATATATTAACATATTTTTATGGTTTTTCTGTTGAATAACTTCCCTCAGGCTAAATGAAAATTTAATAGAAATTAAATTTTTGTATTTTGTATACAAAAATATTGACGTGGATTTATTTTCATGTTAATATGTGTCCTCTTTGTGAACTTCAATTCTTCACAAAGAAATAATATTGAGAAGGAGAATTTAAAATGTTAGAAAAAAAATCATATTCAATACTATGCGTAGATGATAATAAAAATATGTTGACCATGTTAGCCCTCTGGTTAACAAGAGCCGGATATAAGTCTTATACAGCTCATACTGCTGATGAAGCTCTTTCATTAATAAATTCACAAAATATAGATATGGCACTTATTGACTATAGAATGCCCGAAACTAATGGTTTTACGCTCATAAAAAAAATCCGTAAAGACCATTCTTTTCCCGTAATTGTAGTTTCTGCAGAAAAAGAAGAAATGAACCTGGTAGTAGGACTTAGATCCGGAGCTGATGATTATATATCTAAACCTGTAAAAGAAGCTCTGATGCTTGCAAAAATAGAGGCTCTTTTCCGTCGCTCTTATATATTCAGTTCAAAAACACTCATTCCTTTAAGGGATGGGACCATTCATTTTAATTCAGAGAAGAATGAAATAAGCGACGGAATCAATCGGGTAATTCTTTCCCATAATGAATCAGTAATCTTGCGAAAATTAAGCCAGACGATCGGACAGCCTGTTTCTCCAAAAGATCTTTGTGAATTATTGGGATACTCAACAGAAAAAAGTCTTATAACCACTGTATCAAGATTAAAATCAAAACTTATTGATAACGGTATAAATAACAGTTTTATTGAAAATATAAGAGGTTTAGGATATGTTGTTTTTTAAAAAAAGATTTAAATTATTTATACAAAATCCGGAAAGTATATATTCTATTGTGCAGCGTATAAATCTTTTTTATCTTTTGGTTTATACGATAATAATTATAATGGCTATATTATTATCATATTTTCTGACTCATCTTACACTTAACAGTAATAATATTAATAAGCTCATTCAAAAAGTTGATAATTCCAACGAGCTCTCATATAAAGAGATTCCTGTTAAAAAATATATAGGACGCAATGGATATATAGAGATTCTTGATGAAAATCTTAATATATTATATTCCGGTATAGATAACAGCTCTGTAAAATATAATAAAAACATGTTCAATTTTATATCCGATGCTGATAAAAATACCTCTTACTATATTAATGAACTTATCAATGAAAACAATGATATAAATTATCTAATAACTGAATATAAATATGACGAAGGTGGTAACAGGGAATACTTATTTTTACAGGATTCTCTATCCGCTACAGCTGTTTTTGATAAAAATTATAAACTAATATATAGTAATATCCCAGATCTAGAAATTGAATCTCTAACTGAAGAAGATATTAATGCAATTTTTGACAACAACGATACATTTTTTTCCATAAAACACAGCTTTACTTATAACGGTAAGAACAGATATCTGATACTTCATCTTGATTCTGTAACTAATCCCGGTGCTACTTTTATTTCAACTATGATAATTTTTTCGGTAAGCTTATCTATTGTTATGTCTCTGCTTCTTAATTTCTTTCTTTCTGATAAGACAGTAGAAAAAATAACCTACAATTTAGGTTTTGTTCCTGAGGCTCTCAATAAGATATTAGATGGTCATGTATTTGAAAAAGATAAACTTCTAAAAATAGATGAATTTACTGAAATAGCAGATACTCTGGATGAAACAGGGATCCGGTTCCGTGACAGAAGAAAATACTACGAAAAACAAATTTCCGAAAAAAGTTATCAGACCGCAGGATTTATACATGATATAAAAAATTCCATTAATTTAATAATAAACTTTGCTGACGAACTTGGAAAAGGAAATATTTCCTCTGAAGAATCCGAAATGTACCTTAAAATACTTACAACTGAAGCAAATGATGCTTTCGAACTTTCATACAGTTTAACAGAACTTAATAAATTAAATTCCCCGGATTTTAAGCTGCATAAGGAAACTACTGACCTTGTAGCGTTCCTGGAAGATTTTTTATCCTCATCAGAATCAGAATTTAAGTTAAAGGGATTTTTATCCCAAAAAAACATACCCTCAGCTTCTATAAATAGTAGTATTGATAAAAGCCAGCTTTTAAGGGTATTTAAGAATTTCAAATATAACTTCTTAAAATACTGTGAAGCCGGAAATACATTTTTCTTTAATCTGAAATTAAAGGAAGATAAGGCACTAATAGAAATTGGTAATGATGGAATCCCTATAGACGCTTCTATAAGAGATAAAATATTCTCAGCATATATTGCAGGTGATAATAATTCAGAAAACTATAAAGGTAATGGGATAGGCCTTGCCCTGGCAGCAAAAATCATTTCACTGCATTCCGGAACAATTAAGCTTAGTAATGACTGCAACAATAAGATCAACAATTTATTTCAGATAGAAATTCCTATCATAAAATGATTAACGAATATAATTGTTTTCAAAATATTCCTCAGAAATAAGTAAATACTTTACCTGGCGTTTGGCTGTAATTGTTCATCAATTTCACTCAAATGCCTTTTTTATGCCTTAAATAAATGGAATTTAAAGTTTTTTAAGAAAAATTAGCACTCACTACTTGACAGTGCTAACAATTAATGTTATAACATATCTTGAACAAAGGAAATAAAAGTAACACGACAGTTCTTCAAATGTTCTGCCGTCACATATAAGGAGGTAATTTACTATGTTAATGCCCAGTATTTTTGAAGATAACTTTTTTGATGACATGTTTGATTCATTCTTTTCACGTCCTGTTGCCAGCAGCAACTATAGCGGCATAATGCAGACTGATGTAAAAGACAGCGGAAGCAACTATGAACTTGAAATAGCTCTTCCCGGATATAAGAAAGAAGATCTTCATGCCGAACTTAAAGACGGATATCTTACTATTAATGCAGAACATACTGAAAATAAAGATGAAAAAGACAATTCCGGAAAATATATTAGAAAAGAACGTTATACCGGCCATTGCTCAAGAAGTTTCTTTGTTGGCAAAGAACTTAAACAGGAAGATATCAATGCTAAATTTGAAAACGGTGTCCTTAATATTTCAGTTCCAAAAGAAGTAAAGAAACCCGAAATCGAACAAAAACAAATTATATCTATCGCAGGATAAATCATTACCAACTTCTCCTTTCCGGCAGTCAGTATGCACTGGCTGCCGTTTTTATATCAAACTTTTTTTCTTGACATGAGAGTTAGCTGGTGCTACTATACCATTAGTTAGTTAATGCTAACTACCGCAAACGACATTATTAATGCACATTTCTAATGATCGTAATTCAGATTCCTCTTACTATCCCGTCATACAATTCTGATATGACGGGATATTTTTTATGATTAAAAAAATAATATAAATTATCATATTCCAAGAATCTCAATAATACCAAGGCTTGAGAACGATTCTTAAAAAATAATGTATTTAAAAAAATACATTATTTCGCAATTTTTATATTGCATAAAACGTTAGCCCGTGCTAATATGTCTATGTTAGCAAAAGCTAACCGACATACAACTTTTAGATTTCTCCTATTCAGAAGCCTGTCACGATAGAGCCAGTCGTGACAGGCAATTTCATGTATTCATACATCAGTTTTCAAAAGTCAGTCTATGCTCTCAATATATAGTAATTTGAAATCTGATTTTATCCATCAATTGTACGTTTAAGCTTACACTGTTCTTGTTGAGAATAATTTATCAATAAAAATTATTGCATCTTTTTGAAAATCCCTTATAATTAGCCTTAATATGACAGTATTTTGTTCTGATTTACATGATAAAGTCTATCAATTTAGTTAATTGTCTTTTATTTTTTGAAAGGAGAATATTATGTTATACGGATATCTCAGTAAAATAGCATGGAAAAAGGTAGGTCTTTTTGCCGGTGGAGTTCTTTTTGGAACAGCAGGTTTCAAGATCCTCGGAAGCCAGGATGCTAAAAAATTATATACAAACTGTACTGCAGCAGTTCTTCGCTGCAAAGACACAGTTCTTGAGAAAAAAGATATTCTTGTAGAAAATTGCAACGATATCTATGAAGACGCAAAAGACATCAATCTCAAGAGAGATGAAGAAAGACGTGCAAGAGAATATGCCGAAGCAGAAGCTCTTCTGAACAGCAGGGATGATGGAGCTACTAAAGAAGTATAATGACTTACACCTTTGACCGTTGCTTAATCCGTTAGGCAACGGTCTTAGTATATAAAAGAGGTATAGAATTTGAATTTTACAATCTTACATGAATCAAACGGAAAAATGAGAATCAAGGCTCATGTCTATGGAAAAATGACCATGCACGAAGCTGATCTTATCCAATACTACCTCATACAAAATTCTAATATAAAAAATGTAACTGTCCACGACAGGACATCAAATGTGATTATTAACTATAAATCCAGCAGACAGGAAATAATCGATCTGCTCCTTTCATTTCACTTTGATGATAAAGATAATGAAGATCTTGTCCCCGATCACACAGGACGAGAACTCAATAAATATTATGAGGACAAGCTTTTCTTCGCTATATGCGGACGAATGATAAGAAGATACCTTTTCCCTCTTCCGATACGATTTATATTTAATGGTTTTAACGCTGCCAGATACTTTATTAAGGGCGTTAAAAGTCTTAAAGGTGGAAAACTTAAGGTAGAGGCATTAGATGCCACAGCGATCACTGTAGCCTATCTTACAGGTGACATAAATACTGCCGGTTCCATAATGTTCCTTTTGAATATCGGATCTCTCCTGGAAGAATGGACACATAAAAAATCAGTTGATGACCTTGCCCGCAGCATGTCACTTAATGTTAAAAAAGTCTGGAAAAAAGTTGGAGATACAACCGTAAGCGTTTCCATAGCAGACATTAACGAAGGTGATACCATTGTGGTAAATTCAGGAAGCATCATTCCTCTTGACGGTGTCGTCCTTTCCGGAGAAGCAATGGTAAATCAGGCAACCATGACGGGAGAGTCGATGCCCGTAAGAAAAGATGTCGGCATAAGCATATATGCAGGAACCGTAATAGAAGAAGGGGAACTTGAAATCACCGTAAGTGCAACCTCTGGCGGTACTAAATACGAAAAGATAGTACACATGATAGAGGAATCACAGAAGCTCAAGTCCAATCTTGAGACCAAAGCTTCATCCCTTGCGGACCGTCTGGTTCCTTACAGCTTTGCTGCAACAGTTCTCGCTTATTTATTTACTAGAAATGTAACCAGGGCTATTTCCGTACTTATGGTTGATTTTTCATGTGCGCTTAAACTGGCCATGCCTATATCGGTTCTTTCGGCAATGAGAGAGGCCGGAAATTCAAAGATAACCATAAAAGGCGGAAAATATCTTGAAGCTGTTTCAGAGGCCGATACCATAGTATTTGACAAAACAGGAACCCTTACAAAGGCAAATCCGGAAGTTGCTGATGTCATAGCTTTCAATAATGAAGATCCGGAAGAAATGCTGAGAGTTGCTGCCTGCCTTGAAGAGCATTTCCCTCACTCAATGGCAAATGCCGTTGTTAACAAGGCTAAAGAAAAGAATCTTTCACACGAGGAAATGCACAGCGAAGTCAAATACATCGTTGCTCATGGAATAGCTACCAGAATAGATGATAAGGAAGCGATAATTGGAAGCTATCATTTTGTATTCGAGGATGAGAAAGCCAAAATTCCTGAATCTGAACATGATAAATTTGATTCACTGGATAAACGCTATTCCCACCTCTATCTCGCGATTGGAGGAGTTCTTTCAGCGGTTATTTATATAAATGATCCAATAAGAGAAGAGGCTGCTGCAGTAATAAATTCATTAAGACGCGCCGGAATAAACAAGATTATAATGATGACCGGAGACAGTGAAAGAACAGCTGCTGCAATAGCTAAAGAAGTTGGTGTTGACGAGTATTTTTCCGAAGTACTTCCCGAGGATAAGGCCTCGTTTATCGAGCGTGAACATCAGGCAGGCAGAAAGGTAATAATGGTCGGGGATGGTATCAACGATTCTCCCGCCCTTTCAAAATCTGATGCCGGAATTGCCATTGCCGACGGAGCCCAGATTGCACGAGAAGTTGCTGATATAACAGTTTCGGCAGATGACCTTTTTGAACTTGTTACACTTAAATTCTTAAGTGATTCTCTTATGAAAAGGATCGAGGGAAATTATCACTTTGTTATGACCTTTAACTTTGCACTGATAATCCTTGGAGTGGCAGGCATCCTTCAGCCAGGAACTTCAGCACTTCTTCATAATGCATCAACTATAGGGATAAGCCTTAACAGTATGACTGATCTGAAAAAATAATATAATTTCTACATAAATAAAAACAGGACAGATTTCAAAATCTGCCCTGTTTTTATTTATGTATTCTGTCCGGACGCTGCTCCGAGTTTTGTAAGATCGTAACCTGTGCTGTAATTAAAATTGCTTCCATCAAAGGTTATAACACTATTTGTTATCTTATAGTCTGTATTCTTCTTGAGTTTAACCTTTCTTACCTTATGAGTTCCGTTTGTTCTCTCACTTCCCTCTGCAAGAATATAAACTCCCGTTACCTTTCCGTTGTTATTGATCTTTATTACTGCCGTATTTTTCAATGACTCATCGTATGTATTAAAAGCATATGAATTTCCTGAAACCTTAAGACTCTTTAATGACTTGTAAGTAACATAATCATTTATATAAACAGCGTTGATGTTAAACTCAAATGAATTATCACTTGATTTTTTGAGGTATGTATTAAAGCTCTTCTTTACCGCTTTTAATGCAGCTTTTGCAGCTGTTTTTCCTGCTTCTTCAGAGCTTCTGCTGTCATACACACGATCACCCGCACTTACACTTGTACTTCCTACCAGACCATCACTTGCATATTCAATATTTTTATAATTAGTATCAATACTCTTGATCTTAAACGTATTGCCGGTAGAAGTATTCTTCTTGCTTCCCGTAATTTTAATTGTTTTAGCATTAACTATATATCCGTCAACGCTTACCGTAAGATCAAGATCTATTGCCTTAATAGTCTTTCCAGTATATCTGGCATTTGTATTATATGTAACCGTCATATCAGCCTTGCCATTAAATTTTGTACTGGATCCATTGACACTCTGTATATTTTCCGAATATGTTGCCTCTGCCGAATCACTCGATACCTGTGATTCAACCTCTACTGTCTCTTCCGTGCCCCCGCTCGATGTCTCCTCTGCAAAAGCAATGGCATTCATAGAAAACACCATTGAAACTGCCAGAAGTAAAGATAATGCTTTTTTTCTGCTCATTTTACTTTCCTTTCATTTTCATTGTCTTGTTTCTTTAATCCCATTTCCTCTTTTTTCAGATTAACTTCTCTAAAGATACATTATACATCTAAACAAAATATTAATAAAAGAATTTAACTGACTGAAAGAATGAATTTTCTGTGTTTTCAATTTTTTCTTAACTTCTTTTCAAGTTCTCCGTAGTCGTATACACGCTCCTTAAAATTATTGAATCCTGTATCTTCCGGATCCATATATCCAAGCTCCGCTCCATTTTTATTTGTTTCATGAACCTTTCTTCCAGAGCTTTTTTTCTTTTTCTTCACTGCAGGTTCATACCCCTCTTTTACGGCCTTTATAAGCCATCCTGCCAGGTTCTTTATATTTCCATGTCCCTCTGACAGTTTAAGGGCTATTTTGACCCTGTCAACATCATATGAAGCAGATTCAGCCACAGCCTTAATATCCTTCACTGTAAGTCCGCTTCCGGCAAGAACAATAGTGATCTCTAAAAGAGAATCAGAATAATCAATAATCTTCTTATTCTCTTTTTTTATCTCAATCTCTTCCTGCTCATCTTCTGCAGTCTCAGTAACAGCTTCTTTTTCATTAATCGTAAAAACAATATTTTTTACCTTACCTCCATGTCCGCTTTTTTCCTCCTTAAAGGAAACCTCAAGCGACGTTTTCTCGTTAATTTCCCTAATGGCCTTAACAAGCACTGACTGCTTGAATGTATGATAATTCGGATATGGCATCATTCCTTTTTCAAGAAGATAGGCATCAAGCTCATCATAATTTACTTTCTTTTCTAGAAGAGCGTTCTGCACGATCTGACTGTCATCACTCGCAATAAGTCCTAAACGGAATTTCAGATCCGTAAGATAAACTCCCCATTCTACTGGACCCTTATCATGTTTTATACTTCTCAGATATCCAAGCTGGGATTTTAATACCTCATAGAGCACAAGGGAATTTGTAGATGACATCCTCAGTTCTTCATCAAGATTGAGTACTGTATAATTCTTCTGCAGCCTTAATATATATTTCGAAAGATCTGAATTATATAATATCCTGAGTTTGCCTTTATTGTAATCTGCCGATTGGACCACATGTGAAGCATGGAACTGCTCGTCCTGCTCATTTTCATATATGATATTCCAGTCCATAAGACTCTGACTGTCCTTACTGGAATATGTCGCATTTTTCACCTGCTGATAAATAGATCTTGATGATTTCATTCCAAGGACATCTATTATTTCTTTTACATCTATTTCTGAATAAGCATTTCCGTTACTATCCTCCTGAATATGCATAAGACTTATTGCAAAAAGTCTCCTTGACATCAGGCTTGCTTTTCCTTTTGCATTTATCAGCTTATTTGACTTTATATAATTCCAGTCATTAAGCGACGATGGCAAAAACCGTTCATCCGGTTTTTCTTCTTTTTCTGACATTATCACTCCATACTTCTAAATTTTCTTAAATTTACATCGAACTAGCTTAATTATATAAATTGAACAATCTTTTATCAAGATTTTTCTTAAATTTACATCGAAGTTTTTCTTATTTTTACGTCGATGTTTTAATCCGCTAAAGCGTAACATACTCGTTATTTTTTATAAATAATTTATTTTTTGTTCGGTTTTTCAAGAATTACCTTAAAATTTTCCCATAATTAGATCAAACTATTAAGTCATTTTTTTATTTTTCCCATAATTACTTTAAACTAAAAAATATACTCTTTTAATTTTCCCATTTTTACATCAATCTGGTCTATTTTTCCCATAATTACTTTAAAGTTTTCCTTTTTTTACATCGAACTAAAGCCTTTTTTCTCATTTTAACATCGAAGTTTTCCCATTTTTGCATCGAACTAATATATCTTTCCCATAATTGCATCGAAGTTTTCCCGTTTCAACATCGAAGTTTTCCCATTTTTACATCGAAGTTCGCCTATTAAATTTTCCCATAATTACATCGAAGTTTTCCCGTTTTAACATCGAAGTTTTCCCGTTTCAGCATCGAAGTTTTCCCATTTTTACGTCGAAGTTTTCCCATTTTTGCGTCGAAGTACTTTTGAAAAAGCTAGTATTTTCAAGGGCTCACGTGGGGTCCTAATTTAAATTTAAATTTAAATTTAAATATGTTGTTTTAAAACAACAACAAAATAAAAGCGGCTTACGCCGATGTTGTTGTTTTCTATTTAATAAATTTTATCAAACCAGGTCTGAAAAAACGTTTTTTTGACAAACCTTCCAGAAGGTGTCTACAAGCCCCTCATTCCCGTTTTAATTTTTTAGCATATAAATTTATCATTTAATAAAAAAAATCGCTCAGAGGGGCTCTATCATGTCAATATGGGCATGGTAGATATGTTTCAACTTAAAATCCAGAATATATTATTTTTTTTTAGATTTTTATCTCATTAAAAAATTATAGATTTTTGAAAAATTGCATCATAAATAGTAAAATTCAATTTTAAACGACTTCGTCAAAGATTTATTTTCAAATGAATGTTACCTAACATATTTAATGTATATCAATATGATATACAAATGTATAGTAATATGATATACATTTGTATATTAAAATGATAACTGTATTCAATTATCATCTAGAAAATTAGAATTATCTTTTATAAAATCCGAAACTAACATATTGATACATGAATTTACACTGAATCCACGGGAACTACAGATTTTTTTTAACTTTAGATAATTTGTTCCATTTATTCTCAAAGAAATCGCCTTATCTTTTGTAACAGGTCTTTTTGATAAATTTTCGATCGTATTGTTCTCGATATGTACAGTTTCTTTTTTTCTTTTTTCTCTAGCTTCAATTTTGTCAGCAGTAGTTATTTTTTTCTTGATCATATCACCCATAAATTAAAGTCTCCTTAAAATGATATACAAATGTATATTACTATGATATACATTTGTATATCATAGTTTATTTGCAATTTCAAAATATGATTTTGCTACATCACTTTTTGGATCTGAAATGACGGCAGGAACACCATCTATATCACCCTTTGAGGCTGCTACAGATTCTTTTACGATTCCAAGAATTTCGCCTTGCTTTTTTAAGATAGACAGAATCTCTTTATGGTCATTAGTCACTCCTCTGAACATGGTTGGAATGATTCCTCTTACTTTAAGAGAAGGATTCATTCTTTTATTTGACCTTACCTTTTCAACAGAGCCCATTATAAGTTCAACTCCCCTGTATGAAAGATAGTCTGTTTTTACTGGTATTATTACTTCGTCTGCAGCTACAAGTGCATTTGTGACGAGGACACCTAAATTTGGAGGACAGTCGATAAAAATATAATCAAAATCATAATCAGCAAATTTTTCGCAGGCATCCTTTATAAAATAAATTTTCTCATCAAGAGATCCAATGTAATTAACAGTATTATCCAAATTGGGATCTGAAGGAATTATATATACTCTTTCAGGAAGTCCGACAGTTTTTACCTCAAAAGCTGTATCAATCGGATCCTTTTTTTTATTAAAAAGGTCAACTGTACTGAATCCGTCTAATCTATCCTCACCAGGTTCTATACCACAGGCTATGGTGAGGGATGCCTGCGGATCCAGGTCGATCATAAGAACCTTTGAACCGGATATTGCCTTGGCAATTGCAAGATTGTAAGTTGATGTTGTTTTTGCGACACCACCCTTTTGATTTGCGACAGCGATTATTTTCATACATACCTCCTTGATATACATTTGATATACTAATGTATATTAAAATGATATACATTAGTATATCAAATGTATATCATTTTAATAATGATAAAATAAATGAAAATCAATAATAATTCAAGCATTAATTTTTAACTTGAGGCGGGAAGTGCCATGAGTTATGAGCAAGTAGTGAATTGGATTGCTAATATTATTAAATATGATTTTTTTTAAC
The DNA here is from genome assembly GCA_030434875.1 of Lachnospiraceae bacterium C1.1. NCBI lineage: Bacteria > Bacillati > Bacillota > Clostridia > Lachnospirales > Lachnospiraceae > Lachnospiraceae bacterium C1.1. The sequence goes on along the minus strand of JAUISW010000003.1, from coordinate 11,713 downwards.
ATATAAAAAATGATATACAAATGTATATTAAAATGATATACATTTGTATATCATTTTGTTTTGGCTTGTTTTTTAATAAATAGAATAGAATGTTAATTTACTGACATATACAATTCCGCTGTGTTATACTTTTTTGAACAATTGGGATTAGACAGGAGAGTCAATAATGAAAAAAAATCTTGTCATGGGAATGCTTGCTAATGTTGATGCCGGAAAAACAACTCTTTCTGAAGCACTTTTATACAAATGTAATGCTATAAGGTCTATTGGAAGGGTTGATCATGGAAATGCATTTCTCGATACTTTTGAATTAGAAAAAGAACGTGGTATTACCATATTTTCAAAGCAGGCGGTATTTGAAACTGAAAAATATAATATCAGTTTAATTGATACTCCTGGACACGCTGATTTTTCGTCTGAAATGGAGAGAACTTTATCTGTTCTTGATCTGGCGGTGATAATAGTAAGTGCTTCTGATGGGATCACAGGACAGTTAAGGGTGATAATAAGACTTTTGAAATATTATAAGATTCCATCAATTGTTTTTATAAACAAGATGGATCAGCCTGATACTGATAAAGAAGGTATAATCAATGATTTAAGAAATGAATTAAAAACAGGAGTCATAGATTTTTTTAAGGATGATAGAGTAGAAGATTTTTATGAGGAAATTGCTGTTCTTGACGAAAAACTTCTTGAAAAATACCTTGATGGAAAAATTATTTCGCTTTCAGACATAAAGGATCTTGTAAAAAAATGTCAGTTGATACCGGTATGTTCTGGTTCAGCACTAAAACAGGACGGTATTGATAATCTTATAGCTCTTATAGATGATTATGCGACTGTTCCTGAATATGAAAATGAATTTTCGGGAAGGATATTTAAGATATCGCGTGAAGAAGGCAAAAAGCTGTGCTGGATAAAAATAACAGGAGGATCACTAAAGGTTAAAACAGCATTAAATATCAATGGAAATGATGAAAAAACGGATGAAATAAGAATATATTCCGGATCAAAATTTAAGTCTGTTAACGAGGCTTATCCTGGGCAGGTATGTGCGGTTACAGGACTAGCAAATGCAAGGGAAGGAATGAGTATTGGAAATGTAACAGATGAGAAACCTAAACTTCTTGAAAGTGTCATGCGATATAGGATAATTTTTCCTGAAAATACAGATTTAATGACTGCTTATAAGAATTTCAAAATGTTAGAGGAAGAAGATCCTGCGTTAAGGACAGATATAAATAGAGAAAACAATGAAATTTCAATAGAATTAATGGGAAGTGTACAGGCAGAGATCATCAAAAAGATAGCAAAAGACAGGTTTGATTATGATATTGAATTTACATCGCCGGAAGTGATTTATAAGGAAACTGTTGCGGCTCCGGTAGAGGGAGTTGGGCATTTTGAACCATTAAGGCATTATTCTGAAGTTCATCTGCTTATTGAGCCAGGAGAAAAAGGAAGCGGTATAAAAATAGAAACTAGATGTTCTACAGATCAGCTTGCTATTAATTATCAGAAATTGATCATATCTATTCTCGAAAACAAGAAATTTAATGGAGTACTTACAGGATCTGAACTTACAGATGTCAGGATAATTCTCCTGGCTGGAAAAGCGCATGAAAAACATACTGAAGGCGGAGATTTCAGAGAAGCTGTGCACAGAGCAGTAAGACAGGGACTGATGTCTGCAGAAAATGTTCTGCTTGAACCGGTTCTAAGTTTTTCAGCAAATCTCCCAGAAAGCAGTATAGGAAAACTTATGAGTGATATTTCTGAAATGGGAGGAAGTTTCGGTCTTCCGGAAAATAATGGGGATATGGCTGTACTGACGGGAAAAATACCGGCATCGGAATATGGTGATTATAGCATGTCATTTAAGTCATATACTGGAGGTCATGGAAATATATCTGTATGGTTATCCGGATATGAACCTTGTCATAATACGGAAGAAATATTGGAAATGAAGAAATATGATCCTGAAAAAGATCTGGAAAATCCATCATCATCAGTTTTCTGTATGCATGGTGCAGGAACTGTTGTGCCATGGAATAAAGTTAGAGATCATATGCATATTGATAGCGGATGGGATCGTTCAGAAGAAGAGTATGATTATGATAAAGAGTTAAAAAATGCTGCGCAGAAAGCAGTAAGAGAGAAAGAAGATAAAAGGAGCTTTAAGGAAAAAGAACTTGACAGAATGGCGGCAGATGCCGAACTTAAAATGATTTTTGAAAGAACATATGGACCTATAAAAGAACGAAATTATAATAATAACTCTGATTTTTTAGGCGAGAAAAAAGAAAAAAAAGAGGTAAAACCTTACAAATTCAAGGAAAAAGAAAGATTAAAGGATTACCTTTTGGTTGACGGATATAATATAATATTTGCATGGGAAAGCTTAAAATCTTTGGCGTCCAAGGATCTAAAATCTGCAAGGGACAAACTTTTGGATATTCTTTCAAATTATGCAGGTATTTCTGACTATGAGATCATTGTAGTATTTGATGCCTATAAGGTACCCGGTGGACAGAGACATATATACAGATATAATAATATAGATGTCATATTCACCCAGGAAGCCGAAACTGCAGATTTATATATAGAACAGGCAGCAAAGGAGCTTGGAAAAAAATATGCCGTAACAGTAGCAACCAGCGATGCCATAGAGCAGATAATTGTTTTTGGTTCCGGAGCAAGACGGCTTTCCGCAATGAATTTTTATGAAATCGTAAAAGCAGCAGAAAAAGAAATAGCAGAGAAGGTAAAGGATTTTATATGATCTCTGCAAGATTGAAAAAACTGTTAGAATGTGCTAACTTATTAATATAGGTAGTTTGGAGGTTTTTTATGATAAATGTTATTATTATTGCTGCACTTTTTATTATATGTGTACTGATTATTCGTTATCTGATCAGTGAAAAAAAGAAAGGTCACTGCGCTGGATGCAGTATGTGCAGTGGGGGAGGAGCGTGCGAACATTATGCCAGTGAACAAAAAGAACTCAAAGAGCTCAACAAGATCCGTGCAGCAAAACACAAAGAGTGAAGGAAAAAGCCAGATGTATGAATCAGGAGAAGATTATATAGAAACTATATACCGACTTAAAAGAAAGAATGGTTTTGTGCGTTCTGTAGATGTGGCAAGGGAGCTTGGTTACAGCAGACCAAGTGTAAGCCGTGCGGTAAGCATACTAAAAAAAGATGGTTATCTTGTAATGGATACGGATGGTGAGCTTGAACTTACTGCAAAGGGAAAAAGAAAAGCTACAAAAGTATATGATAAGCATAAGACACTTACAAAGTTTTTGATGAAGACAGCCGGTGTTTCTGCAAAGACAGCTGAAAATGATGCCTGTAGAATAGAGCATATAATCAGTGAAACTACTTTTAACGGAATTAAAAAATTTATGAAGCAGAATCTGACTGAGAATCAGACTGAAGAGGAAGAATCTGAGGATTAACAGATGTTTGACAATAAATTTCTCTTAATGTAAACTTTATCTAAGTAACATTATATGATTTTTTTATGACCTTTTGGTCAGGAGGAAACAGTTAAATAAAATGGAAAGTATTGCAGACGCGGCGCTATCGGGCTTTGGAATTGTTTTGATTAATTTTTGTCTGGTGATTGTTGCCGAGGGAATCCGAAGGATTTACGCAAACTATAAACAGAATAAGAAGAAAAATGAAAGAGAAACCTGGGGTTAATCCCGGTTTCTCTTTTTTATTAGTTATTTATTTTCTGAATGCTTGATAGAAGCTTCAATGAAACCTCTGAAAAGAGGATGTGGTCTGTTAGGACGAGACTTAAATTCGGGGTGAGCCTGCGTTGCAATAAACCATGGATGAGATGGAAGTTCCATCATCTCAACTATATGTCCGTCAGGAGACTGTCCTGAAAGCTTCAATCCTGCATTTGTAAGGTCTTTTCTGTAATAATTATTTACTTCATATCTGTGACGGTGACGTTCTTCAATATTTTCACTGCCATAGAGCTCATAGGCTTTAGAACTCTTATCAAGAACACAAGGATAAGAACCAAGTCTTAAGGTACCTCCGATATCTTCAATGCCATCTTTATCCGGCATGATATGGATAAGAGGATGGGAAGTCTGAGGATCCTGTTCCGTACTGTTTGCATCTCTGAATCCTATAACATGTTTTGCAAATTCAACGATTGCAAGCTGCATTCCGAGACAGATTCCAAGATACGGAAGATTATTTTCTCTTGCATATTTAATGGCTTCTATCATTCCATCAATTCCTCGGTTTCCAAAACCACCCGGAACAATAAGTCCATCAACATCTCCAAGAAGCTCTGCTACATTATCAGCTGTGATATCTTCAGATGAAATCCATTTAATATCTGTATCTGCATCATTTGCTATAGCTCCGTGTCTTAATGCCTCAACGACACTGATATATGCATCATGAAGACTTACATATTTACCAACAAGGGCGATACGCACCGTTCTTTTAGGGTGAAGGAGCTTATCTACCATGGTTGACCATTCTGTAAGATCAGGTCTGACATTTTCAAGCTGAAGAGCTTCACATACATCATCAGCAAGGTGTTCTTTTTCAAGAGCGATAGGTGCTGCGTATACTGTAGGAAGATTAAGGTTCTGTATTACATTCTTTGGTGGGACATTACAGAAGAGAGCAATCTTATCTCTTACATCTTCTGACAATTCCATTTCGGTACGGCATACTATTATATCGGGCTGTATTCCAAGTCCCATGAGGTCGCGTACACTTGACTGGGTAGGCTTGGTCTTAAGTTCCTGAGAAGCTTTAAGATAAGGAATTAAGGTTACATGAATAAGTATTGCATTTTCATGACCGACTTCATGCTGGAACTGGCGAATGGATTCAATGAAAGGCTGACTTTCAATATCGCCGACAGTACCGCCGACTTCAATTATTGCTATACGCATATCATCTGAACCGTCGTTTCTGTAGAAACGGCTTTTGATTTCATTTGTGATATGTGGGATAACCTGAACTGTTCCGCCGCCATAATCGCCACGGCGTTCTTTTGAGAGAACAGACCAGTAAACTTTACCTGTTGTTACGTTAGAATTTTTATCCAGGCACTCATCTATAAAACGCTCATAGTGACCAAGATCAAGGTCAGTTTCGGTGCCATCGTTTGTAACAAATACTTCTCCATGCTGTACAGGATTCATTGTACCCGGGTCGATATTAATATATGGATCGAACTTCTGCATGGTTACATTGTATCCTCTTTCTTTAAGAAGACGTCCGAGAGATGCAGCAGTTATTCCTTTTCCAAGTCCTGAAACCACTCCGCCTGTTACAAATACGTACTTTACTGACATTTTTTCACCTTTCTTGTGTGTTTTATAGGGAATTTAAAAAATTAAAAAGCGCTTCGCATCTTAAACGACAGCGCTGCTACAGATAGCTTGAAAAGTATCCGTAAATCTACGATTTAACTCTTACAATGATTATAGAAGTACTGTCTTGTGAAGTCAATTGGAAAATTCTTAATAATTGCTAATAAATAGTCATTGACAAGGAATTTTAACAATAATATACTTTTTAATTAGGGCAAAGAGGCTTTAAATAAGCCTTTTATGCCCTTTTTTAATACAATCTTAAAGGAGAGATCATATGATAAGATTTACCAAAATGCATGGATGTGGCAATGATTATGTGTATATAAATGGATTTACGGAAAAAATAGAAAATCATGCTGAAGCAGCTGTAAAACTTAGTGACCGGCATTTTGGAATAGGCTCTGACGGTCTGATATTTATAAATCCGTCTGATAAGGCTGATTTTGAAATGGAAATGTATAACATGGACGGATCACGTGCACAGATGTGCGGAAATGGTATTCGCTGTGTTGGAAAATATGTATATGATCATGGAATGACTGAAAAAACGGTGATAACAGTTGATACTCTTGCAGGAATCAAGACTTTGAATATGAAAGTTACTAATGGCAAGGTATCTGAAGTTACTGTAGATATGGGAGAACCGATACTTATACCGTCAAAAATTCCTGTATCTGCTGAATTTGCCTGCGATAAAGAGAAAGTTGTAAATGAGATTATAGAAGTAGAGGGAAATGAATATCATGTGACCTGCGTTTCAATGGGAAATCCTCATGCGGTAGTATTTATTGATCATGATGAATCGGATCTTAAACTTTCAACCATAGGTCCGCTATTTGAGAATCATAAGGCTTTCCCTGAACGTATAAATACAGAATTTGTAAGGGTAAGGAATCGGAAAAATCTTGATATGAGAGTATGGGAAAGAGGTTCCGGTGAGACCTTTGCCTGTGGAACAGGTGCATGTGCTTCGGCTGTAGCTGCGATTCTTAATGGTCTTACAGAAGATGAAGTAACTATTAAGCTTCAGGGCGGAGATCTGAAAGTACGCTGGGACAGAGATAACAGACATGTATTTATGACAGGACCTGCGGAAACAGTATTTGAAGGCGAAATTGAAAAAATGTCCGATCCTATGGAAAATTTTCCACAAAGATAGATAATTGAAACCTGTAAATCTAGTTAAATTTGGAGGAAATTAAATGCTCAAAGTTAATCCTAATTATTTGAAACTCAGAGGTTCATATCTTTTTTCAAATATAGCGAAAAAAGTATCTGAATACAGTGATACACATAAGGATATTGAGATCATAAGACTTGGAATCGGAGATGTTACGGAACCTCTTACACCGTCTATACTTAAAGCAATCCATGATGCTACTGATGAAATGGGAAAAAAAGAGACTTTCAGGGGATATGCACCGGATCTCGGTTATGATTTTTTGAGAAATATAATTGCTGATCATGAATATAAATCTAAAGGATGTGATATTGCAGCAGATGAGATTTTTGTTTCTGATGGAGCAAAGAGTGATTCTGGAAATATTCAGGAGATATTTTCAGAGGATTGCCGTATTGCTGTAACGGATCCTGTATATCCGGTATATGTTGATTCAAATGTAATGGCAGGTCGTACGGGGATATTTGATGAAAAAACTGAGCAGTGGAGCAATGTAATATATATGCCATGCACAGCAGAGAATAATTTTAGTCCTGAATTTCCAAAGGAAATACCAGACGTTATATATATATGTTCTCCGAATAATCCGACAGGATCTGCAATGACAAAATCTGCACTTCAGAAATGGGTAGACTGGGCAAATGAGCATAAATCAGTGATTCTATTCGATGCAGCATATGAGGCATATATTTCAGAGGATGATGTTCCGCATTCTATTTATGAATGTGAAGGAGGAAGAACCTGTGCGATAGAGATGAGGTCATTTTCTAAAAATGCAGGATTTACTGGAGTAAGACTTGGATATACTGTGGTTCCGCATGATCTTAAGGATGCAGAGGGTAACTCATTTTATCAGCTCTGGGCCAGAAGACATGGAACAAAGTTCAATGGAGCTCCATATATTCAACAGAGAGCAGGAGAAGCAGTATTTAAGGAAGAAGGCCAGAAAGAAATTAAAGGACTTGTTTCCTATTATATGGAGAATGCGAAAGTAATAAGAGAAGGACTTAAGGAGGCAGGTTATACAGTATATGGAGGCGTAAATGCCCCTTATATATGGCTTAAAACACCTGATAAAATGACAAGCTGGGAATTTTTTGATTATCTTTTGGACGGTGCACATGTAGTTGGAACACCTGGATCCGGATTTGGTCCTTCAGGAGAAGGATATTTTAGACTTACAGCATTTGGAAGTCATGAAAATACTCTTGCAGCAATTGACAGAATTAAGAAACTTTAATATGATTTTTAACAGAATATTTTATAGTCTGCGGCCCGTAAGAAATTACAGGGCCGTTTTATTTTATATGAGGATATTTTATTGTCAGAAAAAAATATAAAGAAAAAAATTCTGGGAATGCTTATTATTGTGGGATCAATAATTACAGTTGCTATCCTTACTTATGATTTATGCGTGCCAGTTTTAAGAATGAGCAGCAATCCGTTAAAATTCAGAGAGTATATAGATCAGCGCGGAATAGTAGGAATAATATCTTTTTGCGTTGCAATGATATTACAGGTGATAGCAGCAGTGATTCCTGGGGGACCATTTCAGATTGCCGCCGGCTATGCTTTTGGGATGATAAAGGGAGCTTTGATAGCAGATATTTCAACGACGATAGGAAGTCTGCTTGTTTTTGTTTTTGTGAGAAAATTTGGTATTGGATTTGCAGAGCTATTTTTCAGCTATGAAAAAATCAAATCGATAAGATTTTTACAATTAAATAAGAAAAAGGAAATAGTTTTATTCATGCTTTTTCTTATTCCCGGAACACCTAAGGATTTATTAAGTTATGGAGTGGGACTTACAGATATAAAACTCAGGGACTGGCTTTTTATCACTTTTGTGGGAAGGTTTCCTGCAATTCTTATATCAACTTATAGTGGGAGTGCCATGGCTGAGTCAAATAAGGCGGGATTTGCTGCAGCAATGGGAGTGACATTGATTCTTGCAGCGATAGGAAGTGTTATATATATACGTTGGAGTAATAAAGAAAACGAAAAGACAGACAGTCGTCAGGAATAATTTTAATGATAAATATATCTTGGTATGTTAAAATTGTTTTTGATTTAGCGCACAATTATAGAAGAGTAACAGAAAGGGTTTAGTTTTTTTTATGAAAAATCGTATTAAAAAATTTATGGGTACAATACTGGTAACTGCTGCATGTGTATTTGGAACTGCAGTGATGGCAGAAGCTGCGGTAATAGTATTAGATCCTGGGCATGGAAACGGGACAATTACAGCTCCCGGAGCTGCAGTTGATCCATACTATGAAGCTCCTATGAATCTTGAGGTGGCAAAGCAGATCAAGTCAGAGCTTGAAGCAGCAGGGGTTACAGTATATCTTACAAGAGATAATAATAATGTTGATTTGTCACTTGCAGATAGAGCAGCTGTTGCAAAATATTATGGCGCAGATATACTCATCAGTATTCATTTTAATGTATCTGGTCCTCACGATAAAAGCGGATGCGTGGTTTTTGCATCTGTAGCAGGAGGAAATAATTCAGTAACCGGAATACAGCTTGGAAATTCGATACTTCAGCAGACAACAGCATTAGGATATGTCAATAAGGGAGTGCTTGGGCGACTTGGAACCCAGGGTGATTATTACGGAGTAATAAGGCATGGTACCGCATTGGGAATACCAACGATAATCCTTGAACAGTGTTATATTGATAACGCGTCAGACAGAGCAGTACTTTCATCAACAGGACTTCAGGCTGCAGCGCATGCTGATGCGGTAGGTATTATAAATTATTTAAGGTCTGTAGGAATGGCTAATTAATAGGGAGATTATGAATTTTATAAAGTCTTTAATTTTAGGACACAAAAGATAGAGGTTTCCTTCGAATTTTATTCACAGATTGAGTTTATTATTATCTCATGCAAAGGAAAAACCAATGCAGAAGATAAAGCAAAAAACTCTTTTTCATTAAACCTCTTGCATCCGCCAAAATGGCGGATGCACTCCCTCAGCAATAAAGGCAGGAAGCCTTTTTATAGATAGATTTAACTTCTATAACGGCAGTTACGGAATCAGATTTCGTTAACCGCCTTTTTTTATTTTAAAAGATAATTGTTTATAAATCAGAACATCTTATGTTAGAATAAAAAATATAATATTAATCAGGGATCGATATAGAGAAATAGCATCAATGATATTAAAATGTGTGATCTGGAGGGGATAATGTTAAAGAAGCCTGGGGGATTTAAGAGTAAAAGATTGCGCGAATTTACCGATAAGATAAAATTTAAGTTACCTAAGGATTATAGCAATTTTTTAAAAAATTCAAATGGAATGGCATTTGGTGAAGAATATATTGGATTTTGTCTTAAGGGTGAAAGAAACAGCATATATATGGACGAACTATTGGGAATAGGTGTTTATAATGGATCAGACATTGAAAGATATTATGATGAATATGCAGATGAACTTCCTGAAAAGACAATAATAATAGGAGAAACAATGGAAACGGGAAAACTTCTGCTAAAGTGTCAGGATGGGAATACCGGGGTTTATCTTTGGGATAATGACTTTATTCTTGAGCAGTCAACAGAAGAAAAATGTATATATAAAGTTGCAGATTCTTTTGACGAATTTATAGGTAAACTTCATAAGGTGGCATGATGTTATAATCCTCGGAAAAGTTGATAAATAAGGCTTTATGTCTCTTAAATAAAACACCCTTTTACAAAAAATAGTGTTATTGTTTAAATAGTGCATATTAGTTTTGTTGTAATAAATCGGAGGAAAAAAATGATAATTCAAAGCTATTGCAGCCTTGATAAAGACAAAATTGCAATGCTGCCAGAGAGAACATTGGAAATTTATCTGAGTGTAAAGGAACCTTATACTGCAGAACAGTATAATATGGATGCGATTGATTTTGAATGTTATTCTATTCATTCGCCTTTTTATCATGATACAGGCTTTTCCCTGATAGATCTTGCGAGAGAAGAAGGCCATATGGCACTTGACGTATTAATGGAGTTTGCAGAGCATGTTGCTGGATACAGGGGGCATAAAGTAAGCCTTATAATACATTGCACATGTTCTTTAAGAGCCTTCGAAGATTATTATTGTGAGAAGGTAATTGATGCAGGAATAGAGCTTCTTCCTAAATATCCTAACGTTGATATATCGATAGAAAACGGTGTTATGGATACCCATAACAGCTGCTGGCTTGATGAACCTGTATATATGGTAGAAGAACTTAATAAAGCGATTCCTGGGAACAGATTCCATACAACACTTGATATATGGAAAGTTCTGCTTCTTGAAAAGGGATTTGAACCTATATGGCCAAACCTTAATCTTGAATGGTTTATGGAAAGATTTGCATCAACTTGCGATGTGATACATTTGGGAAAATGTACACAAATGTCAGCAGATCCTGCGGAATTCAGAGGACCATTGAAAAAAGAGGATCCTGACTTTAATCGCTTTATAAGTAGTTATATGAGAAATAAGATGACAGCAGTGGTAACATATGGATTAGATGGTAATTATATTGAAGAATATGAAGCCTTAAAACAGTATACTATGATTTAGTAAATTAAAATTAACAAAAGAGGATGTCATTGATATGCGACATCCTCTTTTGTTAATTAATTGAAGAATCAATTGCTTTTGCAAGTTGATCAGGACAAGATGTTGGTTTCATTCCACATCTGATGCCTCTGAGACGATCTGCAACATCGGTTGCTTTCTGTCCTATTATGAGACTGCATAAGCCTAAAGTGTTTCCAGCACATCCGCCTTGAATTTCTGCCTCACGTATAATGCCGTCATCGTCAATGACAAGGTGGGTACCACGTGAACAGGTACCCTTGTTTTTGTAGTTTATTTCCACGCCTTAGATATCTCCTGATTATTAAAATTTAAGGGTTTTGAACATTATATTATTAAGTGATGGAAAAGACAATTCTTAAATAAAAAAATAAATTATAAAAAAAATAAAAAAGTTGTTGACACGGAGAAGTTAAAGTAGTATTATATCACTTGTCGCCGCGAAAGAGCGGCAGACAAAGAATCTTCAAAGCCTTGAAAACAGAGGGCTGAGAGGAAACTGAACCTTGAAAAACTAACAGCAATGCAACCCTGAAAATCCAAATGAGTTTTCTGAAAAAGAAAACGAAAAAGAGATTTCAGAAATGA
>JAUISW010000002.1 GCA_030434875.1 Lachnospiraceae bacterium C1.1 | reverse complement strand
CCTATATCTGATTATATCATATAATACCAGATAATACTATATAAAAACACACAAAATTTGACAATAAAAATGCAGGCCACCAGCGGCCTGCAAGGTACTTTTTTGTTATTCAACTGTTAAACTTCCGGGCTTGTTGATGTATAAAATCTTTTTTTATATAATTAATTTGGTATAGCTGAGAACCAAAACCTATAGATTTTTGCTGCAAAGCATCAAAAATCCCTCAAACAAGCCATTTAAATGTGGCTGCGCCACAGGCTTGTTTGCCACTTGTGTTACGTTACCATACGGAATCCGCAGTAAATGCGGATTCCTGTAATAAAGTCACCAAAACATGTAGATTTATGAGGAGTGAATCGAAAATTTATAAAAGAGGAATGAAGGTATGAAAAAAAGAGCTTTATTAATTTTAACAGTTTTGGCATTATCAATGACAGGATGCAGCAAGGCAAATACACAGAACGGGGGAACAAGATCATCCAGCGAAGCTTCGAGTGAAGAAACCCAGACAGCTTCTGAAACAGAGGCGGTAAATGATGAGCAATCATCATTAGATGGAGCTTCTGTTGAGGAAATTACCTGGGAAGAAGAAAATAAATCAGATGATGACAATACAAATGAAAATGAGATACATGAATACGAATTTTATACAGAGGATGTGAGCTGGGAAGAGGCATGGAAGCTTGCGACTGATAAAGGCGGGTATCTTGCACATATAAACAGTGAAGAAGAATATAATCTGATAACAGATAAGATCTCAAAATTATCTGATTCGGCGCTTTGTTATTTTATTGGCGGAAAAAGAGAGGGAAGTGATAAATCGTATTATTGGTTCAATCAGGATGGCAGTCATGGAGAAAAAGAGCTTACAGAGGATGAAGGCTGTAAAAAATTCTGGCTGGAAGGCGAACCAAGTTATACAGACAGTACGAGCGGAGCAGAAGAAAAATATCTTGATTTTTTATATATAAAAAGCAAGGATAAGTGGTTTCTTAATGATGCACCAAATGACATGATCGCAGCTTCCAAATCCTGGTCTGGTAAAATCGGATATATAGTTGAATATGATAGTAAAACATCAGTAGTAGATGATACTACAGAAAATGAAACAAGATCAGATGAAGAGAGTATTTTTAGCTCAGAGCATGGAACTGATTTTTATTTCATGAGTGGAGCAGGTGGTTGGTCTAGTGAAATGACAGTATATCCGGATGGAAGCTTTAAGGGAACTTATCATGATTCCGAAATGGGATCAACGGGACCCGGATATCCCGGAGGAGAACTCTATCTTTGTGATTTCTCCGGAAAGTTTTCAAATATTCATAAAGTAAATGACCTTACTTGGTCTATGACTATTGAATCTTTGGATGAGAAAGAAGTCAATGATGGGGAAATCAAAGACGGAGTGAAAATCATACAGGGAACGGCTTATGGACTGGATGAGGGTAAAGAATTTGAGATTTATATGCCGGGGACTGATCTGTCTACGTTAACAGAAGATGCTAAAAGCTGGTACTATGGATATGGTCTGGAAGAAAATGGAACTTTAGACAATATGTTGATCTATAATGTTAATGGTGGATATTTGTGGATGCAGGGATCATATTAATCAAATTATGAGAGGGTAATCCAGTAAAAAAAGAACTGTTATATCGAGAAAATGATATAACAGCTCTTTTTTATTTCAGATTTGATCATTCAGCTTTTCTTGAGAGATGTTTATAATCTTTATCATAAAATTTACCATTTCTTATATCATCACACATTCCATCATATGGTGTTTCATTTATAACATCATCATTATTTTCTCCAGCCTTGCCTATGTATGTAATGGTTGCAAATTCTGGGACAACATATTTAGGATAAGTTTCGTATTTTTCTCTTGCTTCATACATTCTGTCAAGATGCTTATTCTGGTAACAAACAGTAATTTCAGGATGTTCGTGAACCCATTTAGGGAAGAAGATAACTCCGTTTATTTTACCTTCATTTGGCATGAAATCGAGAGCAACATCTGTTCCTGTGGGTTCTGTCCATGTAACCTTAAAAATTCCATCAGCAATCTTAAAAAGATTAATTTCCTGATCTGTTACCCATCTGCCTTTAACCATTCCGCCGTGAATACGGTAGCAGCAGGTGTGATCATTTTTACAGTACCATTCATACTCCCAGCCATTGTCATATGTATAAATAAAATGCGTGCCGATAAAATCAGATAATTCCTTAAAAACAGTTTTTGCCATAGTATAGTTTCCTTTCTATAGATAATATAAACATGTAAATATATACATGTTATTCTTGCAGTGATTATGTTATACTTTTTATTAACTATTGTCAATAAAAATTTTATAAAAATTGGAGTGCTGAACATGTCACAAAAAAATTTGCTTCCGTTGATACTTCTTGGACTCATTGAAAAGCAGCCTAAAACAGGATATGAGTTAAACAAGGAATTTAAGACAGAGATCGGGGAGTTCTGGTCTGTTAAACATTCTCAGATTTATGTTGAATTGAAAAAATTGTTGAATGAAGAAGAAATAGAGGCTGAAACCGGATTTTTTGGAAATAAGATAGAGAAAACCTATTACACAATAACGGAAAAGGGACTTAAAAGGCTTGAAAAATGGAAATATTCTTATGATGAGCAATTATCTGTTAATAAGGACGAGTTTATTCTTAAACTTTATTTTATTAAGGATAAAAAAGATCCACGATTGAAAGAACTATTAAATGAACAGTATCATTTGAGAGTAAGTAAATTAAATCATTTGAAAGATAGAATGAAGGAAGTTTTTCCTTCAAAAAAGGATATTGATGAAAATTATGGGCATTATCTGATACTTAATCATGCAATAAGGCGCGAAAGTGAGTATGTGGACTGGCTGGAAGAATCTAAGAGTTGAGCTGAAAAATATGCTAAATTATTAAATGGAGGATATAGATGAATTTTTTATTTGTTGCGTTAGGCGGGGCAGTGGGGGCAATGGGAAGATATTCGATAAGCCTCTTGCCGGTAAAAACAGAGTTCCCATTTCTAACTTTTATTACCAATATTATAGGTGCAATATTGATAGGATTTGTTGTAGGAATATCAGCTAATAATGAAAAAGTATCCGCTAATACTGTTTTATTCTGGAAAACCGGCGTATGTGGTGGCTTTACGACCTTTTCAACATTTTCATTGGAAGCATTTAATTTGCTTGAAAATAAACATTATGCTGTAGGTGGATTATATATATTTCTGAGCTGCCTTTGCTGTATATTAGGTGTTTTATGCGGAAGAAAGATAGCTGAAATTGTTAATCTTTAACTAATCACGATGACTGTTTATTTGAAGAAAAACTGAATTAAAAGCATGTAAAAGACAGTTCCGGAAAGAATGCTTATAAGAGAGTTTCTCTTTAATATCTGTATTAGAACAACAAAAAGAGCAGAAGCAAACTCTGGAATTCCATGTGAACTTCCGAATAAGTTTACATCTTTAAGACAATATATAACCAGCATTCCGATGATCGCAGAAGGTAATACTTTTCCAAGATAAGATATATATTTAGGAGTATTTTTCCTAAAAATAATAAACGGCAGCATTCTGATAAGCATTGTTGTGATCGCCATAGCTGAAATTAAAATTGCAGGTTTCATTCCGGAAAATCCTTTCGTCCTTGAAAAATTGTAAGAAGCAGTGTTATAAGCAGCATTGCAGGGATGAGGAAATTATCCCGCCCAAAAAGTAAAAGACATATAAGAGTAGAAATAAGACCTGTTAAAGCCGGTATGTGATCTTTGCTGGTAAGCCATTGCTCGGTAAACCCTGCGATGAAGAGAGCGGTCATTGAGAATTCAATTCCTGCAGTGGAGAAGGGAAGGATTCCACCAATCAGATTACCGATTATACTTCCGCTTACCCAATAACAGTGGTTAAAAAATGATACCAAAAAACGATATAGATTAGGATCAGTATCATTTGGGGTATTTCCGTCGCAAAGAAGGGAATATGTTTCGTCTGTAAGCGCGAAAATCATATATGGCTTGTATTTTCCGGCATTTTTATATTTATTTATCATTGAAATGCTGTAAAAAAGATGCCGGGCATTTACTGTGATGGTGGTAATGATCGTTGTTAAAACACTAGCTCCGCCGGATAACAGTCCGACACCAACATATTGCATTGAGCCTGCATATATGAAAATACTCATGGCAGCAGCCCAGATAACACCATAACCGGCATTTTTAAGAAGAATTCCGAAACCAATTCCTAAAACAATATAGCCTGCTAAAACAGGAAGAGATTTATAAAAAGCTTTTTTGATTGTTTGATTGTCCATTTTTTTCATAAGATTTTAATTTAGGAAAATAAGAGTCTGAAGATTACGCATCTGTCAGGCTCTTTGTTTATGTGTGTAAATAAAATAATATATGGAAATTCATAACCGGTCAAATAAATAATGTTTATGATAACAATTAAGTTTAAATTATAGTTGACTTATATAGTCAATAAGACTATATTATTAACATGGTTTAGATGACAATAATATACAGGAGGCAGATTTACATAGATGTATTATCCTACATCAGAAGAAGAGAAGAAATATATTGAGAATTATAATGCGGACAAATATGAAAAACCCTCTGTAACGGCAGATATTGTTATTTTTACTTTATCAGAGACTAATGAACTTTCTATATTGCTGATCAAAAGAAAGGACTTTCCGTATAAGGACAGATGGGCGGTACCCGGAGGATTTGTTGCAATTAATGAATCTTTAGATGAAGCAGCTTCGAGAGAATTAAAAGAAGAAACAGGGTTGGAAAATATACCAATTGAGCAGTTTGCTACGTTTGGAACTGTAGACAGAGACCCAAGAATGAGAATCATTGCTGTTGCATATATGGCTTTTGTTCCGAAGAGTACCTTAAATTTCCGAGAAGATGATGATGCATCAGACACACAGATTTTTAAGATCAATATAGATATAGACGGACTTACTCTGGTAGGTGACAGAAACGTGGTTAAGTCAGATGATCTGGCATTTGATCATGCTGAAATAATTAAGACCGCTATTAAAAGATTGCGCAATCGTATTGAATATACAGATGATGCATTTAAGTTTTTGAAAAATGATCAGTCTTTTACAATTTATGAGTTAAAAAAAATATACGAGACAGTAACAGGAAAAGCTGAAGATACCGGAAATTTCAGAAGAGGTTTCTTAAACAAATATGTTAAGACAGGGCTTGTGGTCGATACAAAAGAAAAAACGACTAACAGCGGTCATAGGCAGGCGAGTCTTTACAGAAAACTTCACTAAAGGGAGAAAAAATATGAACAGGATACTGGTTGTTGTTGACATGCAGAATGATTTTGTTACTGGGGCACTCAGAAATGAAGAAGCCATTGCCATAGTTCCCAATCTGGTAGAAAAAGTAAAAAATGCAATAGAGGATAATGACATAGTTATCTTTACTAAGGATACACATTTAGGAAATTATATGGAAACGGAAGAAGGTAAGAACCTTCCTGTTCCACATTGTATAGACGGAACAGAGGGGTGGGAGATCATTGACGAATTGATTCCATATACAGAAGGAAGACCTGTTATAAAAAAATATACCTTTGGTGCAACAGAACTAGGCGAAGAATTGAGAAAACAACTCGTGCTTAAGAATATTGAAAAAATAGAAATTGTTGGTGTATGTACTGATGTCTGCGTTATCAGTAATGCGATGGTTACAAAAGCATATTTACCTAATATTCCTATATGTGTAGACGCGGCATGCTGTGCGGGAATCAGTCCGGAGGGACACGATACTGCATTAAATGCGATGAAAGCAACACACATACATATTTCAAACGAAGGTAAAGAACCCTGGAGAAAATATGACTAAACTCGCATCCAATGCGGTTTTCTAAATATAAGCAAGCAAACTAATGAAAAAGAAAGGAACTATTAACAATGGTTTTACATCAGATCATCAATTCACTCTTAGAAACAGATTTATATAAATTTTCTATGGGGCAGGCTATTTATCATCAGTTTCCGGATTACAAAACAACCTGGACATTTAAATGCAGAAATAAAGATGTTCATTTTACGCCGGAAATGGTTGAGGAAATTAAAGAACAGATCAAGGCATATTGCAGCCTTAAATTCACAGAGGATGAGCTCCAATATCTCGATAATATAAAATGGATAAAGGGTTCATATATTGATTTCCTGCGTATCTGGAAACCACGCTATGAGGATTTCGAAATAAGTAATAATGCTGAATGTGGTCTTTCAATTGAAACCAAGGGAACATGGCTTAATACATCAATGTATGAAATCCCTGCGCTTGCAATTGTTAATGAGACATATTTCCGCATGAATTATAATTATGATAAATTGCTTGTAAGCTTTAAGGATCGTCTTGAGGATAAATTTAACAAGCTTAAGAATAACGAATTATGCATAAATGTTTTCTCTGAATTTGGTATAAGACGTCGTCTGTCAGCTGAGGCACAGGAACTTGCTGTCAGGAAGCTTGTCGAACTTAATGGTATAGAAGGTGTAAGATCTAAGTTTATAGGAACAAGTAATGTTTATCTTGCAAAAAAATATAATATAACACCTGTAGGTACAATGGCACATGAATGGATCATGGCTACAGGTCAGGGAAATCATAAACATAACCCTGCATACAGTAACTGGTATGCACTGAATGCATGGGTAAAAGAATATGGCGTTTTAAACGGAATAGCTTTGACAGATGCTATTACAACAGATTGTTTCTTAAAAGATTTCCAGCTAACATTTGCAACTCTTTTCTCAGGTGTTCGTCATGATTCAGGAGATCCCATCGCATGGGGCGAGAAAATGCTGAATCACTATGAAAAACTTGGGCTCGATGCAAAGACAAAGACTTTACTCTTCTCGGATTCACTTGATTTTGAAAAGGCTGATAAAATATTCAGACACTTTGAAGGTAAGGCAAAGGTTGCTTTTGGAATAGGTACATATATTGCAAATGATACTTCGGTTCCGGCTCTTAACATTGTAATGAAGACAACTGCCTGCAATGGACAGGATGTTGCGAAGATCTCAGATACTGAGGGTAAAGAAATGTGTAAGAATCCCGAGTATGTAGACTATCTGCAGAGATGTATTGACTGGAGAATGAACCACGAATAAAGGGATTTGGAATGGTGCAGTTTTTTCTGCACCATTTTTTACTCAGGGAGAGGAATATTAAAATTATGCTGAACCGAGATGATATGCTGGAACTTACAAGAAGAATGACATTAAAAAGAGCAAATATTTCCAGGATAGCCGGATGTTATTTTGATGAAGAGGGATATGATGAGGGATCCTTCAATATAAATTTCTTAAAATTATCTATGCCGGACAGGGATAAAAATCTAAAACTGGCAAAAACGGTTCCTTTTGGAGAAACGAATAAAAATTTGATTGAATTGGACTTCCCATGTGAATCAAAGGAGTCTGAAGTCATGATGCGTCTTTTAGATGGAATAAAAGAAGTTAACCTAAAAAATGATGCATTATTACAGACTTTTTATGAGATCGCTGGAGAAAAACTTGCAAATGGAAAGAAATTTGCGATTTTTATATTTAACGGAACTTATGATATTCCTTTGAAGGGGTCAGATAAAGAAGAACAGTGGGAATCAGAAGAAGTATATAATTATCTTATCTGTATAGCAGCTCCGGTTTATGATGATTCTGAAGTGGGTGAAGCGGAATGCGGTTTTCTTTATCCGTCTTTTAAGGATAGAAGCACAGATTGGGATCATATTGCTGTTTATGAAAAAATTCCCGGGAAAAGTGCAGAGGGGCTGATAACTGCATTAGGATGTAAGAGAAGATAGGCAATAATATATATAAGTAAAAAAGCTTCAAAAATCAGCCTTAAAGACCGATTTTTGAAGCTATATTTTTTACTTAATTTTCGCTGCAGAACTTTTTTATATATATGGGATAAATAGATATTGCAAATATAAACTGTATAAAGTTGGCTGCGAAATTTCCCCAATGTCCGCCAAGAAGTGGGATTATTGTTGCTGATCTAAAATAGCTGTGCCATGCAAAAACTATTCCTATACCTACACAGGTTACTATTGGAAGATTTTTTGAACTTTCAGGTATTTCATATTTAATATAATGCCTTTCAATATAACATCCTATGGTAAAACCAAGGAAGCTGCCACATGCCTTGAAAGTATCATTCATCATTTTTTGAGGATCTACAAGGAGTGTGCCATTAACATAATCCATTGGATAAGGTTTGAGTTGGATATATATAATAACCATTATTACAATAACAATACTCAATATGGTAAGCTTGTCTTTTAATGAATCGTTATTTTCAATGCTTCCCTGGGCCTTACCAATGAGAAATATGGTTAATATACTTGTTAAAAGACCAACACAAACGTCCTGTGGCGTATGCACCCCAAGAAAATTTCTGGAAAATCCGGTCAGTGCGATCAATACTATGCATGTGATGGACAGCCATCGTCGTTTATTATTTTGCCAGACTGCAGTAGTACCATACATTGCAGTGGCAACTGTTGTATGACCACTCGGAAATGAATATCCGGTTGCAGCGACTTTGGAATCACCGGCCGGTTCTATGAGGTCTGATCTTATCCATGGTCTATATGCACAAACGGATAATTTAATTATTCCGTTTATTAGATCAGCAATGCCATATGTTGCAAAAAATCTATATCCCCATTTTTTGTCTACACACCAGAAAATAACTACAGATAAAAGTGGCATTAGGTCAACGGCAACCTTTGAAATTGAATTGAAAAATTCATTAAAAATTCCCCCGGTTGCTGATCGTAAATCTTGTAGCAATAAAAGATATTGAATATCAAATTCCATAAATCCCCTCCATTATTTCTAGATATGAAAAAAGAAATGTATCATTATAATCGAATTATACAATGTAATTGAGTGCTATTGGGACTTTTTTTTAGTGCAAAGATGTTATATTAATACTTGGAATATTTGGTTCTTTTATTTATTTTGGGATGGGATTTATGGCTGCTAGCGTGTATAATTAAGAATAAGAGAAGAAATTTTGATATAAAAAATTCATTGGCAATAAGGAGCATTATGAGCAGATTAAAAGAAATCCGTAAATATGTTGATAACGAATTGAATCATATAAAGGATGAAGACAAACGAAATAGTGCTTTTGTGCATCTTTATGGTGTATCGCTTGCAGCTGCAATGCTTGCAAAAAGACGCGGACTTAATCCGGAGCTCGCATCGATGGCAGCAATGCTGCATGATCTAAATGCATATAAAACAGGCAGTTATGATGATCATGCGCATAAAGGTGCCGAGCTTGCGAGGAAAATATTAAACGAGTTGCAATTGACCGATCATGGAGAGACAGAGCTTATATGCTCTGCAATATATCATCATGATGATAAACTTGTTAAAGACAGTCCAATGGATGAACTTCTTAAAGACGCCGATGTTATTCATCATTGCATGAATGATCTGTCAAAACCGATCAAGGAAAAGGAACAGGCGCGTTATGATAAGATATGCAATGAGTTTTTTATGACTGAAACGGATTCTTTCGAATTTAGAACGATGAAGGCTGAAGAAGCAGACAGAGTGGCTGAGATTGAACAGATATGTTTTCCTCCAAATGAAGCTTGTACAGAAAAGCACATGAAAGAACGAATAAATGTAGCGCAAAATTTATTCCTCCTGGCTATTGATAAAAAAAATAATAGAATCGCAGGATTTATAAATTCTATTGCCAGTAATGAAGGCTCATTCAGAGATGAATTTTTTACAGATTACAGAACACATCTTCCTGAAGGTGAAAATGTTATGATCCTTGGAGTTGATGTGCTTCCGGAATATCGTAATCAGGGTCTCGCTCGAAAAATGATGGAAATATATAAACAAAGAGCAACAGAAGAAGGAAGAAAAAGAATTGTTCTTACTTGTCTGGATGCAAAGGTTGAAATGTACAGCAAGTTTGGATTTAAGGACTTAGGAATGTCTGCTTCGGAATGGGGTGGAGAAAAATGGCACGAAATGGATATCTGTTTATCCAGTAAATAGGCGAGGATTGATCTAAAGAAATGAATAACCCACCGGAAGTCGAATTTTCAACAATTGAAGAGAGAAGAGAATATATTAAAAAGCGATTCCCATGTATCTCAAATTGTGAGATGTGTGGTCTATGTAAGGTATTTCATGGAAAAGATGCTGAAACAGCCTATAAAGACTATATAATGGGGAAAAAATCTTTTAATGAGATTTCGAGAGAATATGGAAGGCGATTCTAAGAAATCATAAGAAAAAAGGATATACAGATGGTAAAAGAAATTGTAAAGGACCCGATGTTTTTGCAGCAGAAATCAGAACCTGCGGCAGAATCAGACAGGCAGACAATAATAGATCTTATTGATACACTAAAGGCAAACCGTGATAGATGTGTAGGAATGGCAGCAAATATGATAGGCGTGAAAAAGCAGATCATAGTTGTAGCTGCAGAACCATTTATTTTTCCGATGATCAATCCGGTAATCACAAAACAAACCGGAAAATATACTACTGAGGAAAGCTGCTTGTCTTTAGAAGGTGTAAGGCCGTGTGTCAGGTATGAGGAAATAGAAGTTGATTATCTGGATCAGGATTTTAAGAAACAGCATGGAAAATATTCAGGCTTCACAGCACAAATTATCCAGCATGAAATACAGCATTTTTCGGGAGATTTAATCTGATGATTTCAAATCGTATAGAATGGACAAGAAGTAAAAATGAGCTTGTTGAGGCTATAAAAAATCTTGGGTTTCCTGAGGAACTTGGTGAGCAGGTTGCAAAACAACTGGGAAGTCCAAAGGCAATGAGCCGTATGATGGGATATCTGTATAATGTTAAGCCGCGATCTGCGGAACTTATAGTAGATGAAATGCTGGCAATATGCAGTGATATCGAAAGATGGAAAGAGAAGAAAGAGAGTGAAGAAGC
This sequence comes from Lachnospiraceae bacterium C1.1, assembly GCA_030434875.1. NCBI lineage: Bacteria > Bacillati > Bacillota > Clostridia > Lachnospirales > Lachnospiraceae > Lachnospiraceae bacterium C1.1. The sequence continues at coordinate 81,989 of JAUISW010000002.1, read as the reverse complement.
TAATGCCCAGTATAATGAAATATTAAATTATGGGCTGGATGGAAGAAAATAAATGCAAAGGGAATTAAGAAAGGAGCGAAAGAATTATGGATCTGAATCTTTACATGATGGAGACCTGTCCTTTTTGTAGAAAGGTAATCCGTGAGATCGAGGAAGAGGGCAGAACTGATATCAGATATAGTGATATCAATAAGAATGAAGAGGATCGTAATACGCTTGTCAGTGTTGGAGGGAAACAGCAGGTGCCATGTCTTTTTATTGATGGAGAACCACTTTATGAAAGTGATGATATTATAAAATGGCTAAGGGACAATCCACAGGCAAAATAATCTGAAAAACATTTAATTTCCTGATTTTTAGGAAGAAGGCTTCAGTTCAGTAGATGAGCTGAAGCCTTCTTTAATTTATATAATATAGTCAGTTTTTCCTTACCAGGTTTATAAATATTGCGTACTTGATATATTTTTCTTATCAGGTATAATTATGAAAACTAGAAAATTGAAAATAAGAGGTATTTATGAATTTATCTGCAAATATAGATGTATCTGCGATCGCAGTATTTATAGAAGGTTTACTAAGCTTTTTTTCGCCATGTGTTTTACCGCTTTTACCGGTGTATATAGGCTATTTATCGGGAGGAACCGTAAAGAAGGATAAGGATGGGAAAAAGTACTATGATCAAAAGAGAGTTTTGATCAATACAATATTTTTCGTGATAGGGATCAGTATGGCGTTTTTCCTCCTGGGCTTTGGCATGAGTACCATTGGTAAATTTTTTAATGGTAATCAGTTATTATTTTCCAGAATTGGTGGAATGATAATAATTTTATTTGGATTATACCAGCTTGGAATTCTTGGAGAGAGCAGATTATTAAATGGTGAATACAGATTACCCTTTAATATGGAAAAGATGACAATGTCACCTATTACTGCACTTTTGATGGGATTCGTCCTGAGTTTTGCCTGGAGCCCGTGTGTTGGACCTGTTTTATCATCTGTTTTGATCCTGGCAGCTTTGGTGTCTTCATCAGCAAGTGGTTTTGCCCTGATAGGGCTTTATACACTTGGTTATATCATTCCGTTTTTGTTTGTGGGATTCTTTACAAGCTATCTATTGGATATTTTTGCAAAGCATAGAAATATAGTTAAATATACAGTAAAAATTGGTGGTGTAATACTTATAGTAATGGGATTATTAATGATCACCGGAAAAATGAACAGCATTACAGGCTACCTGTCCAAAGCGGTGAATAACAATATTTCTAAAAGCGAGGCTCAGGTATCTGAAAATTTAGCTTCAGAAAGTTCTGAAGAAAAGGAGGAATCTGATCCATCAACAGTTTCGGAGGAAGCTCGGGTAACTGAAGAGGAGAGTCAGGATGAATCAGCAGCTGAGGTCGATCAGGAATTGCTTCCGGCATCGGACTTCACGCTTACTGACCAATATGGAGAAAGTCACTCTTTAGCTGATTACAAGGGAAAAATAATTTTCCTTAATTTCTGGGCTACTTGGTGTCCTCCATGTAAGGCTGAATTGCCATATATACAGGAACTTTATGAAGAATATCAGTCAATGGAAGACCCTGATGTTGTATTTTTGGGTGTAACATTTCCAAATACAGGAAATGAACAGGACGTAGATGGTATAAAAGCTTTTATGGACGAAAATGGCTACACATTCCCTGTACTTATGGATACTGATGCGTCATTAATGCTTCCATATTATATTACAGCATATCCAACAACATATCTTATTGATCCTGAGGGTAACGTGTTGGGCTACATACCTGGCGGAATGACCAAAGATATCATGAAAGATGTAATAAGACAGGCCAGAGAGGCCTCAAAATAAAAGAAGGCTTTTGTCACAGATAAGTTCTGCGGCAAAAGCCTTTTAATGATCAATTAAATATTTCAACATTATGATTATTTGCTTAAAGCTGAAAAAAGTAAAGTTTGAAGCTTGGCTAATTTAGAAAGAATTTTGCTGTTGTTTTTATTACAAAGACTGTAGAAATCCTCACAGTAGTCATATCTTTCATCCCTCATCCAAATAGGTTCTGTTGCTGAAATAATATCAAAGTTTTCAAAACCTGTTCTAATCATAACGTACCTCCTTTATATAAAACAATTGTGAAATAATCTTCCCTTCTTGTATTCAATTTTAGCACGAAATTTTAGCAAATCTATATATCGGGATAAACAAAATCAGATTGAAATTTGTGCTGAGAGTACATATACTTAAGTTAGAGAAAATCGTATTGGAGGAGATACAGATGGGATTTACGATTGAAGATATGATGACATTTTCAGAAGAAAAATATTCTATGAAGATGATCGCAGGTAAGAACGGATGGTCAAATTCTATTAGCTGGTTGATCATGCTTGAGGAATTAACTATTACAAAAAATTTCTCGGGAAAAGAGCTTGCTGTAACGACAGGGTTGGGATTTTCTGATGAAAACAGATTAAAAAAGCTGATCACATCACTTATTGATAATAATGCATCAGGTCTGATAATAAATACCGGATTTTATATTAATGAAATACCGGAAGAGATATGTAATATCTGTAATGAGAATGACTTTCCGTTACTGACAGTGCCCTGGGATGTATATCTTGTTGATATGATAAAGGATATTAGTATCAGAATTTTCATACAGGGATCTACGGATGAGGAAATTTCCACAGCGCTGATAAAAGCGATAGAAAATTCGGATAATAAAAATACATATAAGAAGGATCTTTTGCCGTATTTTGATATTGACGGAACTTTTCAGGTGATGCTGCTTTCAACAGGCGATCTGGATAAGATGGACACAGTTGACAGAAAGCGTTTGGGGTACAGATTACAGTTGTATTTGAACAATATAACGCATAATGGCCATTTCTTTTACTATGATTCTTGCTTTGTTATGGTAATGAATGATGTGTCGGAATCAGACACTGAGAATATTATTAATGGTTTTGGAAGAAAGGCATCATTGAAAATGCCGGAATTTAAGCTTTTTTCAGGCATTGGAAGCAGAATAAAGGATATAGAAAATCTTCATATAGCATATTCAAGAGCAAAATACGCGGTACAAATGGCAGAATTAACCGGTACAAACATGGTTAATTTTGACGATATGGGAATATTTAGATTGATTTTTTCAGTATCAGATAAATTACTGCTAAGGGAAATGAGTTACGATATACTAAAGCCATTAATAGATTATGATAAAAAACATGATGCAAATTATGTGGAAACTCTTGAGTCATATCTAAGAAATAACGGCAGTATACAGGCAATCTCAGCAGAAATGTATACACATAGGAATACAATTATATATCGAATAAAAAATATCAAAGCTATGCTTAAGGATGATTTCAGCGAACAGGAGAATAAGACCCAATATTATCTTGCATGTATGATATTAAAAATAATGAATATTGACTTGTCTGACTGGAGGAAATGATGGAAGCTGTATTGATTATTGATGTTATTCTTGATGAAGTATATGAGGTTCATGGTAAGAAAGGGCAGGCTTCTATGCTATTGTTCCATGGAAACTCAGAATGTAAGAATTTTAGTGGGATAATCCTCCCGGGAGCCGTAGATACTCAGAAAGAGTTAAAAGATGAAAAGAGACTTTTGTCAGCAAGGTATATTCTTGAAGGAAGAGATTATACTGGGACTGATTGTAGAATATTTATAGAGAATAATAGCATTCCGGAAAGCGAATATACCAAACCTTTAATTTATACTGACAGTAAAGCTCTAGGATGGTTAGAAAATGAAAATTTATATGGGGTCATTGAAGGGAAAGAGAACGGAGTAGTTATTTCAATTTATAAAAGTTAAATTATAAATAAAAAATCTGTGGATATTAAAATACATGATATGTTACAATATGCGGATAGTGCAATATGAAAGGTTATATCAGATGAGTATTTTAAATGTAGAAAAACTAACACACGGATTTGGAGACAGAGCAATTTTTGAGGACGTTTCTTTCCGATTACTGAAGGGTGAACACATAGGACTTGTCGGGGCAAATGGCGAAGGCAAGTCTACTTTTATGAATATCATAACAGGAAAATTGTTGCCGGATGCAGGAAAGATCGAATGGGCTAAAAATATCAAAGTCGGATATTTGGACCAGCATGCAGTGCTTCATGAGGGAATGACGATCAGGGATGTTCTTGCTTCTGCTTATGAGCCTCTTTATGAAATGGAAAGCAGAATGAATGAGATCTGTGATGCAATGGCTGATGCGGATGAGTCAGAACTTGAAAAATATATGGAAGAGCTTGGGACTATTCAGGATATTTTAACTAACAGGGATTTCTATCTGATCGATTCAAAGATAGAAGAAGTCTCAAGGGCTCTTGGCTTTTTAGAGTTGGGGCTTGAGAGGGATGTTACTGAATTATCAGGAGGACAGAGAACAAAAATTCTTTTGGCAAAGCTCTTGTTGGAAAAACCGGATATTCTGCTTTTAGACGAGCCGACTAATTACCTTGATGCTGAACATATAGTATGGCTTACGAGATATCTGCAAGATTATGAGAATGCATTTATTCTCATTTCGCATGACATTCCATTTTTAAATAATGTGGTAAATATTATTTATCATATGGATGGGCAGACGCATAGCCTTGATCGCTATGTCGGTGATTATAATAAGTTCATGGAAGTATATGAAATGAAGAAATCCCAGCGGGAGGCTGCATATAATAAACAGCAGCAGGAGATTGCAGAGCTTAAGGATTTTGTTGCAAGAAATAAGGCGCGTGTTGCAACAAGAAATATGGCTATGTCAAGGCAGAAGAAGCTTGACAGCATGGATCTCATCGAAAAGGTTGTTGAAAAGCCTAAGCCGGAATTTAATTTTAAGATTGCAAAGACACCAGGGAAAATTATCTTTGAGACTAAAGATCTTGTCATTGGTTATGACAGTCCTTTATCAAAAGCTCTTAATATCTCAATGGAGAGAAATTCAAAGATAGTATTAACGGGAGCAAATGGTATCGGAAAAACTACGCTTCTTAAAAGCATTCTTGGAATAATCCCTTCGATAGAAGGTAAAGTTGAACTTGGTGAAAATCTCGCAATTGGCTATTTTGAGCAGGAAATGCCGGCTGATATTGAAACTACCTGCCTGCAGGAAATATGGAATGAATTTCCGTCATTCTCACAGTATGAAGTAAGATCGGCCCTTGCTAAGTGCGGACTTACAACCAAGCATATAGAGAGTAAATGTAAGGTTTTGTCCGGAGGTGAGCAGGCTAAGGTGCGTCTTTGCAAGCTCATAAACAGAGAGTCGAATATACTCGTTCTTGACGAGCCTACAAATCATCTTGATGTTGATGCGAAGGATGAACTTCACAGGGCTCTTAAAGAATATAAGGGCAGTATTTTAATGGTATGTCACGAACCAGATTTTTATGAGGATTTTGCAACAGAGATCATGGATTGCTCGAAATGGACTACCAAACTTTAATATATGGATTATGAGATGATTTTTATCATATATTAGGGGGATGTCGCATTAGATGATTAAAGCATCTAACGCGACATCCTCTTGACTTTTATTATATTTTTTTCATAAATTGAACAAAATCTGTTGGTGCTATTGGCTTTGAAAAATAATATCCCTGTTCATAGTCGCAGCCGAGTTCTGCCATTTTATCACGCATTTCAGGAGTTTCGATACCCTCAACTACAATTTTCATTTTTGAATGGATAAAAAGCTTTATCAGATCCGGTAAGAAAGCTGCTTTTCCTTCAAAATAAGATCTTACAAATGACATATCAATTTTTACTACATGAATGGGAAGCTCCATGAGGCTGGTCAGATTAGCTGAGCCAGTTCCGAAATCATCAAGTGATAATTCTGCACCCATGGAACGTAGTCCTGCAATTGTAGTCTGAATTGCATCATAGTCATCGATCATTGATTCGGTGATCTCAAAGTCAAACATTTTCATTGGTATCCTGTATTTCTCTGCTATAGTTGACAGATCTTTTACAAGACTTGTACTTATGCATTGAATAGGAGAAAGATTTACATTAATAAAGTTAATCCCAAGTCTTAGATAATCAGTATCAGATAAGAAAATACAGACTTTTTCGAATATTTGCCTGCCAACCTCAATGATATCACCATTTTTCTCAGCTATCTTTATAAAATCCACAGGGGGAATAAATCCCATTTCAGGATCATTAAGTCTGGCTAATGCCTCAGCCCCCATTATTTTATTATCCTTAACAGAATATATAGGCTGAAAATAGACTTCAAATCTTTTCTCGGCAATGGCTGATTTCAATGCCTTTTCTATTGCTTTTTGCTTTATTGCGCCTTTCAGCATATCGTCAGTAAAAACATAATTATTTTTACGATTTTCCGAATATGCGTTATTTATGGCATATCTGGCAAGATCGCTTATAATTACGCTTGATTCTCTTATGAGTAAAGATGATATAAAGATCATTGATAGCTGAACAGGGACTGTTCCCTCACAGAAAGTCTGGAGATCAGCATATTTTATCTTCCATTTTCTCGAAATTTCTTCGTTTGTTCGCTTTAGACGGCTTTTTGACAAAAGTATATAGTTGCCATTTCTTGTATAAAATGAAAAATCATTTGGATAGTTCTTACAAATCCATTTGGCAATAGACGATAATTCATCATTGACTTGTGGTATCCCATAGACCATTTTAGAAGCTTCGTAATTATTTATTGAAATAGTAACGAGACTGAATGGTATTTTTTTCTCAGAAAATTCTCTTCCTATACGATCAAGAGCATCTTTATTTAAAAGCCTTGTACGACCATCTCTGTATAGATCCGGGTTTTCAGAGGTTAGATATATGATTATTATTGAAAGAATACTGAAATAGCTTGTTACCAGCATATGATAGAACTGTTTTCTGATAAGTATTCCAAATAATAAAAGCAGATTAAAAGACAGAAGGCCGGCCTGCATTCTTTTCGTGAGCAGTTTCCAGTTCTTTATTACCAGCAGAATAGAAACGATTATATAAAAATAAGTACTGAAATAGATCATTTTGTAAAGTGAACAATTGTGATAACCGTCTGCAGCGATTGTATATATGGCAGATGTCCACGGGGTGGAAATTATCAGACAGCATGCAACAGCGGCAGGCAGCGATGTTACGAATTTAAAAAGCCTGAATTTTTTGCCAAAATGAGAGCTAGATTCGGCTGTATAGGCAAAAAGTGACCAGCCTCTTATTATGAAAGCCAGAAAATAAGCATGATTTATTGCATACATGATCCATAAAGGAAATTTAGTCCAGATTTCATTCATCTCACAGGATATTATGTCTGCTGATGTCATTATAAGATTGGCAAACATAACAAGCCAAAAGTATGTACTCTGTCGCGTGGGCAGATTTCTTCTGATACCATAAAAGACAAGTAATATTATCTGTATTGGAATTGTTGATATGGCAAAATCATAATTAAATGGGCTAATCCAGTTAATCATCATAAACTCCCCCCTCAGGAGCTGTTTTGTCCCTGTTATATTGATTAGACTTTCGGTAAAAGAAATTTCTCAAATTATAAATAATGAAACTATGTATATATATATTCTACTATAAGTGAATAGCCATACTCAAATTAAAGCTTTATAAACAAATATATCTTTATAGAATCTTTATACACTGGCAGTACGTTTAATCTCACCTTAAAAACTTTAGTTTTATAATATCTGTAAAGTAAGGATATTTCTGGAGGAGATTGGAAGTGCCGGGACATATGAGAATCAGAGATAAATTATCATCTTTTCAGATTATCATTTTGGGATTTGCGGGATTGATATTGCTGGGAGCATTACTGTTGATGCTTCCTGTCTCAACTCAAAGCGGAGTGGTAACAAATTTTGATAAGACATTGTTTACGGCTACATCAGCTGTATGCGTGACAGGACTGGTAGTTTTTGACACAGCTACATATTGGTCGTATTTCGGACAGGCTGTCATATTGTTTATGATTCAGATCGGAGGCCTGGGAGTCGTAACGGTTGCATCGTTTCTTACGATGCTGGCAGGAAGAAAAATCAGTCTGATGCAAAGACAGACCATGCAAAATGCTTTATCGGCACCTCAGGTAGGAGGAATGGTAAAGCTTACAAGGTTGATCTTTATAGTCACTTTTGTGGTTGAAGGAATTGGGGGAACTGCCTGGGACAGTAATCTGGCATCTTTACGTGTTTTTATGGCTACTTTGAGAAAAAAACTGGAAAATGATTCGAATGCCTATATACAGACCCATGTTGGAATTGGGTATAGAATGTTAAAGGCAGATACAAAAGAAAACTGATCTGAAAAAAGTGAAAGCAATTTTTAATAATAAGAGGAACCTTGATCTTAGACTTGGTTCCTCTTAAATTTATGAATGATCATTTATCAAATGGAGGCAGGATGATTTCGGGAAGTTTTCTCTCTTCTAATTGCCCGACAGTATATTTTATGCCCTCTTCATCAAGTACTTTCAGAAACTCCTTAAAATATTTCCCGTCACTGCGTAAAGTCTGAAAGCTGATACAGAAATTTTCATTTGTTGCATTTATCTCAAGCATTATATGACCATAAGTAATACTAAAAGCCCCGTCTATAAAGGGGGCAAGTTCACCCCATTCAACTTTTCCAACATAACTTATCACAAATGATGCCGGTACTCCGTGGGTAGTAGGACTATTATCTACTGCATAATCGACCTTAGCTTCAAAATCCGGAGCAGCATCTATTTTTTTGCGGAAATCATCAACTTTTCTGCAATGTTTCCAGCTGCATTCGGGCTGCATCTGCAGATACATTCGGCTTCGTGTCATTGTTGAGAGCTTCTCTGCCGGCCAGTCTTTCATTTTAGCATCATAGGTTACAGACAGCATTCTGACCATATCCCTGTAAGATTCAGGACATCCTACATCAGAACGGTAATTGCAGGCAATTGATGCGGTGAATTTATTTTTGTCGGAATTAATTCTTGAGGACATCTTGAACATAAGGGCGGCGATTATGGAATTTGGACTGCCGTCGTTATCTCTTGCATACTGCATTAATTCTTTCTTCGGGATGATAATTGGATAATATCCTGTAATGGCGTTGGGATTTTTCATATGTTCAATATAATCTGCAACTGGAGTGAAAGAGTCCATTGCAAAATTAAAGTTACCGATCGCCTCGTCCATAGGAAGAGAATCTACATCCGGCTGAGCAGTTTCCTCAGCAGTAATTGGCATATCGGGAGTTAAAATTCCATTTTTTGCGATCTTATGTCCAAGATCGGTCAGATATTGCCAGAGAGTTGTTTTGATCCAGAACATAGCACCGCATCCGCCGCAAAAATTATGAGAAAAATTAAAAAAGATATTATTTTCTTCATATGTAATAGCAAAAAAAAGTCCGTTGGTCTCTTCTGTTCCAAGACGTACAATATGATCATCGGGCGTGACGGTAATAGACTTGTCAGATGGATTTAGGATATAGGCATTTTCGTTATTTATCGAAACTGTTCTTGCATAATACGGAAAGCGCTTAAAAGCTTTTTCAGCGGAGATTTTTAAGATATCAGCATTAACCGGACTTTTAAGGATTATTTTTATTCTGCATGAATAAACATTCCTTTTTTTTATTTCGTATAAAGTGTAAGAATCGAAATCGTACATAGTGTAATCCCCCATATTTATTATTTAATTAAATCATGGAACATTCTCTTTTATATTTATCGGGTAAAATAAACTAATGGATTATAGTTATTTATTAAGAAAATAGCTTTGAGATGGTTAGTTTTATTTATTGTTCTATTAATCTCTGATATAATAATTCGGAAAAAGAACAAGAATATATGGGAGGAACAGTAAAATGAAGCTTTTAGTTTTTAGCGGTGCTTTGAAAGATGAGCATCTTAAAGAGATTAAGGAAACCGCGGAAAAGGCAAATATTGAATTAGCTTTTACTGATATTGAAAACGAAGTCCCTGAGAACTTTAAAGATGCGGATATTGTTTATGGATACGGCATGAATATATTAAAAGCTGATAATGTAAGAAATAATAAGAATCTCAAATGGATCGGTATGATGTCTGCAGGTATAGATTATCTTTCAAAGCCGGGGTTATTTGCAAATGAAGATATTATTATTACTAACTCCTCGGGTGCATACGGAGTGACCATTGCAGAACATATAATCGCTGTTTCACTTATGATGATGAGAAAACTCACTTATACTTATGCTGAGGCATTAGAGGGAAAATGGGCTTCACTGCAGCCGCAGAAATCATTAAAAGACTGCCATATCACTGTTTTGGGAACAGGCGATATAGGAACGACCTTTGCAAAAAGAGTAAAAGCTTTTGAACCGGCTGAGATCATAGGGGTTTCGAGAAGCGGCAAGCATGTTGATCCTGTATATGATAAAGTTTTACCGATTGACGAACTTGATAAAGTACTTGTAAAAACCGAACTTCTTGTAATGAGTTTGCCAGGAACAGCTGAAACAGAGGGAATACTATCAAAAGAAAGAATAGCTCTCATGCCTGAAGGAGCATTTATTGTAAATGTCGGCCGAGGAACAGCTGTAGATTATGATGCGCTTATGGAGAATCTTAATAATGATAAGCTCGGAGGTGCAGCACTTGATGTATTTAAGGTGGAGCCAATCCCTGAGGGCAGTCCACTCTGGAAAACAAAGAATCTTCTGATCACACCTCACTCGGCAGGGAACCTGACGCTTGAGTATACACTGAACAAAAATGTTCATCAGTTCTGTGAGAATCTTTTGAACTATGCAAACGGAAAAACGCTCGAGCATGTTGTGGATAAGAAGATAGGATATTGAATATAAGGGCAAAAGATCCGCTATGTTTATGGGAGTTTTTTTGAATGTCGAGAGAACAGATTTTATTAGTGGCATTAAATGCAAAATATATACATTCTAATCCTGCTGTGTATTCATTGGCAGCATATGCAAATCAGATAACTGATAACGTATCGATTGCTGAGTTCACGATAAATGACCGTTATGAGGATATTTTAGGCGGAATTCTCATGAAAAAGCCGGACGTGATTGGCTTCTCTATTTATATCTGGAATGTGGAATTAATGAAGCAATTGATTGAAGATATTCATAAAATCTCACCGAAGATACGCCTTATGGCAGGCGGACCTGAGGCAACTAATGATCCGGAAACTTACCTTGAGTGGTGCGAGCTGGTAATGCTTGGAGAGGGTGAGAAGAATTTTCGTAAAATTGCGGACTGCATAAAGAAACAGGTGGAAATACCATTTGAGGAAATGGATGGAATTGCATATAAAAATCCCGAACCAATTATTCATTTTCAAGGTCAAAATTCTATCCTGGCAATGGATCAGATCCCTTTTTTATATAAGAGCTTAGATGCTTTTGAAAATCGCATTATTTATTATGAATCCAGCAGGGGATGTCCGTTTAGATGCAGCTATTGTCTGTCCTCGCTGGAGAAAAAAATTCGCTATCGCAGCATAGACATTGTAAAGTCGGAATTGCAATATTTTCTGGATCATAAGGTAAAACAGGTTAAATTTATTGACAGAACCTTTAACAGTTCTTCTAAAAGGGCTCTTGAAATCTGGACATATATAAAAGAACATGACAACGGCGTAACAAATTTTCATTTTGAAATTGGGGCAGACCTTTTAACAGAAGAGGAGTTACAACTTTTGAGTTGCCTTCGTCCGGGACTGGTACAGTTGGAAATTGGTATACAAACTACTTATGAGCCTACTATGGAGGCGATACACAGAACGGCAGATAATAGTCATATTTTCAAAAATGTAGAGACTTTGCGTAAGGCTTATAACATCAATCTGCATACAGATTTAATAGCAGGCCTTCCGTATGAGGATTATAGTCGTTTTCAGAAATCTTTTAATGATATTTATCCATTATATGCAGATCAGCTTCAGCTGGGGTTCTTAAAAGTCTTAAAAGGTACGGATATGTATGATCACAGACATGAATATGGATTGGTATACAGTTCCAGACAGCCCTATGAGATTTTTGCAACAAAATGGATCAGTTATGAGGAGATTGTGCATTTACATAAAGTTTGTGATGCAGTTGAGCTTTTTTATAATTCTCAAATGTTTCGTCACAGCTTGAAATATCTGGAACAGTATTTCAGCTCTCCGTTTTCAATCTATGAATCTATAGCGGATTACCTGAGTCAGCATAAGCTTGCAGGAATCGGAATTTCAATAAAGAAGAAATATGATATTTTAGAAGATTTTGGATTGGAACATGGAGTAGGAGAGGAGTGGAGACTTTGGATCAATTTTGATAAGATGCTCCATACTCATTCAAGCAGACGTATGACTGCACGTGAGGTGTTTACATGGTCTGAGGGCGCAAAAAGCTATGAATTTAATTATACAAAAATGCATCCTGTTACAGGTGAAGCTGAGTATATTGTGATCTAGGCAGATTTTTAAGCAGGCTAAGTATTGACCATACAATGAGCATAGATAAATATTTTATATAGAAAGAAATTCTATAATAACTAATCTCAATCTGAGGAAAGATATATGAAAGATGTTAGTTTTTATGAAGTAATCATCACGAAAGATGATCAAAAAATAGTATCAGCAGATGCCGAAGTTTACGATTTACTTGGTACTAATGCCATAAAACCAATGCATGAACTCATTGCTATCGAGGATATGGATATTTATAAAAATAATATCAAAAACTGCGATGGTGAATGGTATCCGAGTAAAATACTTGGTCAGAATACTATGTATTATACTTATATGTGTGCACACAGATATAATGACAAATTGATAAGACTTACTGTCGTAAATGCCAAGGATCTGTTAAATGCACACTCCTCATTAATGAAGACAATAAATGCGTTCATGGCGCAGTTAAATCTATATGAGGATATTTTCTTTGAGTATGATATGAAAAGCGAAAGTGTAAGAGTCTATAAAGCAGAGCTTTCAGATTTTGATACTCAGACATATTCCATTTCAGAGTTTGAGGAAAAATTACTTTCAAGGACAGATAATGCACAAAAACAGAAAGTTAAAGGCTTTATTGGGCAGGTTAAATCAGGAGTTGGCAGAAGCACGACAACGATAGAAGGTAATATTATAAATGATGATTCTGAGGTTACCAATACACTGTTGAAAGAAACATTTGTTTTTTATGATAAAGATACGGAAGGCGTTGTTGGGCATATTCAGCTTCAGAGAGGACGGGAATCCATTAAACCGCCTTTGATCAAGCATGATTCGCTAACCGGATTGATAGACAAGACAGATATTATTAAAATTGCCAGGGAAAGAATTGATGACAAAAAAATAAATGGCACAGCTCTGGTAATCATTGATGTAGACTTTTTTAAGAGTATAAACGATAATTATGGTCATCAGTTTGGAGATGATGTAATTAAAAAAGTTGCTGATATTATATCTAATGAGGTTGATATTAACGGTATTTCCGGAAGATTTGGCGGCGATGAATTTTTTATAGTGCTTTATAATATTCAGTCGGAAGACCAACTAAAGCCGGTATTGAGAGGAATCAAGAGCAAGGTCAGCTCTACATTTCCTGATAAGGGTATGGATAGGGATAATCCGCTTTCTGTATCAATTGGAACGGCGGTTTATCCAAAAGACGCAGATAATTATGATGATCTTTTTATGATCGCAGATCATTGTCTTTATATTGCTAAAGAAAAAGGCAGAAACAGATATATCATATACAACCAGGATAAGCATGGAACTCTTGAAGATATAAGGCTTAAACAACAGACATCCAAAAAGATAAATGAAAGAGATATATCTTATGGAGATGTTATTGTAAAGATGTTTGATCTGGCACTCCATGATAAAGGAAGCTCTCTTGAGAACTATATGTCTGAATTTGCTGATGCCTTTGAATTAGATGATGTAAACTTGTATGTAGGATCACCTTTTGTACATAGATGTTCTTCGGGAATAAAGGCAATAAAAGATCCGGAGACTATAGATTTTGTTGTTAAATCTTTTAATAGTGAAGATAAGGATAAGTATTTTTCCCTTGGAGATTTTGTCGTTGTGAACAGTATTGAAACACTGGCTCCGCATGCACATATATTAAAAGAATTTTTAACCAAGAGAGATGTCTATTCTTTGATCATTATAAGATTTTATGATAAAGATGAAAGAGAATGCATACTTATCATATCGAGCGTAGGCAAGAAAACCCAGTGGAATCAAACGAGATTTAAGTATTACAGAGCTTTCACAGATCTTCTTTCGCTTCATTCGCTGGGAATATGATATAACTGGAAAAAGAGAAGGAATATATCGTCCTTCTCTTTTTTGGCTTATCAATATTCGTAAGGCTTTCTTTCAGGACATCATTTTTATATATTTATATATCGTTGTCCTTGAACATTCCATTATTTTTGCAAATTCTGTTATATTTATATTGCCCTTTTTATATAAGTCATAACGCTTAAGAAATTTATCCGGGATATTTTCCTTAGTCAAACGTGGTCTCCCGATTTTTCTTCCCTTTGAGCGGGCATTTTCCATTCCGGATCTTACTCTTTGAGATATGATATCCCGTTCCATTTCGGAAAAAACTCCCCACATCATAAGCATCCCTTTAGTCATAGGGTCAATTTCTTCATTCCTGCAGTCTACTATAAAATTACCAATAATAAGCTGTATATGTCGGTCTTGTACAAGCTGCATGATCTCACATAAATGCTTTGTCGATCTGGTAAGCCTTGATACTTCGGTAGCAGCGATGGAATCACCCTGTTTTACAATTTCCAGAAGTTTTTGAAATTCAGCTCTGTCGGTTTTACTACCGGAGCTATATTCCCAATAAATATGTTTATCATCTTTAATGCCGAGTTTTTTCAATTCTCTTTTTTGGCGATTTATATCCTGTTTTGATTCATTTGTGCTGCAACGAGCATATCCATAAATGGTTGACATAATAATCCTTTCTGGTGTTCAGTAAAAGGTTTGATAGTTTTTTGAACAACTTATAATGATTATAGCATGGATTCTATAGCTGTGAACCCGGCAAGGTGTTTTTTTGTACTAATAAAAAACTGTAAATTTTCTAAAATTTGTATATTATAGAGTATAGTCAAAATTAATATAGATTTTATTTTTTGTTTTAAGAAAAAGTAAATTAATATATTTATTTTAACTATGGTTATTCATAATACGAATAATGATTTTGCATAATTCAGAAAAAAGGGAGTGGGAGAAAATGTTTATTAACAGTAGTTGCTTTTGCTACCATTGCGGTTACTACTAATGATGGTGGATATACTGCTACATGTGAGGTGACTGTTACTACACCGGAATCTACACCTGATACTACAGTTGAGGAAAATTCTCCCAGGACTGTGTCTGTTAAGATAGGTGATTACACCATAGAATATCCGGAAGAGTGTTCATTCTACAATGGCAAGAAAGCCGCATTTAACGGAGATGTTAAGATTTAAGACTATCAATATTGTCCGAACTATCATATGTTTGCTGCTTTTATTTGTGATAGGAATATCTTTATTTTTACTGGGAAAGGTGACTATCGGAATTAGTACGATTATTTGTTCTGCGCTGATTCCTATAATGATATTTATTATGCTCGAAGACAAAATAAAAAAATCTTATAAAAGCAACAAGATCCTGCAGGGGGCAACAATTCATTTTAGTTTATATGAGGATCATCTTGAGGTGAGGTCAGAGAATGGAACCGGTAATATTAAATATAAGGATCTTTTTAAGCTTTTTGAAACGGATAAATGCTTTTACATTATGACCAGCAATCGTATATTTTTATGATCGAAAAAGAAAACTGCAGTGGTCCTATGATTGATTTTATAAGGAATATTGAATGGCAGCATAATTAGGAGATCAATATGTTTGATTCAGATATAAGAAGCAGGGAAGAGCTTGTAGAACTAGTGAATGAAATAGGTTTTCTTCCGTTTTTCAGCAGCAGGATAGAGGGTTTTTCTTTGGAGGAAAACATTTCATATGACGCCTGGTATCAGGGGCGATGGAGCGGAAAGATCCATTGGGATGCCTGGGATTGGAAAGGACAGGTGATTCGGGAGAGGGAGCTTGTTTATGGAAAATTTTTTGAGAAAAAGGCTGGGTTTATAAGCTTAAAACTGTGGCCTGATTTTTGTAATTATCGTCGTGATGGATACGATTTTGATGCAAGATTTGATGATGCACTTGCTTCATATAAAGATAAAGGAATGGTTGATTTTATCGCTGGTTCGGGCGCGGTACTGACAAGAGAGATCAAGGATACCCTTAATTATAAAAAAGGTGGCAATAAGGGGTTTGAAACTGTGATCACCAGGCTCCAGATGCAGACTTATGTTATTCCGGTAAACTATGAATACAGCAGACGAAAAAACGGAGATGAATACGGCTGGGGCAATTGCCGCTATGATATTGCGGAGAATTATTGGGGTGCTGAACTCTGCAGGTCAGCCTACAAAAGAAGTCCTGAAGAGTCTTTGGATAGGATCATAAATTATATAAGGAAAACCTTGCCGGGGCTGGATGAGGAAAAACTGAGAGCTTTGTTGAAAGCATGACGTTTTTTTATAATTATATTGAAATAAGTGGAGGGGCTATTAATGAAAGAAACAAAGACCTTAGAATATAAAGCTGAAATAACAAAAAATGACCTGCCTCCTGCCCCCCTATAGGAGAACATTCGGCAAGTCTAAAGAATATTCTTAATTTAATAATAATAAATCGGTTGAAAAAACCAACATTGTCGATGTTTTATGCTACTGATCGGGAAATTCCACCTGTCGCACAAAAGTTGTTGTCAATCTTTTTTGCTTAAGACATGCACGTTTTATTAATTCACTTGCATGCTCAGCTGACTCCTCCGACCATACTTCCCAGCCGACAATATCACGGCTGAACAGATCAAGTATCAAATAAAGGTAATAAAATCTACCCTTTATAGGACCGTTGAGATATGTTATATCCCATGTCCAAACTTGATTTACGGCAGTTGCTGTATACGATGTTGGTTTACTGTGTTTTCCCGGTTCCTGACTCCTTCCACGATGGTACTGCATCTTTTCTTTCTTCAGAACCCTGTAAAAGGTAGATTCTGAAGCTATATAAGTACCTTCATCAGCTAATGCAGGTACTATCTGACAAGGTGGCATATCGGCGTATTTTGTTTTTTGCAAGTACTTTTTCCCTAAAATTGCAGAATCATTTCCCTAAAGTTGCAGAGGGAAATTCCTCATTATTGCAGATGCCATTCCCATACCCTCTCGGGCATAAGAATGGGTTGTTACAGACATACTTTTGTTAATAGTTAAAGATATGTGATACTGGTGTCGTCGGTTCCATCTGCGAGACGATAAAGACGATCTATATGTTCTTTGGATCTCTGAGGATCTTCACCGCGTTTCAGCTTAACATAAAGGTCATATGCCGGGTCTCCATCAAAGTCTCTGGAAAGATTGTTGAATATATCCTGCCTGAGACCTTCCGCAAAACCTTGAGGCAGATACTTGATAAGAGCCTGACGCCATCTGACTAGCTCCTCCTCCAAATCGATTATGGTATCAACCATCTCGTTTGTGAGGCTAAGGAAATCATCGATAGTCTTACAACTTTCGGTGCAGTCTTCCATGTAATCATCTATGTAGTCCATAGGACAATCTGTAGGTATTTCATCGGAAGTAAGAAAATCTTCTTCGTTTTCATCAAATACTGGAACATTGGAAAATACATCATTTTCCACAACTGCCACCTCCCTTCGAATTCAGAAGTTCATTGATACTTGACTCCCGAAGGCGGTTGTTCTCACCTGGGAACAGTATCAGGTGGCAATGATGCATGAGCCTTCCAATCAGTGCAGCAGTCATCTGCTCGTCATACAGGACATTTACCCATCTTGAAAATTCAAGGTTGGTGTTGAGGATTACGATCTTCTTTTCATGTATCTCAGATAAATAATCGAAAAGGAGCTGAGCCCCTGTCCTGTTATAAGGTACATATCCAAACTCATCCAGAATCAGGATATCCGCTTTGTTTAGCTTTCTTTGTAAAGCTGATAGAGTTCCTTTTTCCTGGGCTTCGGACAGCAGATTTATGAGAGCTGCTGTTCTATAGAACTTAACCGGAATGCATCTGCTGCAGGCAGCAATGCCTATGCAAATGGACAGCATGGTCTTTCCTGTTCCCGTACCACCATACATAACGATGTTGTTGCCTTCCTTGACGAACTCAAGCGCCTTGAGGCTGTCAATCGTAACACCTGAAGGAAACTGTACCTCAGATGGATTGTAGTCCGCAAATGTACTTGTGTATGGAAAACCTGCCGTGTTTATGTACTTTGTTACACGGCTGGCTTTTCGGTATCGTATTTCCTCATTAAAGAGGTTATACAAATACGCCTGATGGGATTCGCCATCCTGTACCATGGCATTTTCGGCAAGATTAACAGAAAGCCTGAGCTGTTTGCAGCAGGAAGCTATTGCATCTTTATATTCATCCATTGATGGCATCTCCCTTCTTCAGGGCTTCGTCATAGTCAGACAGGTTAACCGGCATCTGAATGATTCCGGGAATACCTTTCTGAACAGGCATTGGTGGAAGAATCGGGACATCCGAGAAAATCCGCCTGTAAAGATTCTGCAGACTGTCAGGATCTGTTGCCTGATACATCAGAGCTTGTTCTACAGTTTGGAGCGCACTGTCAAACCCTGTACGTTTTGTCTGCTCAGCAAGGCATTTTAGTATCTTGCCCCGGTCAGTACTGCTGCAGCTTTTGACATACGTTTGCATGGACTTAGGCATCATCTCATATATGCCACTGTTAAACAGAGAACGTGGTTTTCTGGATATGGCTGTAAGATAAGGAACCCAGTCCATTACAGACTGCTTATAGTTGCCATATAGCCTTCTGTGCGTGACTATCGGTTTGTGGTTCATATCCATTACAAAGACCTTGTCAGAGGTTATCTTAAGCCATACGAGGCCACTTGAAAGCTCCGGAGAAGCAGAGTATTCATGCTTTCCTTCTTCAAGTGTGAACCTTCCCCATTTGTCTGTCTTTGCAGTCTGATATCGTGAGCTGTCAAAGTCAGTATCAGGGATTGGTAACAGGACCTTTTTATCCGCCTCGAAGAGTTCCTCTATGGTAACTCCCTCGTGACGATAATGCTCTCGGTTAGTATCCTGTTGTGCCTCATTAAGAAGCTGCTTGTTGTAATCAGCAAGGCTGATAAAATGAGGAACCGGGACAAGAAAGTTGTTTCTTGAATACCTGACCTTAGCTTCTACGTTGCCTTTCTCATTTCCGGAGTTTGGATTCATAAATTTATAGCTGAATCCATAGTGGGAACTGAAGCGGATGAATTTATCGGTCAGGTTACGTTCTCCGTCTTTAAGAATGTTCGTGACCATGGAAGATGCATTATCAAACCATATTTCCTTAGGCACACCGCCTATGTATTTGAAAATGGCAATCATTCCTTCCATGAGGCACTCTGCATTCTCTCCATACAGCAGCTGTGGAAAACCGGCATTGCTTTGCGGAAATGAGAGAACAAGATATTTACCTTCGTGTTCCATACCGTTTTCAAAGAACGTGGCAGTACCAAAGTCAGCCTGTGCTTCTCCAGGATAATGGATTAGCGGTATGTAACCTTTTCTGTTATCAAGGTGCAACTGCTGCTTTTTATAAGCAACATACTGGGCTACGAGACGATATGAACATTCAAAGCCCGCAACTTCTTTTTCGAGTCTCTTAAAGACCCTCTTAGCCGTATGACGCTGTTTACGGGGCGCTTTCTTATCCTCGTTTAACCACTCGTCTATTATCGGCTTATATTTGTCCAACTTGGGACATATGGCTTCCGGATCAGATGGTTTTGGTTCCGAAAGATTGAAATCGGTCATATCAAGATATTTGACTATGGTCTTACGGTCATGACCGGTCTCCGCAATGATTGTAGGTATGTCTTTACCTTGCTCATAATAGAGCTGTCTGATAGAATGTACCTTGTCCATTGCAAGCATACTCCTTTCTCCTCCTTGATTAATTGTCTGCAACAACAATTCAAGGATAATGAAATCAATGTATGTCTGCAATGGATGTTTGATATTCCCTTAAACTTACATGCATTATGTGGGCTTAAGGGAGTACCAAACATCAGCTGCAATAATAGGGAAATTCCCTCTGCAACTTTGAGGAATTTGCTCTGCAACTTTAGGTAATTCTATTATGCACTAAACAGCGTATTTTTCACTGCAACATGTATCAATTATTTTAGTACGTTCTTCACAAGATAACTTATTTGACGGATTCGTATGATCCACATGTGCACGTCGATACTCGTAGGAAGCATACTCGGTATTTAATTTTTTCCACCTATAATAGGTGCGTTCAGTTATACCTATACGCTCACATGTCTTAGAAAGATGTGCTCCGCTCGATACTGCTTCATCAATAAGCTTTATGGCTTCACTGCGATCTGCGGCGCTTATTGCTCGTCCTCTGGATCCCCCCAGATCGCATCTGCTTTTTTTGACAGCACAAGTAATGCTGCAGTTTCTGCAAGGGCTTTATCTTTACGCTGAATTTCTTTTTCTAGTTTTCTGCGTTGCTTTTCAGATTCTTTAAGCTCTTTGTTAAGCCTGGCAGCTTCCTTGGCTATACCGCCGTTAGCATTCATACAGGCATCTTTCCAAGTCTTGATCTGCTCAACGTATAAGCCTTTTTGACGAGCATACTCAGCTAGTTCATTTTCATTCATGCTGGCTGTTTCAACTACTACAAGAAATTTATCCTGTGTGCTCCAATCATCAGGAACAGCATCATTACCAGGGGCAGCCATTCCTTCTTTTCTGGCTTTATCACGCCAGTTACGAAGCGTTTGCTCGGCGATTCCTTCTTCCTTTGCAATCTTTGAGAGCGATTCGTTGTTTGGCGGAAGCATCCTACGTAAGAGTGCCTCCTTGAGTTCTGGACTATAGTTCATGTGAAGCTCCTTCCTGTGATATATAAATTCTACCACAAAAACTTTTTGGCTTCACTGACATCTATTATGACACGCAGGGAATATTTAGACCGAAAGATGGAGATGTAAGCGATGAGTTATTTGAGAAATTTTTTAAGATATTAAATAGAAAGAACAAATCTGCAGAAGAGAAAGCAAAAATGATTTTAGGAATAAATTAATTATATAAGATATTTGTAAAAAGTGCATACAGTATAGATTGAACAGAATTACAAAAGACCTCGATGATTATGAGGCCTTTTGTAATTAATATTTTTAAGATGATAATTATGCTTAGATTATATAGATTTAACTATATAATAATAGATGGAATAGTCAATTAGCTGTTTCCAGAAGTCCTGTTATAACCAGTATTGTATGAATCATAGCGATATATCATATCTTTTTCTAATTTATCTATATCATCATAGCCACTTTCAGATAGAAGTATTAATTTAATGATAAATCTATCTCCATATTTATAATCAGAATAAACATCTCCGTTGCCATGTCCTGTAAAATGCTGATTAACTCGAAATAACATTCTTTTTGCTTGTCCTACATAGTATAAATCTTTATCTAAATTATAAATCACATAAACACCAACATAATCTCCACTATTATGTGCTTTATACAAAAAGAAATCATCGGGGGTCATGCCATCAACGGCACTATTAGTTAAGTTATTGCGATAATTGGTGTAATAATCTTTCAATAGCCTTACAATTTTTGCTTTTTTTCTTACTTTAATTTTATCTTTGTCATTGAGTAACCTTTTTTCTTTTAATAGATTTATATATTCATCATTATTAGCATCTAAAAAAATATTAATTCTATCAATTTCTTCGTCAACCTTTTTACCAATTGCAACTCTCATAGTTCCGCTTTTGGTGTAAATTTCTGAATTATTCATGTTTTGAGTAACAATCTTAAAAGCTGTATCATCAATAATATCTGCTTCTATTTGCTGATAGTCTGTGTTTGCGTTAATAACAAATATAAATATTAGAGCTACTATGATAATAAATAAAATGATATATAACATGTATAGACCTCTATTCAGTAACTTTTACAACGTTTTGACGTACATATCCTATCATGCCTTTATAATCAATCTGAAACCATTCTTCATCAGGTATTGCTGTAATTGTATAACGATCTCCATTATATGCACTTCCTATTTTTTCACCATCTGATGAAGGGCGATCTCTTATTGATAGTGCTTCAGTAACAAATACTTGCTTTCCAACAATGTTATTATCTGTAATATCTGTAATTTCTGTATCAGATGTAATTCCTGTATTGTCCGTGTTATCTGTATTAGATGTAATTTCTGTATTGTCCGTGTTATCTGTATTAGATGTAATTTCTATATTGTCCGTATTATCTGTATTATCTATATTTTTTGCATCATACATTCCATTTATTCTTATCATTGAGTTGATTATCTTTTCAAAATCTGATAAATAATCGTATTTTGTTTCATATGTTTGAGCCATAAGCACATAGATCATACTATTAGTTTTAGCATCAAAAAATTCAAATCTTTCAAATTCCATATTCTTTTTGTTAATATATGCCTTCCCTTTTTTTATTGTACCAGTAAGACCTGAAACATAGAATACTTTTGTTTCGGAAGAGTTAAGCATAAATTCCTTAAAAAGGCTATTACTAATAGAATTATGTGATTCGTCTTTTTCAACTACTTTACTATCAAAAACTAAAAGAGCACCTTGACTATTAGTTTCTGTTAGTTGATAAGTTACTCTTGTATCTTTATCAGATGAATTTTCTTTTAGGAAACATTTAGGAATAGAAAAAGCCCAGCCTTGATACATTAAGGTAGTATTAGTATTTTCATTGAATTTACTTTCTGTCAAAATATTACTATCAACCTTTTTTAAGAAGAATGTTATTCCTACTGCACATATAGCCATAATAGCAATAATAATTAAAGTTAATGGAAGATAGGGCTTTTTTAATCTATATCCGCAATGTGGACAGACTTTAGCTGTTGTTGAAACATCATTATTACATTCGGGACATTGTATAATTGCCATAGTTTACTCCTTTGAAACACATTAACTGATTAAAAATTATCATTGATTGATTTTATAGTCAAATATAATTGCAGCATCAATAAGTTGATCGACAAATCCCACTTCTTTTGCCATCAAGTATTTGTTTGAGAGTATTATGCTCATGGTCAATTCCTCCGATATCTTTCAAGTGATCTAAATTACCACAGTACTGAATTAATTAACGGTGGTAAAAGAATGGTGGCTCGATCATATAAAATCTAGTTACTGGATCATTGCCTGCTTTAGCTCTCTTTTATATTTATAATATGTATTTCGGCTCACTCCGACAAGCTGAATACATTCAGGATCTGAAAGGTTTCCATTGAAATCCTTACTGAATTTCATGATCTTTTCTTTTGCAGGTCCTCGTTTTTTTACGTGCAATTTATTCCCGGGACGCTGCCCAATCTGTTTGCCATTAAGTCTGGCAGTCTCAATTCCTTCCTTGGTTCTTTGGTGCAGGTCCTGTACTTCTTTTTCTGCCTGTTCAAATGCGATCCGGATCTGTTTTTCAGCGAGCTTTCGGAAATAGTTGTTCAGACCTTTGAAGATCTCATCTTCATCTGTACCCTGCAGCTCTATCTTATCTTTCATATTTTCTGCATAAACAGCTGTGTCTATATAATGTTCCTTTAAAAAGATAAGCTGGATATCCCTTTCGTAAAGTTCAAAATATGTTTCAACTCCTTCATCGGCATTTCTGCTCATTCTCGATACTGAATCAAAAACAATGATATCTCCGGATCTAACTTTTTTATGTAGCTTCATCCATTCGGGCCGTTCCATCTTAGTTCCGGTAAAAGCTTCTTCCATTATAAGTGCATCAGGATATTCGTTTTTAATATTTCTGATCTGACGAGTAATTGATTGTTCTTTTCGAGATATTCTGCAATATCCATATATCATAATTATTATCTCCAAGTATAACTTTTATCGTTCACTAATTTTACTACTAAAATTATATGCTTAAAATAGCTAAAAAACAATGTTTTATTGAACAATAAAATAAATTCGTATTTGAGAAAAACATGGATCTTAGAAAAAAAACGATTGATTTGGGTATCGTAAGTATAAGATAAACAAGTAGTCCAATAATAAGTATTATTAGACTACTTGTTTATCCCTATTAATACACTACTCCGGTACAAATATTCTAATTATGAATGAAAAATTCTGACTTAAGCTTTTAAGAATCCATGTCATGCCATTCAGCAAAAAGAAACATCTACATATCATGGTCCAGATCACCAGCAATAAAGTTCCCCTCAAAAAACGAGACAGCTTAAAGCGGAGGTTCTTCCGAAAAACATCTACTATCAGGATATTATCTGGGAAAGCAGTGATGAAAACGTGGCAGAGGTTGATGCTGATGGAACAGTTACCGGAAAAGGCGAAGGCACTGCGACAATTACAGCTGCAGCAGGACCGACCGGTTCTAAGGTGATAGACAGCTGCACTGTTACAGTAACGGCAGCGACCGAGAAAGAAAAAAGCTCTGTGGAGATATCACCAAAAGCTAAAAAACTTGTCTACACCGGTGAGCCGCAGAATATTGTGCGAAAGGGCATAGCAACCGGTGGAACGATTTATTATGCAGTGACTTCAGATGAAAAGACCACTCCGGAAGACTCATCGTACAGCAGGAATATCCCTGCCGAGACAAATGCCGGAAGCTACTGCGTCTGGTATAAGGTGCTTGGAGATGACGATCATCAGGATACATCAGCGGAATAATTGACCGTAACGATAGCTAAAAAGAATATTGTTCCAACTGTAGCGGTTAATGGAAGCTGTAAATATAATGGTAAGGAAGTTTTGCCGGAGCTTACGATAAAGAATGGTGATACTGTTTTTTCAAATGATGACTATGAAATAACCGGACATAATAACGTGGATGCAGGAACAGCAGAGCTGATCGTTAGATCAGGTGAAAACGGAAACTATAGATTTGAACCTGTAAGGCAGAATTATACAATAGATAAGGCTGAGCATCCGGAGAAAAATGTTACATTTGAAACGGTATATGGTAATTCCGATAGCAAAGATATGACCTCGTATATTGAAAAAAGGAGGAAATATTGATGGAGACATTACTATTGACGATCCCTATCAGATATTGACCGAAGCTCCTGTACAGAGTGAAAACAGGCTCTCATATTCCGTTAGTTCGGATGAATCAGTTGCAGCTGTTGATGCTGACGGAAATGTGACTGCAATTGCTGCAGGTACTACAACCATAACGGTTACCACTAATGATGGTGGATATACTGCTGCATGCGAGGTCACTGTTATCACACCGGAATCCGGATCTGAAACTACAGTTGAGGAAAATTCTCCCAGGACTGTATCTGTTAAGGTTGGTGATTATACCGTAGAATATCCGGAAGAGTGTTCATTCTACAAAGGCAAAAAAACTGCATTCAACGGAGATGTTAAGATTTATGGCTCTGATGGTTCCCAGGTTGTTATGGAAGGATCAGGATCGCCAGGGCTGCAAAGGTAGGCGGAACTTACTTTAAGATCCGGAAGCCTGATGTGTCAGATAAGACACAGAGGAAGCTTCTTAAGAAAGCCAGGATCCCTATGACCATTTCAGCTTATACTGTAAGCAGTGATGATTCCGTAAAAGTAACCGTTAATGATAAAGGTGCTGTTAAGAAAGTTACAGTTAATGGTATCAAACTTAAGAAGAAAGAGTACTCAGGTTCAGCTGATTCACTCTCATTCTCAGGCAGATTTAGCGGAGCATGGAAATCTTCTGATTAATTTTGATTGTGACAGAAAAACTCCCTCGGAAAATATTTCCGGGGGAGTTTTTGATGCTTTGTATCAAAAATCTATGACTTTTCGTCACTGCGTGCCTCAAAGTCATGCAAACAGGCCATTTAAATGCCTGTACATACCACATGTAATCAAACAAGCACAATAAACGGAACAGCAAATACTATTTTTAGTCTAAAAATCTCCCATCCTAATCTTACGATTTACTTAAGTTGTAAATTCACTTTCCTTTATCTTAATATCTCATCAATTGTTGAAACTGTGCTGAAACTTCCGGGGTGTGTAGTTATAATTTCTTTCATCATAGGAAGCTCGAAGTAGCTTATGTAACAAATAAGTGTATTATTATCTCCTGCAATAGCCCCTCTGGAGTCCATGATCGTACATGTCTTATTAAGCTTGTCCTTGATATCTTTTATTATTCCATCGGGGTCCTGCGTAATTATAGTAACTTGTTTAATTGATTCGAAATGATCTGTATAGTGGTCTATAACATTTGTTGCAACAACATAAACAAGTAAACTTAACAATGCAGCTGTTGAGTCAATTAAGGCAAATACCGTCATATAAACAAGTGCATTAAACGCCAGTAAAATCGGGGTCATACTATAGTTGCGCCCTGTTTTATCCGACATTTTTTTGACTATGATATTTGCCAATATCTCGGATCCGTCTATACAGCCACCGCTTCTAAGTATCAATGACAATCCTGCTCCAAGTATCGCCCCTCCAAAAGCTACAGCCAGGAAATGTTCTGTATTAAGTTCAAATGAAATATTTTCGAAAAAAGACAGACCTATGGTATAAACAACAGATCCTATCGCAGCTTTTACAGTAAAAGTTTTTCCAAGAAATGCATAGCCTGCGACCAAAAATGGAATAAACACCGCAATAATGCAAAGAGACAGTTTTACTCCTGTAAGTTTGCTTATGATGATTGCAACACCTGCTGTTCCGTAATCAATAGCGTCATTTGGAAGCAGTATCAATGCAACAGAAAAACTGGCCATAATGGCTCCTAATATAATAAATATATATGATATAAATCCGTGTTTTTTTTTCATTTTTCCCCCTTAGTTCCGAATACGCCACTTACCTTGAGAATTCGGAAATCCAATATGATCTACGTTTTTTGTTGAATCAGTACCCCCACTCCTATAATTTATGAAATAATTATAACAAAATTCCTATAACTTATGCTATTATATTTGCAAACGCTATAGAACTTTATGTTTGGATAGATTTTTGAGGAGGAGAAGTATGAAAAGATCACTATTATTAACTTTGGGATGTGCAATTTTATTGACGGGATGCGAAGCTGCGCATACATCAGAAACACAGGCTAATGCCAGCACTGAAGCCACAGCAGTAGAAAACGTTACTGATACTTCAACAGAAGCAGCATCAGAAGCAAAAAACGAAACCGAGGAAATTTCTGAAGAAGCATCAGATAATAATGAGGAAGAATTAACTCCTAATAAAAATGGAGTAGTATCCAATGGTCGTATTTCTATTACAATGCCTGCTGAGTATGAAGGAACATACCTTGCAACCAGCTTCGAAAATTCAATTAGCATCTATGATAAAGCAAGCAGTGAAGCCGGTTTTGGCGGATTTATCTTTAATGTTTGCACCACAGACAGCTATGAAAACTTAGGTGGTATGAAAACTAAGATTGGCGAGCTCACAGATGGTGACGGCAAGCTATATCAGGTGTACATTTCATATCCTTCAGATGTTCAGTGGGATTATACAACCGGAGAAGAAATGCCCGAATCCTACGCAGCAATATATGATAATGCAAGAGAAATTGCTGCAACGCTTCAACCCGTTAACGGCGGAACCTATGCAGATGGTGCAGGTACAAAGGGTGAAGATATTTTTGAAGATTATGTAAAAGAGATAATTGCAACAATAAAAAATGCCAAAGACGCAAATGAACTTGAAGCAGCAGACCTCAGCCCTATGTATTATTCAATTACACAAGGTAATGAGGCAAAAGATCCCATGGAAGCCATCGGAGTTTGCTATGCAGATATCAATGCCGACGGCATCGATGAAATGGTTATTGGTGATATGGAAACCAATGATATTTATGATGTTTATACTTCTGTAGACGGCAAGCCTGCTCATGTCGTTTCAGGCTACAACAGAGATTATTTTAAGATATATAGTACAGGTATCGTCGAATATTTACTTGAGGGTGCAGGCGTCACTATTACAAATTTGTATGATATTATTAACAATACAACTGAAATGTCCCCTCAAGTATCTCTTAAAGTTGATGAGACTGCAGACTCTGCGGATATGTGGTCAACCTCTTACGATGAAGGTGAAACTTGGGAATCACTTACCGAGGAAGATTATAAAGAATATCTGTCCAATCTTGAAAATATGTACGATAAAGAACCACACGTCTTTACTGCTCTCAAGGATTTAAACTAATTCGATAAAAAAGGCTATGGGCGCTTCGCTAATTTTGCGTTGCGCCAAGCCATCTATCTCGGAAGATATGTTCTTTTCCAATCATAATAGCTTTTGCATTCTTAAGTGTTTTTATCTGATCCTGCCATTCCGGCAAATGTCCATTAGAACAAGCGGATATTCCAACTTTCATCTGTTATTTCCTCCATCAGATCAAAAAATATAAAGTATGATGCAAAGTCTCAAAAATTCCAATTTTCTTTGCAGATTTTAATAATTCCAAAACTTTCGCAACTCTTAAAACTAGTATATAATATTTTTTTGTATTTAACATTAGGAGTTGAAAATGGAAAAGACAAAAAAAGGCGACTTTGCTCATGGAAAGATCAGCAAATTGATTTTGGCGCAGGCCATTCCGCTTACGCTGGCTCAACTTGTCCAGGTCATTTATAATATCGTAGACAGAATTTATTTAGGTCATATGCCCGGTGTTGAAGATGGAGTTGCACTCACAGGTGTCGGATTAACATTTCCTATTATAAGTCTGATCGCAGCATTCACCAATCTCTTCGCCACCGGAGGAGCTCCACTGTGTGCGATTGCCAGAGGACGATCAGATGAAAAAAGAGCACACAAAATAGAGTCTACAACAATGTCCATGCAGTTTCTTAATGGGCTAGTTTGTGCAACTGTAATATTTCTTTTGCAGAAACCACTTCTTTATCTGCTTGGAGCCAGCGATGTGACCTACCCGTATGCTTCCGGATACCTGTCAATATATCTGATCGGAACCATTTTTGTCACACTGGGAACAGGTATGAATGGCTTTATCAATCTTCAAGGTTTTGCCTCAAAAGCCATGACCTACATGATGCTTGGTGCCTTTATAAACATTATTTTAGATCCGTTGTTTATCTTTATTCTGAACATGGGTGTAGCCGGAGCTGCAATAGCATCAGTCATTGCTCAATTCTTCTCTTGTATATTTGTAGTTAGATTCTTGATGGGTAAGCAAGCTATCATAAAGCTCAGATTCGGCGACCTATTAAAGCCAAATTTTTCTCTCTTAAAAGAGATTATTCCTCTTGGTCTTGCAGGATTTATTATGAGTGCCACAAACTGCCTTGTTCAGGCGATCTGTAATGCAACACTTTCAATACACGGAGGCGATCTCTATGTTGGGATCATGACTATAATTAACTCAGTACGTGATATGATCAGTTTACCAATAAATGGGATAACCGCAGGAGCGCAGCCTATCATAAGTTATAATTACGGTGCAAAATTGAACCGCAGAGTAAAAGAAGGAATTCGATTTATGTCTCTTGTCGGAGTTTTGTATACTTTTATCATGTGGGCACTTATAATGCTTTTCCCACACGCTTTTTTGACTATGTTCTCTTCAGATAAAAAAATGATCAGCACAGGACAGGTTCCTATGATGATCTATTTTGGCGGTTTTATTTTTATGGCTCTGCAATTCGCCGGACAATCCAGCTTTGTTGCCCTTGGAAAAGCCCGCCAGTCTATCTTTTTTTCATTATTTAGAAAAGTGATCATAGTAGTTCCGCTTACTCTGCTGCTTCCCAAACTCTTTGGGCTTGGTGTGTTGGGCGTATTTCTTGCAGAACCCATATCAAATGTAATCGGTGGATCAGCAAGCTTTCTCACCATGTATTTTGGTACATATAAAAAAATTAAAGAGTGAAACATTCATAAGATGATATTAAAAATCCTGACCCCGGAATATATCCTGGATCAGGATTTTTTAGTTTTCAGGAAAACATATACAACTATTCTCATCATTAATTTCATCTGCATTACATCCGCAGAGAATTCCTGCAGATACTGCGATTATTATGAATTTAGTTAATAATCTCAACGCTTTCTACCTCCACCTGTTCATTGAGCGCAAATCGTCATTCAACACAACTATCAAATGTGGATGTTGCATTTGTCATATAAATTATATTACCTTTTTTTAGTTCCACTTTAACCGGAAGCATTTCATAATTATATATTTCATCTGTATGGCCATATCTGTATTTCGCATCCAGTCTGTAAATTGTATTGTCATTAGAATCTGTGATATGTATGATCCCATGATCATCCGGTAGGTCTACATTATAAACACCGGCCTCTATAGGACATTCCTCATCACCTATAACAAATTTCTCACAATGCATAATAGTATCCCCCGGAATAAATGTATAAGTATGCTCATTCTTATCAGGCTCTTCTATATTAAATGAAGGATAAGTTTGAATGACTCTGCTTCGTATAGCTATAGCTGTATCCTCATCTATTCCTGTTATCTCATAAAATTTTTCTGCTGATTTATCTTCTTCTCTTGCGTTGTCAACAAGATGCTGCGCATAACTACTCAATATATACTCATCATCCCAATAATATTCTGAATCATATCCATAATCCTGTTCACTAAAACCACCATACCATATATCCAGATCATTACGATCATTAACTGATACGAAATACCGGCTTCTTGGCATTTCCGCATAGGCAAAACGAAGCCATCTTCTGAAATTACCTATATGTGACTCCATATCCTCATATGAATGAATAGTATCTACTGGTACTTTTAAATACGTTCCGCCGCTTGATATTAAAATACCTTCCGGATCAATACCGTATAATTCAGCCCTTTCTTCAAGAACTTTCCGACATTCTTCATCCTTCTTCCTATAGTCTTCATCTATTTTTTCTTTTATTATCTCTCCTCCCTTGTCTAATGCCGCTTTTGCCATTCCCTTTGCAGAACATGCTGTCATAAAAAATGCCATCGATGCAATAGATATCGTACAAACTACCCTTGAAAGTTTTATTTTATTTTTCCCCATTTTCATCCTCTTTTATAAAATTTTTATTAAAAACACACAACAATATAACACAAAATATGCTGTGACGAAAAGTCATAGTTCTATATCATTTTCTTTCATCAAAAAAAGCTCTCAGAGAATAAACAAATTCCCTAAGAGCTTTTCTGTTTATTTAGTCAAAACAGTTAAGTTACAGGCAATGTTATTTCCTGCCTGCTGACAGAACATATGCTATGACTTTTAGCATAATATTTGACTATAATTCTGGTGTTGTCTGTGATCGGGCCAAGATCAATTGCCTTCATGTCTGCCCTCAAACTGATAATACTATATAAACTCATCCTTAAAATATCTGCAGCCTTTCATTTTTTTATAAATATAGCTCAACCTATACGTCTAGCTTTTTTACATACAAATAAAGACTCTGATGTGTCTCGCTATAATCATTTGCCGGAATAATTTCCATCATTACCATTTTATACTCTTCATCAAATTTTCGTCTATAGAAAACACTAAGAGATTTTTTATTTTCCATAAAATAGTCTCTCATAAATTGAATATCCGTCCTATTGAGATACTCCTGCAGATCATCAGGGTAAACCTGTCCTAACTTACCAAATTCAGAAAGCCACGATGATATTTTATCAGAAAATCCTTTTTCTGCTGTCTGTTCCATCGAATCCATATCTATAATCTGATATGTATCATTCGAAATATCTATTTTCAGAATCTTACTGTACAATTTGTATAAAGCGCTGTGTGCATCCTTATTTCCTCTTCTATCCATTCCCTTTTTTCTGTAATGAGCCGACTTTGCCTCATACATTCTCTTATCCGCAATGACAGCAAGTTCCCTAACCGACTTTTTCGGTTCTTCTTCCTTACTTATATAACCATATGAAATAGTTAAACTGTCAACAAGATTTCCCTTCCAATCAGCTATTGTTTTCTCAAAATCATCCAGAACTTCCTTCAATTTTTTATCATCACAGAAAAGAACGGCAATGAATTCGTCACCTCCGATTCTGTATATTTTTCCATAAGAACCAAGACATCTCTTCATACACTGACTGGCACCAATAAGTAATTCATCGCCTGCGGCATGCCCTAATGTATCATTTACAACCTTAAGTCCATTAACATCAAGAGAGATTGATACAAAATATTCATGATCAGGAATATCATTATGTTCATATATATCTTCTTCATAAGCACGTCTGTTTAACAGACCGGTAAGCTCGTCCGTACGCGATTTATTGATGAGCTTTTCTTCATATTTCTTTTCTTCATCAATACTTTGTGTTGTAAGAACAACCCTGGTGGGCCGGCCATCAGCATCAGTCTCCATCGCTATAAAACTGGCAAGAAACCATCCTATGCGCTTACTTATCAGCTGTGTTGATATATATTTTTTATTTTTCATCCTTTCAGCAAGAGTTTTAAGATCTGTATATTCAAGAGCTCTCTCTCTGCATTCATCAGCAGCAAGCTGCCCTACAGCCTGAGCAACTTTTTCTCCTGCTCCCTTATTATGATTAACAATATCTCTGAATCTATCTTTTGCACTAAATTCAATAATTGAATCCTCAAGAAGATCTATAACGTGAAGGCTATTATAGCTTTCGGCAAGTGTACCTAAAGTATTATAATAATCATTCTTTTCATTAAGGGCATCTTTCAGCATAGCAACTCTGGCCAGATCCTCACGAACAACTTCATCAACATCATAATGATAACCGCTAAGCAGAAATCCGCCCGGAATGATCTGTGCTGTTCCGCCGCACCTTACATAACGTTCTCCCTTGCTTGGATGAACCCAAAGATATGTATTTTCATCAAAGTTTCCCCTTTTCATCCTGGCAACAGATTCAAGCACTGACGGAACTGCCTGCGTCGAAATATTATTAAACCAGTCATTATATGTTTCTTCCGGACTTCTTTCCGTACCCGCAACGCCCAGCAGTGCCTTCATGGTATCATCAACATACATACGTGGTTCTTTGCCGTCAACAAGTTCAATACGCCAGGTTCCCATATTTGCAGATGCAATGATGTCCCGGATCTCCGATATTTCTGTAAAAGCCCGCTTGTTTTCTGCATCGAAGATGCGATTTTCTTCTTCAAGTTTTGCATTTTCCTTTGCAATTTCCCTACGTCTGTATATATTTTTCAAAAGTACAAATGCTGCATATGATATAAGAATTAAACTAATGATAAAAATTGTGATTACAGAATTTTTTGTATACTTATTAATAATCGCATTAAAGGATTTTTGTGGAACACTGATCACAACTTTCCAGTCAGTTCCGGGAACTGTTGTAACACATACTCTTCCCTTTCCCCCTGGCTCTTTATAACACGCTGCAACTTCTCTCGCGTTAACAATTATGTTGTTAAGTCTTAACTTCTGATCTTCATCAAAGCCTAAATTGTCCATAAACAGATCAAGTGATAGATCCTGTACATATTCATAATTTAATGTTGAACAAATTATCATGTTATTTTCATCAACCAAAAAGCCATATATATCCTGCCCATATAATTTCGTATCATACAATGGCGCAATCTGTCTTGTTGCAGCAATATATCCTGTTAAAACTCCGGTAACCTTGCCATTATAAATGATAGGTGTATAAAAATTCATTAATGTCTCTTTCGATGTTTTGGGATGAAAATTATTCCAAATACCCGTATTACCTTTAATACCCTCTATATAATAGACTCTGTCACTTGCATCAAATGGTTCGCCTATATTCATTACATTCATTCCATCAGATCTGATATATTCAATTCCGCCAAATGGTGTATTTGCAACCATAGGCGTTATGATTTCTGCCGGATCTTCTAAATTTTCAGATGTCATTGACTCAGAAATAGTCGATGAGGCTAATCTAATACTGCTCTTGGCATAATTCATATCTCTGGCTATATTTCCTGCGATATATTCTGCCATCTGATCTGTTACCTTTTCAACATCCTTGATGATAATTTTTTTCTGCATATATGTATATACACACATAACCACAATTATTGAAATAATAACAATAATAGGTAAAATTATTCTAACAGGATTCAAGCGATCACTCATAAGAACAATATTATGTAATGATTCATATTTACCAGCTTTGTCTCTATATTTTTCATTTTGATACATATATTTTTCTCCCATGTATTTATTCGGACTATGGGGCATATTATTTCAATCTTACCTTATATTTTATAAAATATGCCTCTTGTATGCAATCGTAAGAGTGCCATATATAGCCTAAAATCAGGCCTCATGGTGTATTTTATTTTAAACAAGCTTACTAAGATCTAAAAATATCTAGCAACATTCTCAAAGCAAACATTGTTTATTATAATATACGTATCTCTTGATTTTTTCTGCCTTATATCTAATAATAAACATTATTAGACAAGTTTAAGATAATCTAATAATTAGTATATGGAGACTGGATAAAAATGTCAGAATACAAGGATTTGATCAGCAAAAAAACCTATAACAGTGCAAATGAAATAATCGAAACTTTACCTGAATATTGTCAGAACTACTTTGATAATAAATCCGGAAGACACTCTGCAAACACAGCCCTAAGTTACGCTATTGAAATCCGTAAATTCCTCATATGGATGACTGAAAATATAACCAGCCTTAAAAATCACACAATCCGAGAAATTCCAATTGAAAGCATTAATAATCTTACTGATGCTGATGCAGGACACTATATGCGCAGCATACGTAGTCTTAAATCATCAAGCAAAAAGCACTGTCTTGCTGCACTAAATGGATTCTTCAAATTCCTGATCCGAACAAAACGAATACAAGGTCCAAATCCATTTGACGAAGCTGATGTCGCAGCCGAAGAACATAAAGTAGTTTATCTCGATAAAGATGAAAAAGCATCTTTTCTTAATTCTGTAGTTGATGGAGAAGGACTAAGTAATAAACAAAAAAAATACTATGAAAAGAACAGTGTACGCGACACTGCTATTGCTTTGCTTTTTTTCGCAACCGGTCTTCGAGTATCAGAATTGGTCGGAATAGATATAGACGATATAAATTTTAATAATCACAGTATCAGAGTTACTCAGAAGGGTAAGCAAGAAACAGATGATTATGTTTATATGAGTGACGAATCCGAGGGCGCTGTGAGGGAATATCTTGAGATCAGGGAAAGTCTATACAAACCTGACAAAAATGAGAAAGCTCTTTTTCTTAACCACGGAAGAAATATAAAAGATAGTGATGGTAAAATATTCAGGCAGTCTGGATACCGTATAACCATTAAATCAACCGAACGACTTGTAAAAAGATATAAAGATGCTGCAAATATAACAAAAAATGTTACTCCTCACCGTTTAAGAGCAACTTTTGCAATGAATGTACTGGAATCAAATGGTGATTTACGTCTCACCCAGCAATTAATGCACCATAAAAATGTTCAGACAACACAGATTTACACAACTCGCGAAAATGAACTAAAATCATACAGAAATATTACTGAGTCTAATGAGTAAAAATACACATATCATTATCAAAAAAGCTTCAGTTTCTGATGCGCTCCCGGTTTCTGCAACTGATCCGGCAGTTTCTTCTGCCTGTCCTGATGCAGCCTGTGAAGCTGTATCAGCTGCCTTCTCAGTACTTCCGCACCCGGCTAATGTAACCGCACAAACTATAGCTAAAATTAACGTTTTCTTCATATATTATTGTTCCCTCCTCATAACATAAGATTTAATTTTATAATATCAAGATTTTAATTCTTTTTGAATTATTGAAGAGTTAAATCAGATGGCTTTAATTTAAGACCAAAAAATAAAGACCATATATACATTTTTTGTATATATGATCTTGAATATGCTTATAAAGTTAAATTCCATCCATTGTCACCATGATAGATCATTTGCTTCGTCATTCCCCCATCTATGCAAATATTCTCTCCTGTTATAAATCCGGCTTTATCTGAACATAAAAATAAAACCATATTTGCTATATCCAACGGATTTCCAACTCTCCCTGACGGCTGCTGAGCAGCATCAGGACCTTCATACTCGCAATAATCTGTATCTATCCAGCCCGGAGAAATCGAATTGACCCTGATCTTTCCGGAAAGACTTACTGCGAGTGCATGCGTAAGTGCTGCAATACCACCTTTAGCTGCAGTATAGCTTTCTGTCTGTGGTTGGCTCATTCTATCCCTGGAGGATGAGATATTTATAACAGAAGCTTCTTTTTCAAAATACGGCAAAAAAAGCTTTGTAAGATAAAACGGTGCCGTTACTCCTACCGACAGAGCGTAACCAAATTCTTCATAGCTGCATTCATCTATTCCCTTCATAAGAGGAAGGGCATTATTAATCAGAAAGTCCACCTTTCCGTACTTCTTTATCACGAACTCTGCAAACTCTTCAAGCGTTTCTTTTTTTGAAATATCACCAACAAAATGATCCCCATCAGCTTTATCAATTATTTCAACAAAAGCCCCATTTTTCCTAAATTCATCAGCTATACACTTTCCGATTCCATTTGCCCCGCCGGTTATAACAGCAAGTTTTTCATTAAAGTCATACATCTACTATTACCCTCATTATATAAACTGTTTTTATTGTTAATAATATCTTATTTAATTGTCGAGAAATTAGCAATCAGAAAAACATATTAACTTCTGATAATTATTCCGCCTCCTATCACACAGCCTTCCTTATCATAAAAGACTGCCGATTGTCCAGGTGATGCTGCTCTTACAGGATCTTTGAAGCTAATTTTGACTGTCGTATCGTCTATCATTTTTATCCTTGCGCTCTGCCCTGCATGATGATAACGAACCTTTACTACAGCCTCAAATTCATCTCCAACATTCGGATCTGCAATACTCATAAAAGATAGCTCATTAGATATAATTTCTTTTCTGTATAATGATTCCTCTTTTCCTATTATTATCTCATTTTCTGCTGCGCGTATCTCCTTAACATACGCCGGATAACCAAGTGCCAGACCAAGACCTTTTCGTTGTCCTACTGTGTAATGAATGATTCCTCTATGTTTTCCTATTACAATTCCTGTCTCATCAAGAAAATTTCCTTCTCCCGGAATTGGATTCTTCGAGTTTTTTTCGATATAGTCTGCATAGCCTCCATTTGTTACAAAACAGATTTCCTGAGAATCCTTTTTTTTTGCAAGAGGAATATCTGCATTCTTTGCAATCTCACGCACTTCATCTTTCTTGAATTTACCAAGAGGCATAAGCGTTCTCGATAATTGCTCCTGTGACAGACGATAGAGCATATATGTCTGATCTTTTCCTGCATCCTCCGCCATTTTTACTGTATATCTTCCATTATCTTTTTTAACTATAGTTGCATAATGACCCGTAGCAATATATTCTGCCTTTAAGATATCCGCGTAATAGAGCAGCCTGTCCCATTTGATCAGACGATTGCAGATAACACAAGGATTAGGCGTAATACCACTTAGATAATTATTAATAAAAGGATCCGTTATTTTTTCCTTAAACTCTGAAATACAATTCTGTGTATAATATTTTATCCCTATTTTCCAGGAAGCTCTCCTTGCATCATCTATTTCACAGCATTTACTATCTGATAATAATGTGCGAAGAGTAACTCCTGTCACATCATATCCTTTGTTCTTTAATATATATGCAGAGACAGCACTATCAACGCCTCCTGACATACCAACTATCACCTTAGCCATTAATATCTCCTGTTTCAATTAAGAATTAAGCCGAATTATAAATATATTTGCCTAGTATGTCAATAGGTGTTATATTATTAATAAATTCTTGCTTGTTTCACATATCTGGTCACTGTATAATTGATTAAAAGAAAGGAGATGTCTCAATGATAACAACTAGAGGTCGATATGCAATTCGTGTATTATTAGATATTGCAGAAAATTATGACGGAAAATATATTCCCTTAAAAGACATCGCAGCCAGACAGAATATTTCAAAAAAATATCTGGAAATTATCGTAAAAGATTTGGTTTCCGCAAAGCTTCTCTTTGGTACAAGTGGAAGAGGCGGCGGATATAAGCTTTGCAGAAAACCGGAAGAATATTGTCTCGGAGAAATTATAGAGCTTATGGATGGTCCCCTTGTTTCTGTTTCCTGCCTCATGACCGGAACAGAGCCTTGTCCAAGGGCATCCGAATGCGAAACCTTACCGTTATGGACAGAATTTGATCAACTTACACACGATTTCTTTTATAGTAAATATCTCAGTGACTTGATAAGAGAAAGATAAGACTAATTATAGATGAAGGAATCCAGAAACTTTTTTAACCTCTCTGTTTTAGGATGCTCAAAGAATTCATCCGGACTTCCTTCTTCTACAATATGCCCTCCATCAATAAAAACCATTCTGTCTGCAACTGCTCTGGCAAATGACATTTCATGGGTAACGATAACCATTGTTCTTCCCTCTTTGGCAAGATCTACAACAACCTCCAATACCTCTCTTATCATCTCAGGATCCAGCGCAGCCGTTATCTCATCTAAAAGAAGAACTTCCGGATGCATCATCAGCGCTCTGACTATGGCTACTCTCTGCTTCTGACCACCTGATAACTGCCAGGGATAATTATCTTTTTTCTCTGCCAAACCTACACGCTTTAATAATTCTAATGCTTCTTTTTCTGCTTCTTTTTTCTTTATTCTTTTCACCATCATTGGTGCAAGTATCATATTCTGCAAAACAGTTTTGTGCGGAAATAGATCATAACTTTGAAAGACCATCCCGATTTTTTCCCTAACCTTATTTAGCTTTCCTTCACATGGATTAATTCTTTCTCCATAAAGAGATACTGTTCCATCCTGAATATCTTCAAAAGCATTAATAGCTCTAAGCAAAGTACTCTTACCACATCCGGATGGACCAACTATTACAACTACTTCTCCTTTATTTACGCTTAAGTTTACATGATTCAATACCGTAAAATTATCATATACTTTAGTCAGATTATTTAAACTTAAAATTTCTTCCATACTAATTTTCCCAATTCTTCTCAAAATATTTTGATAATAGACTGATCGATGAGCACACAATAAAATATAAAATAAATATTGTCGTATAAATCCCGAATGCTGCTTCAGGTGAACTTTTTCTATTTGCTTCAATTATCTGCTGGCCAACTTTTAAAACCTCTACTATACCTATCATCATTACCAGACTCGTGGTTTTTATCATTCTGGTTATCAGATTTATCGAAAGAGGCAGGAGCCTCCTTATAGTTTGTGGTATTATTACAAATATATATGTTTGTTTTACTGTCATTCCCAATGAATAGCTGCTTTCATATTGAATTCTTGGGATACTGTTAACTGCTCCTCTTACAAGATCAGACATTTCTGCTGTTCCCCATAATGTAAAAACTATTATAGATGCAGTTTCTGCAGATAAATTTATACCCATTGCTTTGGTTGTTCCAAAATAAACCAGAAAAAGCAAAACCATCTGCGGCATAATTCGTATGGTTTCCAAATATATTTTACAAATAAATGAAATGACCGGATTTTTCAATGTCATAATACTACCAAGGATAACTCCCAGAACCATGCTTATCATCACTGATATCATGCTGATCCTGAGTGCAACCAATAAGCCTCCAACTAATCTGGCCATATTATTTCCTTTTAATAAAAGTTCAAATCCCATATTTATGCTCCAAACATTTTATAATGTACTCTTCCCTCAATCAGATTAGCTGCAATTGATACAGGAACTAACATGATCATGTAAAAGATTACCAATAAAAATAAAGCTTCTTTTGTATTATAGTAAAGTCCGATCAGATCCTTTGCCCTGAACATCAGATCCATCAGACTGATTGCGGAAAATACACTTGTTTCTTTCAATAAAAAAATAATATTTGCTGTAACAGCCGGTACACTTAAATAAAAAGCTTCCGGAAATATTACAAAAATAAACATTTGACTCTTTTTCATTCCCAACGCCAATGCACCCTCTGCCTGTGAATCTGATACTGCAGCTAAACCGCTTCTGAAACCCTCTGCCATATAACTTCCTCCAAGCAGTCCAAGTCCTAAAGCCCCGCATACCTCTGCCGGGATTACTATTCCTATTTTAGGTAGTCCAAAATAAATTAAAAATAATTGTACGAGAAGCGGTGTATTTCTAAATAATTCTATATATGCAGTAAAAAACTTTGCAAAGAAAGCTATTTTAAAATGTATAAAAAAGGCTGCTATAATTCCCAAAATAAACGAAATCCCAATTCCAATAATTCCTATCCTCACCGTGAGGAGAAAAGCTTCCAGATATTTCGGAAAATAAGCTGATAAAATTTCTAGCTCCATACCTGTTTCCTCTTCTTTTATGATTTAGGCTAAATATACAACTCGTATATGATCAGATTAAAACAGGAGAGTCAAATGACTCTCCTCATAATTTACTTAATCTCACCGCCTTCTACTACAAGTGTTTCCTCATAATCTTTTCCATAAGTATCGATCAGGGTTTCCTCATATGCCTTATGGAAAAACTGCTCATCTCCAAGATTTTGGATTTCCTCATTCAACCAATCGAGAAGCGAACTGTTTCCCTTCGTTACCGCAGGAGCAATGGTATCCTGACTTCCAAGCGATGGAATGCCAACAACATATCCCTCATTTTCGTTAGCGTAGGCTATTACTTCAGTATTATCATTTGCCCAGGCAACACCGGTAGCATTTTCAAATGCAGTCTTTGCAGAAGCATAGGTATCAAACTTCTGAAGCTGAATATCCGGATAATTCTTTTCAAAATATGTCTCTGCGGTAGTTCCTGAGATAACTATAACCTGGTCATCTTCTTTTATCTGGCTTATATCTTCGATCACATTAGTTTCAGGTGATATAACACCAAGTGCTACATTCATATACGGTAATGCAAAGTCAACCTTTTCAGCTCTTTCATCTGTTACCGTAAAATTTGCCAATATAATATCTACCTTACCGGTTTCAAGATATTCAACTCTGCTTGCAGCTTCCGTGGACACATAATTTATATCAACCCCCAGATCCTGTCCTATTCTTTCTGCAAAATAGACATCATAGCCCTGATAATCACCATTTTCATCCACATAGCCAAATGGGTTCTTATCAGAAAATACACCTATGTTAATAGTCCCGCTTTCTTTTATCTCGTCAAGAGTCCGGTAATTTTTATTTTCGCTTTCTCCATCATTTTCTGATGCCTCACTGCTTTTTTCAGTTGATGGCAGTTCCTGTGCATTTACCGATCCGCAGCCGGTAATAGCAAATGCAGCAATAGTTAAAGTCAATACAGTAGAAAGCAATTTATT
Organism: Lachnospiraceae bacterium C1.1; assembly: GCA_030434875.1. Taxonomy (NCBI): domain Bacteria; kingdom Bacillati; phylum Bacillota; class Clostridia; order Lachnospirales; family Lachnospiraceae; species Lachnospiraceae bacterium C1.1. Next base: position 40,486 of record JAUISW010000002.1, on the reverse strand, counting down.
TAAATTTTTCTTTTTCATAATATCTGTTCCTCCCAAATCTATCTTTTCACATTTTGTTTAATTAATAGCCAAACAATCTTTAGCCTATAGCATCAAATCCATTTTTCAGATCTGCAATAATATCATCAATATGCTCTGTTCCTATTGAAAGACGAATAGTATTCTGATGTATTCCCTGATCCTCAAGTTCCTCTTCTGAAAGCTGTGAATGTGTGGTCGATGCCGGATGTATAACCAGACTCTTTACATCTGCTACATTTGCAAGAAGCGAAAATATCTTCAGGTTATCAATAAATTTCCATGCCTCTTCTTTTCCGCCTTTTATATCAAAAGTAAAAATAGAAGCTCCACCATTTGGGAAATATCTCTCATATAGTTCATGATCCGGATGCTCAGGAAGTGATGGGTGATTTACCTTTTCTACAAGCGGATTATTTCTTAGAAATTCAACTACCTTCTTTGTATTTTCTGCATGTCTTTCAACTCTTAATGAAAGCGTCTCTACACCTTGTAAAAGAAGGAATGCATTAAATGGCGAAATCGTTGCTCCTGTATCTCTCAAAAGAATTGCCCTGATATAAGTAACGAAAGCTGCCGGTCCTACTGCATCGTAAAATGATATTCCATGATAACTTGGATTTGCCTCTGCTATATTCGGATATTTACCACTCTCTTTCCAGTTAAACTTTCCTGACTCTACAATTATTCCTCCAAGAGTAGTTCCATGACCGCCTATAAATTTTGTAGCAGAATGTACCACTATATCAGCTCCATGCTCTATAGGTCTGATCAGATATGGAGTTCCAAATGTATTGTCAACAACAACAGGAAGTCCATGCTTATGTGCGATCTCAGCAATTGCATCTATATCCGGAATATCGCTGTTTGGATTTCCTAAAGTTTCAAGATAGATTGCTCTTGTATTATCCTCTATCGCTGCTTCTAATTCCTGAAGGTTATGTGCATCTACAAATGTTGTAGTAATTCCGTATTGCGGAAGTGTATGCTCCAAAAGATTAAAACTGCCTCCGTAAATTGTCTTCTGTGCAACAATATGACCACCGTTTGCCGCAAGCGCTTCTATAGTATATGTAATCGCTGCCGAACCGGATGCCAATGCCAATGCTGCAGTTCCTCCCTCTAATGCAGCCAGTCTTTTCTCTAAAACATCCTGAGTAGAATTTGTCAGTCTTCCATATATATTTCCTGCATCTGCAAGACCAAATCTGTCTGCCGCATGTTTGCTGTTATGAAAAACATAAGACGTTGTCTGATAAATCGGTACAGCTCTTGAGTCTGTAGCCGGATCTGCTTCTTCCTGTCCAACATGTACCTGTAATGTTTCAAATCTGTAATCACTCATATTTTCATAATCTCCTTTTCTATTTTTATTTGGTCTTATTTCGTTTATTTTTGTTGTAAATATCCTAGCATCAGTCAGCAGATTTGAAAAATCATTAGTTTTTATCGTCGGTGATAAGTTTTTCTTATTTCAAAATCATAAAAAATAGCCCCACCGTTATGAAAATAACGATGGGGCTTAACCCTCTTGTTCTTTAAAAATTGATTGTTTCCGGTTCATGTGTAAATGAACTAAACGTTGCAGTCGCATTCTTAAAGTAGAATACTTCTGTATTTCCATCATCAGCTTTGTACATCTTCTGTAATGACGGATAAGCATCTAACATAGACTGGCGAGCTTCATTTCTGTCATCTTCCACAAGTTCACCGGCAACCCTAAGCCATTCACCCTTATTAAAAGCGCAAATCTCAACCTTAGGATTTGCGTGGATCTGCTTTGAAACGTCCTTTACTTTACCCGTCTGGATATAAAGCTTGCCTTCAAAAATATGTGCCGTACCGAAAGGTCTAACTCTCGGCTGATCTCCCTCAACTGTTGCAAGATAATAAGTTTCTGCGTCCTTTAAGAACTTAACTACTCTTTCCATGAAATTTCCTCTCTTTCTTTTTATATGATCATTTTTTCAAGAATGTCTTTGCTATTATCTCAAGAATTTCCCTGGTTCCTGCGTTCTTTGGAATATTCTTTATAGCCTCTGCCAATGTTTCCATAGAAGATTTTGTAATATTTTTCTCTATAACAGATTTAACCCAGTCCAGATCTGAAGCAGACCTCTTTCCCGTATATATCTGCTCAAATATATAGCTTGATCCCTGTCCTAATGCAAAAATAACAGTTCCTGCTATAAATGCATTTATTACTGCAGCTCCTATGTTTATTCCCGGAACGGCCTTAAGACCGGATGCTATCAATTTGCCGGCAGCTCCGACAGTTCCAACTTCAAGTATGGTATTAAAAAGCTCTTCATGCATCTTGTCTTTTTTTATTCCCCATATTTTTGCGATGGACTCTATCTCAAGCGTTTCCGTCGGCGCAAGAATAACCCCGTCAGCAACAGGAAGTGAAACCCCTCCAACAGTTATCCCGGCTAAACTTGCAACAGTTATGACCGTCTGAGACAATGCTCTTTTTCTGATCAGATTATAATTTATAACATCCTGCTCTGCTGCCTTAAACCCTTCCGGCATAAGATTATTGGTAAGCGCTATAAGTTCTGTTATTCCCTCAGGTGCAGCATATATTCCCTCTTTTATTATATAAGGTTCCGCTACTACAGGGATTATATCATTCAATCTGTCTCTGTATTTCTTTTTTGATGCAAATGCCATACGGATCATTTTTTTGTTTTCTTCGCGGTCAGGCTCAGAATATGATTTCGTAATAACAACTATTATAGGTACATTTTTCCAAATACTGGTTGCGTTCATAAGAGAATCTATTGTTTTTGGAAAAAGTTTTGCCGAAGTTCCATCAACACAAAACCAGATAAGATTTATCCTACTGTCTTCTCTCCCATCCTTTGCAGCATTCCTTGACCATTTTCTGACTGCATTTACAGCGTTTCTTTCCTTAAAAAATCCGGGTTCAAATCCTATTGTATCAATAAGCCGGAAAGAAATACCATTATTCTCATAAATCTCAAGATCTTTTGTTACCCCGGATATTCCTCTGCCTGTTATTGCCTTTTTCTTAGCGTCCCAACCTAATACTGCATTTATAAGTGTAGATTTTCCCACCCCGGAATTTCCGATGACAAGAACATTGCCTTTCTGCATAGTAATTCTCCTCATTTTATCTTGATCTCTACATTTATAGAATTATCAACATATTCTATAAACTTATCTGCATCCTTCGGATTTCCGACTATAGTTCCATAATGGACCGGTATCGCTGTTTCCGGTCGTATTATATTTATAAGTTCGGCTGCTTTTTTCGGATCCATTGTATATGTACCTCCGATCGGTACAAGTGCAATATCACATTTTACAGATTTTGCTTCCTTTGTAGCATCCGTATCTCCGGCAATATAGATACGTTTCCCGTCAAGATTTAAGATGTAGCCAATCCATCCCGCAGATTTTGAATGAAAAGGCTTTAAGAGATTATAAGCCGGAATTGTTTCGAATGACAGTCCATCAATATCATATGAATTATCTGCCCTTACTGTTACAATTTTACCTACCAGCTTTTTAACCTCTTCTGCCTTTTCAGCCATTTTTTCCGGTACGACCAACACTGATTTACCATTTGCAACCTTTTCAATATCCTCAGGCGAAAAATGGTCATAATGATCATGTGTTATCAGTATAAAATCTGCATCTGAAGGAGATTCCTTCATCTGAAACGGATCAATATAAATTTTCTTGTCATCAGTTCTGATCCTGATACTATTCTGAGTAAATACATCTATATTCTCTGCATTCATAAAATCTCCTTTCAAAGATATATCTTATATGTTATTTATTACTATTTTACCACGATTGATCACCATCTTTATATTAAGATCCTCATCCAGTGCAACAGCGTTAGCTATCTTTCCTTTCTCCAGACTTCCGTATCTGTCATATATCCCGATTGACCTGGCCGGATTTACAGCTGCACATTTTACAGCTGTCTCAAGTGGAATATTCATTTTTTTAACGGCAGTCTTCATACAGTCCATAAGATTTGTAGCGCTTCCTGCTATTGTCCCATCTTCAAGAGTTGCCAGATTTCCCTTTTTATTTACAGCCTGACCTCCAAGTTGATATTTTCCATCTTTCATACCGACAGCTTCCATAGTATCACTGATAAATATTACTCTGTCATCCCCTAAAGTCCTTAAAGTATTTCTTACTACGGCCGGGTGTACATGTATGCCATCAGCTATGATCTCTACCTCAACATTGTCACAATCAGCTGCTGCAAAATACGGGTTTGGATCCCGATGATTTAATGGACGCATCGCATTATAAAGATGTGTTACATGATTAATTCCCTCATTAAAAACCTGGATCGCTCTATCGTAGTCTGCATTTGTGTGTGCCAGTGAAATGACAACTTCATTTTTTAGTTCAGAGATAAAATCATCTGCTCCTTCAACTTCAGGTGCAAGTGCAATAAGTTTTATTAAACCTGACGCTTCTTTCTGGAGACGCCTGAACATTTCAATATCGGGTTTCTGAATATATGCCGGATTCTGGGCACCTTTTTTCTCATATGAAATAAAAGGACCCTCCATATTTATCCCAACCAGTTCTGCGCCTTCATCAGTTTGATATTCTGCTGCAGCCTTCATTATTTCTTTTAAAATTTCTTCTGAATAAGTCATGGTTGCGGGACAGATGCTTGTAATTCCCTGTGACTCTTCATATTTTGCCATAATAGCTATGGTTTCTGTTTTTCCTTCGCAAAAATCATGTCCCATACAACCATGAAAATGAATGTCTGTCAGCCCGGGAATGAGATACAGGCCATCAAACTTTAATTCTTCATATTCATTTAAGGAATCAGAAAAAAAACTGTTTGAAACATAAATATCCCTGTCAGAAAATTTGTAATCAGTGCCAAAGACTTTAGCGCCTGTAAATTTGTAGTTCATCCGAAAATACCTCATTATTGCAATTTTTAAAAGCAGCTTCATCTACAACAAGCGTAACATCATTATGAAGCTGCAGGATCGATGCCGGCAAAAGCGGTGTCACAGGTCCGAAAAATGCCTTATTTACAGCATCAGCTTTATCCTCACCTGACGCTATGACAAGAATCTTTTTTGCTCTTAATATCGATCTGATCCCCATTGTATAGGCATAAGAGGGCACCTCTTCACCGGCCTCGAAAAATCGCTTATTGGCTTCTATTGTGCTGTTTGTCAATGATACGCAATGAACATCTTTATCAAAAATATTGTCTGGTTCATTAAATCCAATGTGTCCATTACGCCCCAGTCCAAGCAGCTGTAAATCCTGTCTGCCAAGATTTGATAAAAGATCATTATATTTAGAACATGCATCATCCGGATCATCGTTTTTTCCATCCGGCAGGTGAGTATTGGCAGGGTCTATATTTACCTTACTAAAAAGATGCTCATACATAAAATAGCAATAGCTTTGATGGTTTTCCATACCCAGCCCTTTATACTCATCTAAATTTACCGTAGTTACCCGAGAAAAATCCAAATCTCCCTTTTTATACCAGTCTACAAGCTGATCATACGCACCTATGGGTGATGACCCGGTAGCAAGTCCCAATATTGAATCCGGTTTTAGTATTATCTGTGCAGAAATAATATTAGCCGCTTTTCTGCTCATTTCTAAATAATCTTTAGTTACATAAATTTGCATAAATTATCTCCAAATTCTAAGCCATATTCCAAATTAGATCATTTTCTTTATTTCATCATAGACAAATTGAACCTTAGGCCCAACTATTACCTGTACGGATGTTTTTGATGGTCTAATTACTCCGGGAACACCGGCAGATTTAATTTTCTTTTCATCGACAAGAGTATAATCAGCAACCTCAACTCTTACTCTTGTAGCACAATAATCGTATTCCTTTAAGTTCTCTTTTCCTCCAAGTCCTGAAAGGATTATTTCAGCCATCTTTGAATAATTACTGTCTGCAAGCTTTATATTCAATTCTGCCTCTTCTGTATCGTCATCCTCACGACCCGGAGTCTTTAAATCAAATTTAAGGATAACTGCCTTAAAGAGGAAATAGTAAATCAAAGCAAATACCAGTCCTATAGGAATCATAAGGATCGGGTTTTGTGCCATAGGAGCCTTAAAGCTTAAGATATAATCAACAAGACCCGCACTGAAATTAAATCCGCAGCGCACCGGAAGAAGCGTACATACAACTGCAGATATACCGGTGAGTACGGCATGAATTATATAAAGCCCCGGTGCAAGAAACATAAAAGAAAATTCCAATGGCTCTGTTATACCTGTAAAGAAAGAAGCAAGTGCTCCTGCTAACAAAAGGCTGGCTGTCACCTTTTTACGTGTAGTCTTTGCCGTATGATACATTGCAAGTGCTCCAGCAGGCAATCCAAACATCATTATCGGGAAAAATCCTGTCATATACATGCCTGTTGTTCCAAGCGTACCGGTTCCTGCCCAGAAATTTCCGAGATCATTAATACCGGCCGTATCAAACCAGAATACAGCATTAAGTGCATGATGCAGTCCAAATGGAATAAGTGCCCGATTGAGCATAAGATAAATACCTGCGCCTATAGGTCCAAGACCTACTATAGACTCTCCAAACATTACAAGGAGGTTATAAATAAGCGGCCATACAAAAAATAAAACTGCCGAAACGAAAATAGAAACGATAGATGTGATTATAGCAACACATCTCTTACCACTGAAAAATGCAAGCCAGTCAGGAAGCTGTGTATCTTTGAATTTATTATAACACGATGAACCAATGATACCTGCCAATATACCTATAAATGCATTTTGGATTTTTCCAAAAGCGGCAGGAACGGCATCAGCCTCAACACCTGTATACATTGCAACTGCTCCTGTTGAAAGAAGTGTTGTTATCATCAAAAACGAAACGAGTCCGGCAAGTCCTGATGTTCCATCTTTGTCCTTTGCCATTCCAACAGAAACACCAATCGCAAACAAAATTGGGATCTGATCGATAATAGCTGAAGCAGCCTTGATGCAAAAGGCAGCAACAATACTATTCGCTCCCCATCCTGTCGGGTCGATCCAGTATCCAATACCATAAAGAACACCTGCAGCAGGAAGACATGCAACAGGAAGCATCAAAGATTTTCCTATCTTTTGTAAATACTTCATCATAAGCTTTTCCCTCCCTTTATTGAGACTTCTTTTGTAGAAATTGTACAACAATATTTGCTTGCAGGCAATTAATTTATATATAAATTTAAAAAGCAGGGCTCCAGATATACTTCTGAATTCCTGCTTTTTTTATAATTAAAAATTGACTTATAATAAATCCTTATACGGCAAATTTAAGACATTCTTTTGATAAGACAGCTGTTCTTTCCAAGACCTCTGCCACATCTTTAACCGGAATTATCTCAAGATTTTCTTTTACCTCATCTGCAACATCAATCAGATCCTGCTCATTTTCAGAAGGGATAAATACAGTTTTAACTCCGCTTCTCATTGCTGCCATAAGTTTTTCCGGAAGTCCTCCTATCGGCATTACGAGACCTCTGAGAGAAACCTCGCCTGTCATTGCTATCTTAGGATCAACATCATTTCCGGTTACAAGTGAAGCTATTGCTGTCGTCATTGTTATTCCTGCAGATGGACCATCCTTGGGAACAGCCCCATCGGGAACATGTATGTGAAGATCATTTTCTTCAAATAAAGATGCTTTATCCGGGAAAATAGATTTCACAAGACTTACAGCTATGCGGGCTGATTCTTTCATAACATCACCAAGTTTACCGGTAATTATAATATTGCCCTTACCCTTGGTAAATAATGTTTCGATGTACAATATTTCTCCGCCAACAGCTGTCCAGGCCAGACCTGTTACAACACCTGCTTTTTGTTTTTCAGGCACAGCCTCTCTATGTACCGGTCTCATATCAAGTTCATTTCTAAGCTGTTCTTTACTGATAGTCACCTTCTGCCCATTTTCCTTTGAAAGCAGCACTGCAGCTCCACGACATAGAGAATCAATTCTCTTTCTCAGACCTCTTACACCAGCCTCTCTTGTATATTCTTCAATAATTGTTTCCAAAACCGAATCCGGAACTTCCAGCATATCATCTGAAATTCCCATAGCAGCCATTGATTTCGGCAAAAGATGCTTTCTGGCAATCTTAAGTTTTTCATCCGGAGTATAGCCGGTAAAGTTGATTACTTCCATTCTGTTCAACAATGGTTCCGGTATTGTATCTATACTATTTGCGGTACATATAAACATTACATCCGAAAGATCATAAGGAACATTCATATAATGATCGGTAAATGTATTATTCTGCTCCGGATCGAGAACCTCCAGGAGTGCGCTTGCCGGATCTCCGTTATAAGACTGCGAAAGCTTGTCTATTTCATCAAGCACCATAACAGGATTAGTTACTCCGGATTTATTTATGGCATCCATTATTCTTCCCGGCATAGCTCCAATATATGTACGACGGTGTCCTCTTATATCTGCTTCATCCCTGATTCCTCCAAGGCTAACGCGTACATATTCCCTTCCAAGACTCTTCGCAATGCTCTTTCCTATACTTGTCTTACCGGTTCCCGGTGCACCTACGAAAAGAAGTATTGAACCTGACTGCTTCCTTTTTAAGTTCATTACTGCAATCTGCTGTATAACACGTTTTTTTACTTTTTCAAGACCATAATGCTCATCATCAAGAATCTTCTCAGCTTCTGAAAGATCAATAAATTCTGCCTCCTGTTTTTTCCAGGAAAGTCCTGTCACAAAATCAAGATAATCATAAAGGATTCCGGTCTCCGGACTGTTCTTTCCTTCCTGCTTAAGCCTATTTAAGACCTTTCTTGCTTCCTTTTCTGCATCTTCATTCATTCCGGATTCAGAAATCTTCTTTTCAAATTTCTGAATATCCGTAAGATTCTCAGGATGCATCTCTTCCAATTCTTTCTGCAGGTATTCGATCTGCTTTTTAATCGCAGATTCACGATACATATCCTTATATTCCTGCTCCTGTGCAGATGCTGCATCTGTAGTAACTTTAGCAACCTCAATAAATTCAATAACAGCCTTTTCCATTAACTCCATACGTCTGACAGCACTATCTTCTGCCAGCATATTATATTTATCATCATTGCTGTTCTTCATCCAGTAAGAAAGAGCTGCTGTAAGCTCACCTACATTTTTCATGCTGTCAATAAATTTACTGAAAAATCCTGCATACTGAAATCTCGATGCCAGTTCTTTAGCTTCTTCCTTAAGCTTGGTAAGAACAATATTTTCTCTGTCAGGATCTATCAGCTCTGTATCCGGTCTGCGTGAAATACTTAATTCAATATTGTGCATTGAATCAACAGATATTTCATCCAGGTTTACCCTATTGTTAACCTTTACTACAATATATCCATCAGAATCTATTTCACTTATGATACCGGAAACACCTATAGGATAAAAATTATCTTCCGTTATTTCGTTTCTTTTCTGCCATTTTTTATTCTGAAGGAGAACAACTTTTTCTCCCTGAACGGCCCTGCCGCCAAGGTTCTTAAATTCTTCAGTCTGAAAATAAAGATTACCCTCAGCAATAAGCTGTTTATTGTATACCGGAACTACTACCATAGCTTTCCTCCCTGTCCTTTTGTTATCACTCGTTGTTGTCGAGTGCTAATGCCTCTGTAAAAAAAAAGCTGATCAAAATTGAACGCTTTACAAAACCTTTACAATTGTCTAAGATATATATAGATATTAACACCAACATTGACACTTGTCAATCTTATTTTAATTTTTTTATTTATGGAGCAGATATATGTATCAAGGATCTAATAAAACCGCCCTATGTTCACAAAAAAATATTGCGGAAGGCTTTTATGAACTTCTAAAAGAAAAAGAATATTCAAAAATTACTGCAAGTGAAATATGCAAAAAATCCGGTGTATCCCGCCAGACATTTTATTCACTCTTCTCTTCAAAGGAAAATATAGTTTCATTTATACTTTCAAAAGAATATTCCTTTAATCCCAGTGAAGAATGTAATTGCTGCGGTCGTCCCACATTAAAAGAACTCAGCAAGGGATTTTCTTCTTTTATAGTTCAAAAAGGTGATTTCATAGATCTGCTTGTAAAAAATAATATTATATATATGATGCAGGACTCACTCTATTCCAGTTTTAACTGCTGCAGAAATAAAGATTCTGATATTAGTTCCTGCGATTTTAAGGAATCCGATCTGGCTAACGACTTTATAGCATCCGGTCTCACTACGATCGCAAAACACTATGTAAAAAACAGATCTGATATAAGCTGTCAGCAATTAGAAGACGCTATATATATGCTATTCAGCGGCGAATATCTTTCTTGAGAAAAAGACATATCACTACGAAACAGTGATGTGTCTTTTCTTATTGAATTAAATTATATCGAGAATATAATAATAAAAAGGGGAGGAATAACTAAATGGTTAAAATAAGTGAATTTATCGGAAAATACATGGCAGTTATCATACTTGCAATTGCAGCACTTGCTTTCTTTCTGCCTGAAACATGTCTATGGGTTCAGACATCCTGGATCAATTATTTACTAATGCTTGTAATGTTCGGAATGGGTCTAACTCTTAAAAGCAGTGACTTTCTGACAGTTCTCAAACGCCCCCGTGATATAGCAGTTGGATGTTTGGCCCAGTTTACGATCATGCCGATCCTGGCTTTTATTCTTTGCAAAATTTTTGGTCTGAATGAAGCTTTAATGGCCGGAGTGATCCTGGTCGGAACATGTCCGGGTGGTACTTCCAGCAATGTGATCACATTCCTAAGCAAAGGAGATGTTGCTCTTTCTGTAGGAATGACCAGTATAAATACTCTCCTTGCGCCTTTTCTTACACCGCTAATCACCTGGCTTCTGCTTAGAACAAGCGTTACAGTTGATATAGTTTCCATGTTTTTATCAATTATAAAGGTAGTTATAATTCCAATTGCATTGGGGCTCATGATCAATTTTTTCTTCAGTAAATATACCGCCAGAGCTGTCAGTGCTCTTCCGCTCGTTTCAGTAGCTGCGATAAGCCTGATCGTAGCATCTGTCGTGTCACATAATTCCGAAAGGATCAGAACTACAGGAGCCATCGTTTTTATTGTTGTGATAATTCATAATATCCTTGGCTATATTGCCGGCTTCCTTTTAGGTCAGATCCTAAAACTTCCTATTGAAAAAACTAAAGCTCTTTCAGTAGAAATTGGAATGCAAAATTCCGGACTTGCAACAGCTCTTGCCGGAACAGCTTTCCCTACTCTGGTAACGGCTACCGTACCCGGAGCGATCTTCTCCGTATGGCACAACATATCCGGAGCGATACTGGCAAATATCTTACGCAATAAAAATAATTCAGATCTTTAATAAATCTTATATCTTTAACAAAATAAAATTATAGCCATCATATTCATATATTCTGAACAAAATGGCTATAATTTTATTTTTTTTTCTTTCGGTTACTGTAAATATAAAAACCTACATTTAATACTATACCGAAACAAGTGGCTATGGGTGCTGCAAGTCCTATGTTTGTCAGGCTCGCATCCGGCTGTATGCTCATTATATAAGCAAAAGGAAGTCTTACAAGTAAGGTCTGTGTAAGCCCCTGTATCATGACCCATACCGTTTTTTCATGTCCGTTAAAATATCCAACCATGCTGAACATTATTGCTGTGAGGATAGTTTCAGGCGCAAAGCCCCTTAAATATTCATAGCCTTTCTGAATTACACTTGAATCTGTTGTAAATGCTGATGTAAGTATATCTCCGAAAAACCATACTGATGTAAATACTATAATACCTACACATATTCCAATACCCATTCCAGTAAACATGGCTTTCTTTGCCCTGTCTTCTTTTCCTGCTCCAACATTCTGCGAAACAAAAGAAGCCATTGACTGCATGAGCGCACTCGGAACTAACATGGCAAAATTAACTATTTTACAGGCAACTCCGTATCCTGATGATGCCTCGAGTCCAAGTCGATTAACAAATGCACAAAGAGCCAAAAATGACATCTGAGTCAGAAACTCCTGCAGCGCCAGGGGAATACCAACTTTAAGGAAACGTCTGCATTGCTTATTTATTCTGAAATCTTTTCTGCTGACAGTAAACGGAAGATTCCTTTTTTTCAATAAAACCAGCGCCAGTATAACGCTGACAGCTTGTGCAGCTACAGTTGCAATTGCAGCTCCAGCCGCATCCAAATGGCATCCTGCCACTAAAACAAGATCACCGACTACATTAACTGCACAAGCAACCGCAACAAAGATCAACGGAGACTTACTATCTCCAAGACCTCTGAAAATAGCTGAAAGAACATTATATGCGACAATAAAAAATATTCCTCCGCCACAGATCTTCACATATAAAGATGTAAGCGGTATTGCCTCTTCAGGCGCCTGCATGATTACAGCTAATGGATTTGACAGAAATACCATTACAACAAACAATACTGATGCAATTATCGTAAATACTGCAGCCACACCACCCAGAAGCTCTCCTATCTGTCCGGTCGTCTTCTCACCGATATATCTTGCTATCAAAACAGTTATTCCCATTGCAAGCTGTGTGATCACAAATGTTGCTAGATTTAATATCTGACTTCCCGTAGATACTGCCGATAAACCCGCAGTACTTCCAAATCGTCCTACAACCAAAAGATCGACTGCACCGTACGCCGCCTGTAAAATAAGCGCCCCCAGGATCGGCATCATAAACGGTATCATCTTCTTTATGATACTTCCCTGTGTAAAATTTGATTTCTCACTCAAACTCATTTTTCTTTCCTCTTACTCATTACTATATAAATTTTTCTAACTACTTCTATCATCTTATCAACATCTTCATCAGAGATATCTTTAAGATCTTCTGACAGACTATCAAAGTATCTGTCCACATATTTATCTACCAGCGCCCTGCCCTTATCAGTAATTTTTATAAAAACATATCTTCCGTCAGCATCCGTGCTTTCTTTCTCTATAAATCCCATTTCTTCCATATTTTTAAGAGTTTTGGTAACACTCGGCCTCGGAAGTCCGAGTTCATCGCTTATATCACTTACCTTAACTCTGTCAGTTGTTTTTTCCAGTTTCCTAAGTGTATCCAGATAATGAATGTGTGACGAAGTTACTCCTCCCGGAAGTGCCGGCAACATATCTCTAACACGTTTCGCCTGATAACAGGCATCCATAATTTCTTTTATCTTATCCTTTGTCATTTACAATTGCCCTTCTTAGCTTTAATAATTACCTTGTGTAATTAGTTTGGATAATAACACTATCTTTTATTCTTGTCAATAAAAAAACAGCCGGAGAAACTCTCCGGCTGTCACAAATTGGCTATTTAATTTCAAAAAATTCTCTATCCCGATTTTAATTAAAATATTTTCCCATACTTTTCTCTTTGATAACATCATCCATAAATAACTTTACCGCGCCACTTACGGGTATATTATTTATTTCACATATGGACTTAAATTTTTCTTTCCGTTCACTGTCTATCCTATAGCATATCCTTGTATCGGTTTTTACCGATATGATTTTTTTGTAATTAGACAGATCAATATCAAAACCATCTTTTTCTATTGTATATGATATAAACTTTTCAATCGCCTTTGACTCTTTTATACCTGTTTTTTTGCAGATTTCAAGAAAATCTTCCCGCATTGCACTATTTATTTTCAAATTCTGAGAATCATCTTTTCTCATAAATAGGCTCCCTTTCAATCTAATCGTCTATCATTCGACTGAGTTAAAAAGAATATGGTAATTTCGGAGAGTATGTCACGCAATATATCATAAAAGCCTTAACAACATTAGACATCTTGAGACAGATATTATTCTCACATACACTCTGGAATTCTTCACGACGACTGCGCTCTAGGAATACAGATTTTCTGGCTTCATTTCCATCATATTTCAAATTCGCCTCATTAACATCCAGTATAAAAGGCAGTTTCTTTAGTTTAATACATTCATCAGCAAGTAGTTCCAACGCAAAGGCAACAGATATTTCACGCTTTTTGCAATATATTTTGAAATCTTCATATAAATCCTTATTGACACGAAGTCCAAGATAATCTGTGCTATTTCCCATATCTTCCTCTTAGTTCCCTCTGTGAATCAATTTATTATTTTGCATCAAAAGGATCTATAATATTCTCTTTTATACTATTGACCGTTTCTCTTGCCATATTTACAACGGCTTCCTCATCCTCAAAATCATAAATCTTGTTATTAAGAAGAAGATCAAGTTTTTTCAATGCCCGGATCAGATCATTGGCGTTCTTTCTCTCACTGGATTCCTCTGATTCTTTAGAGTATTCTTCTTCGTCATCTGTGTCTTCTTCCGAAATATCTTCATCAGCCTGATATTCTTCTGAAGCCTCATCTGTATCATACTCATCAGTTTCATCATCTACTGTGCCGGAGTTTTCATCTGAACTTTCCTCAGTAGGATCTACTGATACTAATGGCATATCCGGATGATCCTCTCTGTACATTTCCTCTTTTATTGCCGACCAGTCATTATGACCTGCCTTAAAATGCTTTATCATCTTCTGCATAACAGTTCTTGTTATTGAAGTTTCATCTGCTATAGCTTCAAGCATTATCTGATAAAACTTTTCCTGATCCGCAGTTTCAAGAGGCGCTATATAAACGGCTGTAGACATCCCTATTTTTTCTTCTGCTACCATCTGCTGGATTTCGGGAATACATTTTCCAAGCTGTTTATAACGGTCAGCCTGCTGAGTTGAAATTCCAAGGCGATTAGCTATCTCATCCCTGATATTCCCATCAAACTTTATTTCATTTAAATATTTCTCATGTTCTTTATATCGTTTGATCAGCAATAAAGGATCCTTTGCTGAATCTCTCTGCGAGTTTGCCATTAAGACGTAGTTTTTTACATCGGCATCAGACTTAAATTTTGCTGAGTCAACAACAATACATTTCACCGGCTGACTTCCGTTATGTAATGTATTCCATGCGTGTAATCGTCTGTGGCCGGACAATACAACATATCTTCCGTCTTCACAGCCATAATTTGTAACCTCTATTGGATCGGTAAATCCATTTTCCTTCATAGACGCAAGCAGATCATCTATATTTGAAATATCTTCATTATTATCTGCGTAGGCATCTATTTTGTCTATCGGCAAAACTTTGATCTCATCCTGCTTTGCCATTATACTTTCTGCAGCCTTTGCAGCTGCAAAAGCAGAGTTTCTTTTTTTGAAATTTTTAGCCAAAATAAATTTCCTCTTTCTTTCTGTCAGACAGACTTTTTAGATCAATAATCTTTTCTTATCCTGTCTTCTATTACGTTTACAATTCTTCGATAAGCTATGCTTCCCTTAGAATTTGATTTATAAAAACAAACCGGTCTTCCAAAATATGTTGATTCTGCAATTGCCGACTCATAAGGTACATCACAGATATAAAAATCAAGTTCTTTTAATTCGTCATCAACGGCCTTATGCAGAGCAAATCTTATATCTTTTTTTGCCAAGAATGCACCTATAATTCTTGCTTTAGGATTAACCTCTCTGGCATCTGCCAGATCCTGCATCAAACGCTCATAACCCTCAGCTGAATAAGAATCAGGTGAAAAAGGTATAAGCATATAATCTGCAAGATACTTAAAGCAAAAATCATTAATTGTTTTAGATGACGGCGGCATATCTACAAGAACCCATTCATATCCATTGGCGTTTATATATTCATTAATTCTTTCGCCGGCCTCAGCAAGTTTCTCCTCAGAAATTGATACTATTCCATCAGCAGCATCAATATTAGGAGCTCCGCATAAAACATCCACATCATAACTCGTAAAGTTTCTCTGTCCTCTTGCCTGCCATTTAACACCACACAAAGCATCCTCTATATCTGCCCCATTAAGGACATCCATAATAGTTGCCTCAGGGATTTCATCTTCTTCAAGATTCATAGACATTGTAGTCGTAGTATTTCTCTGCGCATCCAGATCTATAACAAAGACTTTTTTTCCTTCTTCGCCTGCCAATATTCCGGCAATTGAGAATAAAGAAGTTGTTTTACCACAGCCACCCTTTCTGTTGACTAAAGCTACTCTCCTGACATTATTCATATCAATTATCCTCATTCTTTCCACCCTTTAAGGGAGTTCTTTGACGCAGACATTAACACCCCTGCGCTCAACTACGTTTTCTATTATATTCCTCAGTACATACAAGGTCAATGTATTATTTAATTAATTTATTATCCTCACCGTGAGGACGAAAAAAATATCCCAAACGAAATTTAACCTTTCATTTGGGATATTTCTTTTCTAAATAACATTTTCTAAATCAGTTTTTGCATTTTCATGCATATGGAATTCTGTATCTCGATCTATTAATTTTATCATTATTTCAACAAAATTGGGATCAAACTGAGTTCCGGAACCTTTTACAAATTCTTCTCTTACCAATTCCTGCTTCATTGGACCACGATAACTTCGGGTAGATGTCATGGCATCATAGGCATCTGCTATAGCAATGATTCTCGCCGCTTCAGGAATGTCTTCTCCAGCGAGTCCATTTGGATATCCCTTTCCATCATATCTCTCATGATGATATTTGGCACCAATACTCAAAAATTCAGAATCATGTATACTTTCCAAAATCTTATCACCAATTATTGTATGAAGCTTTATAGATGCAAACTCATCTTTAGATAGCTTTCCACTCTTATTGATTATCAGATCATCTATACCAATTTTTCCTATGTCATGCAAGAGCGCTGAATAATATATTTCGTCACACTCTTCATTTGATTTTCCGGCTTCTCTTGCGATCATCCTCGCATAGGCTGCAACTCTTATTGAATGCCCATGTGTATATGGATCTTTTGCGTCTATCGCACTGACTAATGCACCGGCCGTCTGCTCAAACATTCTCCGGATTCTTCTTTGTTCTGCTTTCAGATACTCAATTTCAAGTTTATTTGCCCTCTCTACAGCACGATTCAAATTAAATATCTCAAATATATAAACTACCACAACATTACCGACTATTGTGATATTTGTCAAAGAAAAACCATATGCAAATACCTGAACAATTGAAGCAATATACGGTAAAATCGAAAACATCATTAACAAGACATAGTTTCGTTTTTCAAGACATTTACGATATCTTACGATAGTTATTATTTGAAATAATGACATCACCAGAGGGATCATATAGCATAATTCAAATCCCGGTCCCCTGTGATATCTGTTATATTCATCAAAGGTGTAATAAACACCGGTAAACTGAGAAATTATAATAAAAAGCACAGAAATGTAAAAAAGTTTTTTTGAAATTACAAGCAGTATTGGAATTTTTTCCTGACGACCTTCATTCTTAAGCAAGTCTACCAGATATCTGTTAAAAGAAAAAATAACATAATTGATCAGAAAATACACTAAAAAATTACATATCCTGACCATCCAAAAAGCCGTTTCCCCAATGCTGCCCCTGTATCTATACGCCAGATAATCCGAGATCAACAGCAGCATCGCCCCAATTTCCATATTTACCAGTGCATTTCGTCTATCCTTTGATAATACTCGCGTTGCATAGGCCAAAATAGCTAAAACCCCGCAACAGCCACTCAAAAAAATCATAAATGACAGTTGGAAGTGCCTTAATGCCTCCAACATATTTATCTCCCAAGCAAAAATTGCTTTCTATATAATAATAAACGAAAGTGACTTCTGTATAAACCAATATATATTGTAGATAAAAATCTTTTGATACTATTATTTTTCATTATAGTACATCTAAATTATGATATACAAGTTTTTACGATAAAACTACTATCATTTATAATAAGTTGTTAAATAATATCAATATATTCATTGATATAAATAATGTAATAACTCGTAAAAATAAACCCCTCCTGCTACTGTAAAATTAATCCAGCAGCTGAGGGATTTATCTTAAGCAAAAGCAGAAAAAGCAATCTGCTTCATCTTTTTTGAATTACTTTCTTGCCCCAACTTCTTTATCAAGAAGATAAAGGTTCTTTTTGTCAGAATTAAGCATTTCAATCTTAGTTATCATATCCTTAGAATTTCTTTCTTCTTCTGCCTGCTCAGTTATAAACCAGTTCAGGAAAAGCTGTGTCCTGTAGTCCTTAGCTTCAACGGCAGCGTCCATGATCTTTCCAATTTCATCTGTGATATAATGCTCATGCTTATCTGCAGCTTTTGCAGCTTCAAGCGCATCCTTAAAATCCACCTTAACTTCTGCTATCGAATCTAAACTAACATCCTCATCCTGCTCCAGAAGATAATCATAGATTTTCATTGCATGTTCCTGTTCTTCCTTTGCCTGAACTCTGTACCAGGAAGCAAATCCCGGGAGATCCTGGCTGCTGAAAAACTTAGATATTCCGAGGTAAAGATATGCGGAAAAAAATTCTTTATTAACTTGTGCATTCAACAACTCAACAACTTTTTTATCCATTATTAATCTCCTTTACTATATGAACTCGGGTTAGTTCGCGCTAACTATTTTCAGTCTATCACAAGAAATCTCACAATACAATAAAAAGAATAGGTAATTTTATTAAAATGCCTTCATAACTCCCTCAAATCCGTCTTCATTATAAATCTTCTTATAAAAGCTTACTTCATCTGCTATCATCTCATCTATGATCCTCATTCCAAGCAGCTCAACCGGAGCCTTGTCATCAGTCATGATCAGATCTCCGGACTCATAAAATGCAAGTCCCTCTGATGCCTTACTATATATTTCCTTCAGATCCTTATCCTCCTCGGATTCAACCTGATTAAAAAGTCCCTCATCCATCTTATCATTAAAGCCTGCATACAAAATCTTATTATAACTTCCGCTTACATCAGATGTCATTACAAAAGGAAAAACACTGGCTATCGTATCCGAAAGATACTCATTTATATTTCCCTTTGAGTTACTTCGCATATTCATATTGACGACCATTACTCCATCTTCATTGAGATGGTCTGCCACAAGCTTAAAAAATTCCACTGAAGACATTTGAAATGGAATCGTAATATCCTGATAAGCATCTACCATAATAAGATCGTATTTATCCTTTACAGCATTTAAATACGCCCTGCCGTCATATGTCGTAACATCAAGATCATCCGGAAGTTCAAAATATTTGTAAGCAAGATTACTTATCTTCTCATCAATTTCAACTCCGGTAATATCAATATTCTTATAATATCTCTCACACTGAGTCGCAAAAGTTCCGCTTCCATTTCCAAGTATAAGAACCTTCATAGGATCCTCAGCATCAGTATTCTTAAACCTTCCGGTCATAGGCAAAGCTGCCATTGCATAGTCATAATACATTCCGGTTGGTCCATTTTTTTTCAAATAAACTGACTGAACTCCAAATAATACATTTGTCGATAAAATAACCCTGTCTTCCGTCTCTCTGACCTGAAGATAATTGTAGATCGATTCTCCTTCATAAGTAAGATCATTCTCCCAAAATGCAAAACTGTTATTATGGCCAAGAAGACAGCATATGAAAAATAAAACCATGCTAATTGGAAGTCTCTTGGCCTTGGTAAAATTTACCTTAGAGCTTATAAAATATATCGCACAGAGTAATAAAAGTATCCCTGCAAATATCAAAAAAGTAATACTTGTTCCCACTGCCGGTATACTTATAAATGTCGGGACAAAAGTACCTATAATGCTTCCTATCGTATTGCTGGCGTTCAGCCTTCCAACTACACTTCCACTATCATCCAGGCTATCTACCGAAAATTTAACCAGTGATGGCGTAACCGTTCCAAGCAAAAACAACGGGAAAACAAATATGATCATACATGCTGCAAATGCTGCAATTACAAGGAAATTTGTACTTACTGTAAAAATAAGCAATGCTGAAATGCCTATTATTATATATTTTCCAACTACAGGAATTGCCGCGATCCAGATTGCAGCAATAATTATTCTTAAATAAAGCCTGTCAGGATCAGGGTTTTTATCTGCTGCCCTTCCTCCATATAAATTTCCAAGTGCCATTGCGATCATTATAGTTCCTATTATAATAGTCCATACTATCTGCGAGGAACTAAAATATGGTGCTAATAATCTGCTTGCACCTAGCTCGACAGCCATCACCGACATACCGGCAAAAAATTCTGTCAGATATAAATATAATTTGTTTTTAAGTATCTTTCTTTCCATCCACTAACTCTCCTCTTAATATTTACTCTACAGTTCTTCTCTTAAGAACTCAAAAGTCTTTCCATCATTATCTGAAACATAGAGACCATATGCCTTTCCACCTAATTCTTCACTATAATAATCTCCATCAGGTCCCTGCCCGACTTTCAGATAAACTTTTCCGTCTTCTCTCCACACTTTTTCGGGCATGACAAACGGATTATAAAATTTTCCATCCGATAATTTGACCTTTGGTGATGGAATACTGATCTCTGTAAAAGACTTTCCCCTATTATCTGTTCTATACAAATATCCCTCACTGCCGCCACTAAATGTAAGACAGGAAAATCCAAGATCAGAATCATCAATAAATGTAAGAAACAAGCTTCCACCGCCGGAACCATTATAAGGATCCTTATTTACTAGTGTGACTGTGTCCTGATCAGATGGATCCGAAAACGAAAGTAAAACATAGAAACTGCTTCCAAGCGCACGGTCAACTCCAACCATTGCGTATTCGCTGCCATCTGCAAAATCATATACAGCTTCTCTATCATAAGATGCCCATTCTCTTAAAGTGGCATCATCAATTTCTATCTCATCGGAATTTTCTTCCAAATCCACTTCTATTTCGTCAACAGACTCAGAAGCCATAAGCTGCTCAGGCGTTTTATAAGCCATATAATTATCCAAATATGTATAAAGGCCATTATAAATAGCTGTATCATCTTCTTTTATCGCACCTAATACAATAGGGTCAAAATAGTATTTTCTTTTTGTATATCCCGGAATATCAGGTATAAAACAGCTATAAATATTCTTTGCCTTTTTATATGGAAGTTTTTCAAAACAATATCTAAGCCATCCGCATATATCCTCAGAATAGGAAGAAATTTCCTGTTTAGAGCTGCTTTCCATAGCTATTACAGGTATATAGACCTCATCTATTATGGAATCTCCCTTTTCTGTCTCCCATGATAATCCTCTATTAGTTCCTTCAGAAAAATATGTCTCTGTCATTGTCTTAAAAAGATTGTTTATATAATTTTCCTTAAAGGCAAGATTATTCCTGGCATAAAAAGAAACACCATCTGCTTTTATATTTAAGCTATCTCTCTTTTCCTCAATCCACTCTATATTTTCTATTGAATATCTATTTTTTAAAATTTCTTCAATTTCATCATAACTATATCCATCAAAATTTTCCTGATCATCATAATATATTTCTATGACATCATCTGCCTGCTCACTTCCAATAAAAGTAACAATAACACCGGCAGGCATCCATTCCACAGAATAATTTTCTTTTCTGAATTGGGCTCCATCATCATAAATATCTTCTTTATATGATTTAATTTTCTTATTGCCGTCATAAAATGTAACCTTGGCATGAGAAGCTCCAAACGGGAAATCAGCCTCACCTATAGACTGAAATTTAAGACTATAGTTTCCATCCGGAGATTTTTCCGTACCCACATCATATAATCTCCATCTTATCTGATATATGAATAAAAGAGCAACAATAAATAAGCCTGCCACTATTATCCCAAAAACAGTCAGCAGGAGCTTTATAGTATTTTTTAATGTTTTCATACTTCCTCCCTGATCCCACTAATTTTAATTTTCAAAAATTAGATTTTATATATTATAATCTTAATTTCAGGTATACACAAATCAGCCGGAGTAAAATCTCCGACTGATTTCTTGTTTTAATTTCTATATTAATGAAAACTGCAGCACCGGTTTACAGTGCTGCAGCCCTTAAATTAATCATTTCGATAACTTCAGATTCTTTCGGAATGGCAGGAATCCCACCTCTCCTCTGAACGCAAATAGACGCTGTTGCATTTCCATATCTTGCAAATTCAAGAATGTCTTTTTCTTTTAATTTATTTAATGCTTTCCTGCCCCCTTTGAATAATCATCTTCTCCTGTCAACAAGACAGCTTCTTCATCTGAAACCTTGACAATATCCGCAAATTTCATCATCTTCTTCATCTCTTCGATCGCTGTATCCCTGTCTTTCCACAAGGAATCACGATAGTTTGGATCATAAGATATGATTGCTCCAAATGCCTTTGCCAGGTCTACTGAAAAATAAGTTGCCTCTCTGGAAGGTTCATTTGTAAGAGAAAGCGATCCTACATGAAATATTTTTGTCTCTGCTAAAAGATTTTTATCAATTTCTTCATATTCTAATCTGATATCTGCTCCGAGTTTTCTAGCGAAAGAAAATTTTCTTTCGCCATTTTTATCAAGATCTACAAATGCCAGCGTTGTAAAACTATCCTTATCGACAATAATTCCAGATGTATCAATATTATGAGATTTAAGCGTATCAAGTAAAAATCTGCCGTGCATATCGTCGCCAACTTTTGCTATCATAGCAGTCTTTAACCCCATATTAGCAATGGCCGTTAGGAAATTTCCGGGGGCTCCGCCTGGATTTTGCTCAAAGAGCTTCATACCTTCTTTACTTTTACCGGAATAAGTAAAATCAATAAGTAATTCCCCCAGCGCTACTACATCTATCATTGTTCCTCCTAAAGTTTCTGACAGAATTCAATACATTCATTATTAGGTCCCTTTATCATAAAAAATTTTACTCCGTTTTTCCAAAAAGGTAGATATTGTACCCTGTCATGAAGCATTATATACCCTGCAGATTTCATTTCTTCATACAATTCATCTACTGCCTTTGCATTTAATGCAATATGCTGATAAGGACCATCTTCAAATGATCGCTGACCATTTTCCAAAGTTTCTATCACATAGTTATGAAGCTTCAAAAAAGCAACATCTTCTTTAGCCTCTTCATTATAAGTTCTTAAAATAACCTTGAAACCAAGATTTTCATAAAAATCAATAGTCTCTTTTATATTGTCAGTCGGAATTCCTATATGGTCAATTTCGTTTATCTTATTAGTTATATCCATCGAATTACTCCTGCACATTGATTATAATCTTCATGGCTTCTTCTCTATGCTCATCTATAAACTTATAAGCATCAAGGTATTTTTCAAACGGAAACTGTCTTGTAACAAGTGGCTCTAAGTCAATCTTTTTCTCATTTACAAGCCTGATCGCATCAACATAATCATCATGTCTGTACATCATCGTACTCTTAATATCAAGTTCGTGATCATTTGCTACCGCAAGGTCAATTTCTGCCATTCCGGCAAATACAGCGACAAGTACTATAACGCTTCCTTTTCTTGCATATTTGATCGCCTGACCCATTGTAATATTATTTCCTGCACAGTCATAAATCACATCTGCCTTGTCAGGACCAAATGCCTCAACCATTGCATCGCCAAAAATTTTTCTTTAGTATTTACGTAAACATCAACTCCACATTTTTCTGCAATATCAAGTCTCAGTTTACTTACATCGGTTATCATTACTTTCTCAGCACCGAATCCCTTTGCTGCCTGAGCAACAAGGTTTCCGATAGGACCTGCGCCTAAAACGGCAATCTTCATTCCCTTGACATCACCCATCTGCTTTACGGCATGAACGGCAACTGCAAGAGGTTCTATCATAGCTCCATGCACATATGACATATCATCCGGAAGTTCTGTGACTTTGGATTCATCGACAACAAAATACTCTGAAGCCATTCCTGTTGTCTGAAATCCCATTACCTTAAGTTCTTCACAAAGGTTATATTTACCATGGCGGCAAGGATAGCATTTTCCGCATGTAACCTGAGGCTCAACTGTAACCTTCTGTCCAATATGAAGTCTTGTAACCTTAGAACCAAGTTCTACAACTTCTCCTGAAACCTCATGTCCCTGTGTTACCGGATATTTTGTAAAAGGATGTTTTCCATGATACACATGAATATCAGATCCGCATATACCTATATTCATCATCTTTATCTTAACCTGATTTTCTCCTACTGGCGTAACCTCTACACCCAGCAGCTGCTGTTGTCGATGCTGCAGATGACGCACTGCTTTCTGCTGTCTTTTCTGAACCACACCCCACCAATGTCGCTGCTCCGATCATGAGACAGATTAACAACAATAAGCCTTTTACCTTCATAGAAATCCTCCTTAAATAGTTTTGTAAATTGTTTTATAAATGTTTTTCGATAATTAAAATAGCACAAAAAAAAGAGCATCTTCAATATGTAAAAATAGTACAAATTGACAATGTCTTTTTATTTAAATTAAACAATTTTAGATATTTATCACAAACAGTTCTAATGCCTTTTATGAGATATTATCTATGTATTCATTTATAAAATAACCTGCTGCACCAGATGCAGAAGCCTCTCTCTTTTTTATACTCGGTCTCAAAAATCCTGCATCCATATCAAACGTGCTGTATGCAATGATCTTTTTGCTAAGCTCCATCAAATAATCCTCGATATAATAACCGACGTATCCTCCAATGATTATCTCAGAGTCAAAAGAGGCTCTAAGATTAGTAATAAGTAAAGCCAGATCATCTAAGTATTCATCCCATACTTTTTCGCAATCCTTATCTCCATTCTTCAATAATTCCATAAACTCTTCTAATGTCATCTCATCATTAAGCCTAAGATTAAGAGCTGATAAATATGCATCAGAACATCCTATTTTTCCGCAGTAGCATTTTCTTCCGCCCGGATGAAGGAGCATATGCCCAAATTCCCCAGCTTTCTGTCCCATTCCTCTGTATATTTTTCCATTTAAATATATAGATCCACCAACTGTATTACTTAATGAAATATACATCAGATTCTCAGTATCACTCGTACTCTCCGCCATTAAAGCGGCGTTCGCATCATTTTCAAAATATATAGGCAGGCTGATAGAGTTTTCCAAATTTTTAAGACTTAAATTTGTTACATTAAGTGCATGTGACCTTAAAAGCATTCTTGAACTGTTATCAACAATTCCTGCTATAGCTACGCCTACCCCTAATATCTTTGACTTATCAATGGCTGAATCATCTATAAATCCATTTACCGTCCTAGCCCATTCCTGACAATATGCAATGGTAGGTTCAAATTTCATTCTTATACGTTTATTAGAAACCAGCTGACCTGTCATATCTATTATAACCAAACCTATATGTGATCCGGTTATATCAACTCCAACCGAATACCTTAAATTTGGATTTACAATATTGTTCTTTGCCTTTCTTCCACCGGTTGATTCATAGCTGCCATCTTCAATGATAATTTCTTCGTCCATCAGTCCCTTTAACCCTGCAAGAACTGTTGGCATACTTAAATTTAGATCACTTGCGATCTGTGCCTTTGAAGCACCTCCGCTATTCAATATATATCTGACTATTCTGGATGTGTTGTTTTTTGCCATTATTCCATACCCCTCGAGAAACTTTTATAAAAGATTTTACTTAACTATTCTAACTAAATATAGAATAAAGTTCAAGGAGAATCACTATTAAAATGTTATTTTCGCGCTTTAACACTTGACTTTGCAAAAGTACTTAATTAAAATATAGAAAATAAATTAATCAATTCAGAGAAGAGGAAAATCCATGGCTACGATACGAACTACCTATCATGATGATTATATTCTGGCTAGATTTTTTGGCAAATCATCAAATTATACCGAAATACCGAATGAACTTTTTAAGAAATATAATGTAAAAAAAGGTCTCAGAAATGATGATGGAACCGGTGTAAGGATCGGTCTGACACGCGTCTCTGATGTAGTCGGTTATGATGTTGATAAGGATGGCAACGTCGTACCTTGTGATGGAGATCTTCTTTATCGCGGATACAGCATAAGAGATCTTATTAAAAATCGTCAGGGAAACTTTGGCTTTGAGGAGACAAGCTTTCTTCTCTTATTCGGATTCCTTCCGACTAAAGATCAGTTCAAGGATTTCAAAAAAACTCTTTCTGACAGATATGATATGCCGGACAAGTTCCTGGTAAATGAAATCCTTCGTTCCCCCTCTAATGATCTGATGAACAGAATGCAAATGCTCACTCTTGCACTCTATAATTATGATGATGATCCGGATAATGTAGATGTATACGAAACAATGAGAAAGGGCCTTAACCTTATCTCCAAGTTTTCTGCACTTGCCTGCTATGCTTACCAGGCAAAGATGCATGACATGCAAAGAAAGAGTCTTGTAATTAACTATCCTGAGAAAAATTATTCTATAGCAGAGAATATTCTTCGTCTGATGAGAGCAGATGGTAAATTTACTCAGAGAGAAGCAAATGTACTTGATGCCTTGCTTGTTATTCATGCCGATCACGGCGGCGGAAATAATTCAGCTTTTACCGATGTTGTTATAGGATCCACAGGAACAGATCTCTACTCTGCGATCTGCGGATCTCTTGGTGCATTAAAGGGTCCTAAACATGGTGGTGCCAACATTTCTGTAGCAAAAATGATGAAGGAAGTAATCGATAAGATCGGATATACTTCTGATAAAAATAAAGTTGTAAAGGTTGTAAATTCCATTATGGACGGTGAAATGTTTGATCATTCCGGTCTAGTATATGGATTTGGACATGCCGTATATACCCTTTCAGATCCAAGAGCTGAAATAATACGCGAACTTGTTCACAGTCTTGCAAAAGAGAAGAAACTCGAAGACAGATTTAATTTCTATAAACTCTTTGAGGAAACTGTACATGAAGTCACCTTTGAAAGAAAGAACAAAACTCTTCCTACAAATGTTGATTTTTATTCCGGTTTTGCATATGAAATGCTTGGTATACCGATAGAGCTTTATACTCCATTATTTGCAATCGCCAGAGTTTCAGGCTGGGTTGCTCATAATGTTGAAAACAAACTTTATGATGGCAGGATAATGAGACCGGCAACAAAATATGTCGGAGAAAGAAAAGATTTTATAAATTTCGAATCAAGAAGATAATTTTCATTCATATAAAACGGCTTTTGTATTTTTAAGAATGCAAAAGCCGTTTTTATATTTTTTTCCTGATTTCTTCAAAATTTGTACACAGTATTTATTTTATACTGCATATTATACAGAAGTCATGAAATCAGGAGGATGAAAAATTGAAAAAAATTAAAAAGCTTTTTACAGCGGCTATTGCTGCTGTTTTAATATCAACAGTAAGTTTTACAACATCTGTTTTTGCTGCAATTCCAATTGCTGAAACAACTTCCGATACATACAACAGCGAAGCTGAAACATATTATAATATGCTTCCTTCAGGTATCAGAGAAGCCTTTGAATCACAGGGCTGGACCATCCACATAAAAGATATTGATACAGTAAACGCTGAGGCAGTCTCTCTCGGTGCAAATTTATCAGAAGATGAATACGTCGCAGGGTTCACGGAAACGAACAGCAAAACAATAGTACTTGTTGATCAATATACCGGATACGCTCTTAACCACGAAATGGGTCATTTCGTTGATACTGTTCTTAATAACGAAACATCACAATCAGATACGTTTTCTGCTATCTACGCATCAGAAAAGGATCTTCTTGATGGAGGATCTAATGATTATGCCCAGACAGACTCTTCCGAGTATTTTGCAGAAGCCTTTCGTGAATATATAGAGTGTGCAGGCTACCTTCAATCTACCTGCCCGGAAACCTATGAATATATAGACTCTATTGTTTCCCAATACGGTGGAACAACAACACTTGGTGTAACAGAACTTACCCGTGCTGAAGATGGAGACAGCAGCCAAACATCTGAAAATGGTCAGCAGCCTGGTCCTCAAGATCGAAGAATTGTTATGATCAGAGGCGATCATATGCATCCGGGTCATATGCATATGGGAATGTTTCATTAATATATATGTGTGCAGATCAGTCTGATTCCCACATTATATCAACTCACTCTACCTAATTGTAGATTACCGAAGTAATTACACAAAAGATAAATAAAAATAGATGTAAAAATGACAATAAGTCTTTTTTCATCTATTTTTTTTCCAATTTATATTTTCCGTTGCAATAACAACATAATTAAAATTATCTCCATAGTAAACTTTTAGTCAGTATTTTACTGCTCTGATGCCGATATTATAATTGCCTCAAAGCCAAATTAATAAAGGAGTCTAAGTCATGATAATACAAACCTTTTCTCTTAGTGATCTGAAAAATAAAAAAATATTCAATACTAATGATCCATATTTCAACTTTAGAAATATGCCATATAGAAAACAACTCGATGAAATACAAAAAGTACATCATGAAACAGAACGGGTTCTTATAAACAAAATTACCTCAACTCTTGAATTAATAATTACTGATAATAACAGCCCTGAATATATGCATTTTTATAACGATTTTATAATCACTGCTCAAGAACTTAATGAACATTTCAAAAAAGAAGAACAGGTCGTTTTTCCACTTATGTATATACATGCTTCGTACGATAGAGAAACAATTGACCATTTGAACTCAATGACAAATGAACATCGCGATCAAGAAAATAGAAATAAATCCTTACAAAATTTTTTGCACATTTTTGATGCTCCTTGTTACTCTTCCCTTCGCCGTAGTTTGCAGGATTTTTTTTCAGATGTCAGTATCCATATAACCAAAGAAGATGAAATTACTTTTCCAAATTATATTGACCTTGTAACAAATTAATATTAATTTTTTTAATTTCTATAACTTTTCATCAGTTTCTGTCTCAAAGTCATGCAAACAGGCCATTTAAATGCATTTTAATCTGCATTTAAATGGCCTGTCTAATAGTTATGTTTTTATATTACTCTGAACGTTCAATATATCTATATTCATTTACTTTAGATTCAAAAGCTTATTCCTGATTTTATAACAAGCATTATTCCTGATATGATCAGAAGTACTATCACCATTTGCTTAACAAATTTTTCCCTTAAATACCTACAGCTTTTCATTCCTGCAAACAATCCAGCCAACATAAAGGGCATCATCAATACCGCCTGTTTTAGGCTTGACAATGTTATTATTTCCAAAATACAATACAAGATGATCCTGAAGGTATTTTCTACAATAAAAACTGCACTTATATTTGCCTTAAATTCATCACTGTCTTTTGCAACTCTTCCTACATAAGCCGCAAGTAAAGCTCCGATTCCAAACAATCCACAAAGAACTCCGGATAAAATTCCTATAAATCCAAGAATAAATTTAGACTGCTTAATATGTAATATATTTAACTCCCTGAGAAACATTTCAATTCCAATCAAAACTACAACTATCCCAAATGTCATCTTTATATAACGTACATCAATATTTTTAAGCATAAAAGCCCCAGGTATACTTCCTGCCAATACCAAAACTGACAATGGAATAAAGATCATTTTGTTTAATTTATTTCTGTTTTTCCAGGTCATTATTAGATTTGTCGGATAGCCAAGAATCAATTCTATTGGTGAAATATTTATATTATTCACTCCGAATCCAAGTATAGATGTAAATACCAAAGTATTTGCAAATCCGCAAAGACCTTTTATAAAAAAAGCCACAAATGTTGCTATGATCCATAAATACATTAATTTATTTCCAATCTCAGGACAAATTTTCTTATTTCTTTTATTATTTTTTCAAGATTTTCTATATCAGTTATAATATTTCCTGTTTCCAATGAATGATTAGCGTTTTCGATCTTAAATAATTTTATATCAAGATCATCAGAAGCTTTTTCAACAATATTCGTTTCACACCATGGATCCGTACTCCCATGAAAAATAATTCCGCTATTATTCTTTAAGTAATCAAAGGTCTGTGGGAGCGGCGTTAAAATTACATTTTCGGCATCTATTTTATTACTGGAATCATAACAGGCTGCAATCACTGTCCCTATGCTTTTAGCTATAAAAACCACTCTTTCATAATCCTGAAAATTTATATCCGAAAGTTTCCTCTCTGTCTGTTGCATAGCTGACTGAAAACATTCCTTCATTTTGTCAGTATTATTTTTTATTTCCATGATCTTTTCCGAAATAGAATAATTAATTTCTACACAATCAAATCCTATTTCTTTAACAATTTTTTTCGAATAATATAAAAGCGGTCTATCATTCGTATATCCAATTCCCGGAAATAATACTGCTATTCCTTTTTTCATAATCTTCTCCAACTATATTATTTAATTAATTTTCTTCCTGCTCCAGGCAACTGCTCCGCATCTTCTACATCCATATTGCCTGTAATTTCTTGTAAACTTACTTTCTTTTTTTCGATAAATTACAGCTCCACAGCCTTTACATATAAAAATATATTTTGGGGGCATCGAGGCAGCAACATAATTTTCAACGCCCTTTTCAATTCCGGATGTGGTTCTTTTTATATTATATCCAAATGCAAGATTCATTTTTTCTGCATAAATTCTCCATTTTCCTGTATGATTCATAGCATCTTTACAGGTATGCAGTATTTCATGAATGATCGTTTCCTTACAGGCATTTTTCGAAATATTATCATCTTCTATCAATCGCTTTGCTATCTGTATTTCAAAGCTTCCATCACTCTTCTTTTTACATAATCCCCATCTTGTTTTTGCTCTGCTGTTTATCATCCATGAAGAAATAACGCCAGGTTTTATACCTAACGAATCTATCTCAAAAAGGCATTCTTCTTTTAATTCTTCAAAATTTTTCATTAAACTTCCAATCGATTTTTACATTTTTAATACCTATTATACAAACGAAAGAGCCGAAGTTCAATAACCTCAGCCCTTTCATAAAACATCTTATTTACTAAGTCTTTCAATATCCTCTTCAACATTATCCCAGCCTAAATCTACTGCATATTGATAATATTGAATTGCCTTATCAGTATCTTTCTCAACTCCAAGACCTTTTTCATACATACGAGCCAATGCACATAATGCCTTTTTTAATTCATCAGGTCCATTATTTTTCTCGTTTTCCAGATATTCGTCAACTTTAGAAACTGCCATCTCATAATAGTTAAAAGCTTCCGAAAAATCCTTATCTACACCCTCTCCTTCTTCATACATGATTCCTAGGTAATAGGCAGCTGAAATATCACCGGCTTCTGCTGCTTTAATAAAATATTCCCTTGCCTTATCATAATCCTGTTCAACACCTTTTCCTTCATAATAAAACAAAGCTGCATATCTTAATCCCTTAAAGTCAGCATTATCTGCTTCTGCTGAAAGTAAATAATATTCCAGAGCTTTATCATAATTCTGCTCTACACCATCTCCATTTTCATATTTTTGTCCAAGTGTTGTATAGGATCTTCCATTTCCGTATTCTGCTGATTCCAACAGTTCTTCTACAGACATATCTTCCGAAATCTTTTTATCATCTTTTTCCTCTTTATTTTCTTTGTCGGTAAAATTCTCTGTAGATGATACAGTCACTTCTGATTGGGATTTTGTGGTTAAGTTAGTATTATCACTTCCGCATCCCGTAGCTCCAAGAACAATGATTCCGGTTAAAACAATTGTCAATAATTTTCTCATATATAAATCCTCCTGAATATTTTATATCGGAGTATTTTATATAGCGAGCTACCATTCGCTCAATTATAGCAATTAAATTTATTTTATCCATATATAATCCCTATTTCAATTTAACAAATTTAAGAGTAACTATAATTATTTAATCTTAACAAAAATGATTATATGATTATTTTGTGTCCTCACGGTGAGGAAGTTATTAAATCCATTTAAAGTTTTCCTCACCTGCACCCATAGAGAAAAAATATCTCACTATTTCTTTATCAACTTCACTGTATTTTCCATTTTCATTCAGTTCTATATTATTTTGAATAAAATTTTTCTTAAAAAGATCTTTTAATATCTTAAAAGACAAATACTCATTTTCCGTTTCATTATTCGTATTTATCTCTCTATCTTGATACTGTCTATATTCATGACATTATATTTTGACAGTATCAAGGTTAAATTTAATTATATCCTTTATTTTTAATATCAGGTTAAAGTTTTTTATAATAAATATCACTTATATATTCTTGAGAATGAGAATGTCTGATCGGATAGAGTATACTTTATGTATAGTAATTGTATAGATAGTATAGCAGAAGTTTTTTAATGCCAGTGTTTATCGGACTTTGCAGGATTTTTCTCCGACAGTTTGATTAATAAATTCCGACAAATTAAATAGAATACGCCGACAATTTAATGAGTTCATTCCGACAGTTTGAATAGAACCACCGACAATTTGAGTAGTAAAAACGCATTATTTGATTTTTGTCGGAAACCGACAGTTTAACTAGTTTTATTTATCGAGATTCTAGTGCTTATGCAAAGTAATTTAATATTAATTGATGAGTCATTGATATTCAAAAACCGACAGTTTGAGTAGTAATTCCGACAAAAATAACATATTGTCGGAAACAGACAGTTTGAGTAGTAATTAAAAAGATTGATAAAGTAAAAACCGACAGATTGAATAGTAACTACGACAAATACTATAGAAAGTCGGAAACCGACAGTTTGAATAGTTAGTTTACATAAGATAATTATGTTGCAGTTATATTTATAGAAATTATTATCAGTTGGTAAAAAGCGACAGATTGAGTAGTAATTCCGACAAAAATAATATATAGTCGGAAACCGACAGTTTCAATAGTACGATAAATTTAAATAATAAGTCCAATATAGTTATTAAAAGCCGGACTTTTAATTACAGTCTGCTATAATTTCTCCGACAGTTTGAATAGTAATGTAAATATCTGGTTGTTATTACAGCTTTTGAATTGTAAATAGAGTTTTTACGCGATTTTTTCATTAAAAGATAAAGCTTAAAATAATAATTCCGACAGATTGAGTAGTTTTTTACTTATGAAAAGATTTATTTTGAGTCAGGCTATGATCTGGGTTTGTTTATTAATTGTTTCTATAAATCACGTACAAATTACGGGATATTTATATTCCAGCATATTCCGACAGAATGAGTAGTAAAAAACGACTTATTAAATTAATGTCGGAATTACTACTCATTCTGTCGGAATTATATTTATTACAAGTATACAGCGGTAACAGAGATGATAATAATAAAACTCCGACAAAAAACTTGAAAAGCGGAGAAACACCTTATATAATAAAAAAATGAGATATGAATATAGTTGTCGGAATTAGTGACAGTTAAATTTAAGCTTTAACATGTTGAAATATAATAAGCAGCAAAAGATCAGGGGTAAATAATGGGAAGAAAAAAGAAGGTAGAGCAGGTTAACTATGACATAGTTGACGGAAATCAGTTTATAACTGATGGCGAATATCCTATGGCCAGTTCGTTAGGTCAAATAGAGCATCAGACAGTTGCAACATCAGAAGGCAGGATTATAGATCATGATGAAAGATTCTATGATATTGTAGATGAGAATGGTCTTGCTGTGATTCCTGAAGATGAAGTTCAGATCAAAGGTTTTATTAAAGATGCTATTTCCGTTGATAAACTTGTCGAAACATTTAATGAAAATTCCCATGAAACTCTTCTTAAGCTTTTAGCGCTTCAAGATAATAAACATCCTTTGAAAAAAGGCGGCGTAAGTATAGCTTATAGAACTGATGCCTTGATCATGCATTGTAAAATGGAGTTCAGCGCTGCTGAAAATATAGTATTTGATGCTATACTAGGAGTAATGTCATCATTTCCGGAAAATGAAACATATAGAATAGAACCTTCAAGCTTTCTTAAATATCAAAAATATGATTCTTCAAACTCCCTATATCAAACGTTTCGTTCCGGAGCATCAAAACTAAAAAAACGTTTATTGACCTTTGATGAACTGGGCGAAGATGGAGATGATGAAATTGTTGTTCCCTGGTTTGATATTTTAAGATATCATGGAAAGAAAAAAGGAGAAGGTGCTTTTATAGAATTCAGACCTACTGCTTTTTTTAAGGATCTTGCTTTATGCTCTCAGATTGTTCATGGCGCTTATGGATCATTAGAAGTTACAACTCAGCTTCGTGGAAAATATACTATTGCATTATATTGGTTCCTTGAAAATAAAAAGAGATATAGAGAATATCCAAAGGCAACACCTGGTGTCTTTGATATGTCAATAGAGGAGATCAAACATCAATTTTCACTTTCGGAGAAGTATCAATCGAACGATATTGATAGAAGAGTTTTAAAACCCGCCCGAGAAAGTATAAATAATATTGACGAATGTGATTTTACTTTTGATTATGAATCGCAAAAGGTTTCAAATAAGATTGTAGGTTATAGATTTTCTATAAAGGAAAAAAATTATGTAGATGCAAAAGAATCTGCTCCTGCATTAACAGAAGATGCTTTATATACACAAGTATCATCTGTTTTAGGTATGACAGGCATTGCATTTACTAATGATGAAATATTGCGTATATATAGTTGCGCAAAAAAGAATAAAAAATCAGCTATGGATTTGATGGCAGTTGCATTATCTTTTACTAGTCGTTTTAACGATAAGAGTCTTGAACCAATAGAAGATAAGGTTAAATATTTTTGTAAAATGATAGAACAGGGAGCATTTCCAAATAAACCTGTTAATAGTTCAAAGAATAAAAAGAAAACCAGTTTTGATAACTTTGAGCAAAGAGAATATTCGGAAGATGAATGGAAAAAGCTTGAAAATGCTTTGAGAAAGAATTAATAAAAAGGTGATATTATCCTCACGGTGAGGACGATATCACCTTTTTTCTAAAATTAGAATTAAATATTAAGAAGAAAAATTTGGATAATCGAATGGAAAATCCTCACGGTGAGGAAATAATAATATGTTATAATAAAACAGCAAAATACAATAAGGAATTAATATAATACATGGTAGAAAGGAATGAAAAAATGATAAAAATTTACGGAACAGAAATGTGTAAAGATTGCGTAGCACTCAAGGCAAATCTGGATGCGAATAAGGTTGAATATGATTTTAGAGATATCGGCAAAACACTTAAGGATTTAGCGGTATTTATAAAAATCAGAGATCTTAATAAAATATTTGATCCGATTAAAGGGACAGGAACAATTGGTATTCCTGCAATAGTTACAGAAGACAATGAAGTGATCATCGATTGGAAAAAATTCCTTGAGGAAAAAGGATATGAAATTGTACAGCAGGGAGCAGCATGTGGAATTGATGGAAAGGGCTGCTAAAAATACCATTTAGAAAAATGGAGTAATTGATGAACAAGACAATAGTTTTTGATCTGGATGATACATTATATGATCTCTGTTGGCCATTCCAAAAAGCTCTGGAAAAATTTTATTCAAAAAGAGAGAAAACAATTACTATAGAGAACGATGTAAAAATAGTAGATGAGAAAATAGAAGGAATATTTTTAGCCAGTAGAAAATATAGTGATATGATTTTTGAAGAATGGAGTTCCGGAAAGATATCTTCTGATGATATGTATGCTTATAGAAATCAAAAAGCCATGAAGGATTTTGGACTTGTAATAAGCAGAGAAGAGGCATTGGAGATTCAAAGTTATTATAAGGAATTTCAAAAGAAAATAATTATAACAGAAAATGTCAAAGAGATGCTGAGTAATTTGAAGGAAAAAAATATAAATATGGCAATAATTTCAAATGGTGGTAAAGAGCATCAAAAGTCAAAAATAAAAACCTTGAATATTGGTAATTGGATTCCTGATGAAAATATTTTTATATCCGGAGAGATTGGTTATGCAAAGCCGGAAAAGAAAATATTTGATCATGTAATTGAAAGACTTGCGATAAAAAAAGAAAATGCCTGGTATATTGGTGATACATTTGAGAACGATATAATTGGCGCAAAGAATGCAGGCTGGAATGCAATATGGTTTAACAGGCGTAAAGTTAAAGAAACAGATGGAGATATTAAGGCTGACATTATTGTAAAAAATGAAACTGAGATGACGCAAACAATAAAATCTTTATTTATAAATTGAAACAAAGGAGAAAAATAAAATATGAGAGAAAATTTTTTGTGGGGCGGTGCTACAGCTGCTAATCAATTTGAAGGTGGTTATTTAGAAGGTGGTCGTGGAATTTCTAATGTAGACGTAGTTCCTGCAGGAAAAGATCGTTTTCCCGTTGCATTAGGAAAAGTTCGGAGCCTTAAATGTGATGATAAACATAGTTACCCAAGTCATGAAGCAGTTGATTTTTATCATAGATGGGAGGAAGATCTCGAACTTCTACATGAACTTGGACTTAAATGTTTTAGATTTAGTATTTCATGGTCTCGAATCTATCCGACTGGTGAAGAAAGCGAGCCGAATGAGGATGGTTTGAAATTCTATGAGAAAGTTATTGACAGATGTGTCGAGTATGGTATAGAACCGCTAATTTCCCTGGTACACTTTGATGTTCCTTTAGCTTTAACAGAAAAGTATGGCTCATGGAAAAACAGGATTATGATAGATTTATATGTTAAATATGTAAAAACTGTTGTAAGCCGTTATAAGGGTAAGGTTAAATACTATCTTACATTTAATGAAATAAATATGCTTCTTCATCTTCCATTTATGGCATCAGGAGTAATAATAGAAGAAGGAGAGGATGAAAAATCTGTAAAATATAAGGCAGCTCATAATGAACTGGTAGCATCAGCTTTAGCAACAAAAGCAGCACATGAAATTGATCCAAAAGTAATGATAGGATGTATGCTTGCGGCAGGAAATACTTATGCTAATACATGTAATCCTGAAGATGTATGGAAATCTATTACTAAGGATAGAGAGAACTATTTCTTTATTGATGTACAGGCGAGGGGATATTATCCGTCATATGCATTGAAATTTTTTGAAAAAGAAGGAATCAATATTGAAATTACAGATGAAGATAAAGAAGCGTTAAAGAATACTGTCGATTTCATAAGCTTCTCATATTATTCATCAAGATTGACCAGTGCAGATCCAGAAGTTAATAAAGAAACAGCAGGAAATGTATTTGCAACATTAAAAAATCCTTATCTTAAGGCGAGCGAATGGGGCTGGCAGATAGATCCTCTCGGACTCAGGATAACATTGAACAGTATCTATGACAGATATCAAAAGCCAATGTTTATTGTTGAAAACGGACTTGGTGCTAAAGATATCCTTATGGCAAAAGCTGATGGAGAGAAAACTGTAGAAGATGATTATCGTATTGAATATATGAGAGAACACATTAAGTGTATGATCGACGCAGTGGATAAGGATGGCGTCGATTTACTTGGATATACAATGTGGGGAGTCATAGATCTTGTAAGTGCATCTACAGGAGAAATGGCAAAACGATATGGATTCATCTATGTTGATAAAGATGACGAAGGAAAAGGTACGTTAAACAGGTACAAAAAGAAATCTTTTGACTGGTATAAGCATGTAATAGAAACTAACGGAAAAGAACTCTGATCAGAAAGACAGTCAAAATAAATGAAAAATCTTGAAATAGATGAAAAGATAGACGAACTTATTGCGGAAAAAGAAATTGTCATTTTTCAATTCGGAACAGAAACCTGCGCACCCTGCAGTGCAATAAAACAGAAAATAGATCATTGGATTGAAAATTATAAAGAAATTAAAAGTAGGTATGTTTCTATTGAAAAATTTCCTGAAATTGCTGCAGAATATGGTATTTTTTCAGTTCCAACGATAGTGGTATTTATTAGTGGCAAACTATCTATCAGAGAAAGCGGTTATTTTAGTCTGGATGATATTTTCAAAAGAATAGAAAGATACGTTGAAATGATCTAAAAAGTTAGTCAATAATTTTGCTAAAAATGATTTAAGTAACTTTAATAATGTTTTAAGAGGGCTGCTTATTAATAAAAAAATTTTATTATATATAGGTATTGTGGCTATTTTGTCTATTACCTTTGCGACATTGAAGAATATAAGAGAGAAAAATCATAAAGATAAAACATCAGAAATCATAGGTGGAGCAGATAAAGCAACATCAATATTATTAAAAAAGAAAAATTCCGGAGGAGAAAGTATGGCAGATTATAAGTCAATTACGATGGATGAAGCAAAGGAAATTTTTAAGACATCAGGAGACTACATAATCTTAGATGTAAGACGATCCGATGAATTTGCATCCGGTCATATTCCCGGGGCTGTTAATTATGCAAATGAAGATATCTCGAATGAAAAAATCAATCTGCTCCCCGATTATGATCAGACCATTTATGTATATTGCAGAACCGGTAGAAGGAGTAAGCAGGCAGCAGGAAAACTGGTAAAAATAGGATATAAGAATATCATTGAATGTGGAGGAATCCTTGACTGGACCGGAGACATTGAAAAGTAATAAGAAAGAAAAAAAGGTGTATTATCATCTTCCCGGTTTATTTGAGTTTTACGAATTATATAAAGTCTTTCTTTTGCTTTACAATGAGCACAGGGAATATTTTTATGAATGGGGTGAAATTGGATCCATATATGGCGCTCCGGCAGATTGTATATGGGGCGGCGGAAGAGTGGGTTTCGGAGAAGAGGATCCGGAGAAAGTTGCGGAACTGCTGCGTGAATATAGAATATCTGCCAGACTGACATTCAGTAATTCTTTGATCCGGGAAGAACATCTTTTAGATAAAAAATCTAATTCATTATGTGAGATATTTAATAAAAATGAAGGTTGTCAGAACGGAATAATAATAAGCTCGGACCTGCTCTTGAGCTATATTAAGGAAAAATATCCAGATTATTATTTTGTGTCGTCAACTACAAAGGTACTGACAGATTTTGATGATTTTGAAAAAGAATTAGATAGAAAAGATTTTAGTTATGTTGTTCCGGATTTTAGATTAAATAAAAATTTTGAAAGACTGGATCTTTTATCTCAGAATCAAAAAAATAAAGTGGAATTCTTATCTAACGAGTGTTGCTGGTTCGGATGTAAAGAAAGAAAAGAATGCTACGAAAATGTGAGCAGAAAAAGCCTGGGTGAGGAATGTGAAGATCATATTTGCCACTCACCAAACGCAGAAAAAGGATACAGATTTTCGGAAGCGATGAAAAACCCGGCTTTTATCGGAATAGATGAAATACGCAAATTATATTTACCAAAAGGATTTAATAATTTTAAGATTGAAGGACGCAGTTTGGGAAGCGCTGTTATCCTTGAATTTTTATTATATTATATGACCAAACCTGAATATCAATTAAAGGTAAGGGAAGAAATATATTTAGACAGTATGCTGGATCTCTTCTAAGA
The DNA here is from genome assembly GCA_030434875.1 of Lachnospiraceae bacterium C1.1. Taxonomy (NCBI): domain Bacteria; kingdom Bacillati; phylum Bacillota; class Clostridia; order Lachnospirales; family Lachnospiraceae; species Lachnospiraceae bacterium C1.1. Next base: position 1,228 of record JAUISW010000002.1, on the reverse strand, counting down.
GGTCTTGAAAGGGAATAATATGGAAATAACTGAAGAAAAAATGAATATATTAATTGAATCACAGCAGGGAGAACTCGATGGTGTGGAAACATACCTTCGAATGGCCGAAGCAGTAAGCAACCAAACAGATGCTGAAACATTTAAGAGACTTGCGGCAGATGAGGGAAGACATGCTTCTGTGTTTAAGAAATATACAAATAAGGTATTGTCTCCAAATACAAAGCAGGCAAATATGGTAGTGATACTCTATCGCCTTTTGGGAAAACGCATTATGTATCCGTTAATTGCAAAAGGAGAATATTCAGCTATAGCCGGTTATGAAAAAATAATAGATGAGTTTCCGGAAGTTGAATCCGTAAAAAATGATGAGAAACGTCATGGCGATACGGTTAAAAGCTTGCTGGATAATGGTGAATATAATGATAAACCATTACTTCCAATTATCGCAGCGTTAATATTTGTTTGCATATTGATCAGAAAATTGATGAAATAATTATAAACTCCGACCTTGGAAATTTTCGAAGGCCGGAGTTTATTTATTATTCGTCGAAATTCCAAAAGCCGGTACCCGTTTCCGGGTCAAAGCTTCTGCTGATACTTCCTCCAAGAGTAGGGCGAAGTTCTATCTCTGCGGTATATAAAACAGTGATAGACTTTATGTGACCTGCTGCAAGTTGATGTTCATTATTTTCTTTATAGGAAAATACAGCATGAGTGTGATGATAATATTCGTTATCATCTGATACAATATTGCCGTTTAAGGAAACAAGTTCAAGCATACCTTTTAAATGCTCTGTTTCAAATTCTCCTTTTTCCGGAATAAAGGTTTGTATTTCAGCTTCAGCACATCCACCTATGCCTGAAAAAATTGCGGATTTAATATTTTCTTTTTTACAAATGTTTATAATATTGGATATTATTTCGTCACCCTTATCTAAACGTATGTAGACAGCGGAATCAAATTTACGATAGTCCATGGAAGTCCTCCTTTGAATATTAAATTATAAATATCTTATCATATTGCGAATTGATATATAAGGAATAGCTAAAATATATTTCGTAATGTTATAAGGCTTGTTGATGTATAAAATCTTTTTTTATATAATCCTGAGTTTGACAGTTCAAGAGCAAAGAAAGTCTCGGAATCCCATATTTTACAAGGGGTTTCGAGACTTTTATCTTCGTTTTGAATTATGGTATTTTTTCCCTGTTCTTACTTTCTTTTTGA
>JAUISW010000001.1:3900000-4092528 GCA_030434875.1 Lachnospiraceae bacterium C1.1 | reverse complement strand
ATTCATTCCAACTTATAAAAGAACCAAGTTAACAGATGATCTTCACGATGCATGTGGTTTCAGAACTGACTATGAATTCATCACCAAAAGCCAAATGAAAACTATTCAAAAAGAAAGTAAGAACAGGAAAAAAATACCATAATTCAAAACGAAGATAAAAGTCTCGAAACCCCTTGTAAAATATGGGATTCCGAGACTTTCTTTGCTATTGAACTGTCAAACTCAGGAGTATAATTACACAAAAGCTGCAAATCAATCGACTCTTATTATTTCTCCTCCCTCTCCGAACTTTATATGGATTTCCGTCTTATAGTTGCAAAGTGAACACTTATATACTGCATAAGTATTTGTCCAAGCACCGAAAAATTGTGCTCTGTCCTCAATAGATAAAACAAATTGATGTCTTGGACCGTTAGGATCACCATTACAAAAGTTTGCTTTGTTTTTATGAGATGCGTCAGAGTTCTGATACTTCTTATTGTAACCCAGTCCCGAAGCATACCACCCCATACTGTATCTCGTCTTTGAGTCTCCCCCCGCTACCGCTTCAAGCTCGTCCGGGGAAAGCTCCCGGTAAAGCTCCCGATCCTCGTTCATAACGTCTGTGAACTCTTCAAGTGTGAAGTCGTAGCCCATTTCCTTACCGAGCGGCACAGCATCCTCGGGCTTCATTTTTTCTGTGCGTTGTCTGAGTTCTTCATCGTTAAGTATAGCCTGTACGAATTTTGATGCTGCTTCTTTTGCCATTATAATGTTCCTCCTGAGTCTGAATATTTTAAATCACAATATGGAAATTGTTATTTCTGCACAATTGCTCTTATTCGCAAACGTCTATTTTATACAATATCACAAAATAGGCTGTAAGTTACTAAAAATGCAGAAATATCTGTGAATTTTTCCATATTAACCATTTATATGGTTACTGTTCAGCCCCCAACTTGACATTCTAACCTAACGATAAAAATACATATGAAAATTTGAGAAAACCCAGAAAATTCTAACTTTTTTGGGCTTTTCTATTGCATTTTGCATCGTTATGATATATAATATAAACGTAACGATGTTGTGGAAAGGAGCACCCCCATGGGAATAATAAAACAACTTGATAAACGAACAGGAATAACCTATGTCTACGAGTCCAAGGCATACTGGAACAAAGAAAAACAGCAGAGCCGGGCCAGGCGTACTCTTATCGGAAAGATAGACCCTGAGACGGGTGAGATGATTCCGACAGATGGGAGACACAGAAAAACTGAAGCCACACAGGAAAAAGAACCTGATTACAAAAAGCTATATGAAAAGCTTCAGAAAAAGTATGAAGCACAGGAAATACTCATCAAATCTCTCAAGGAAGAAATCAAGCAGCTAAAGGCAGGCCAATAATCATTATGTACGACTCTCAGTATGAATTTATTATAACTTTACAGTACCGCGTAAAAAGTCTTCAGGCTCAGCTTGAGGCTTTCAGAAGTGGCAATAAATATCTACAGATGGAGGCTGAATATAAAAGCCTCCTTCGTACCGAGGAGTCTCGTATCCACAAACTTAAGGTTGACCTGTCCAGGGCTCACGCACAGACTATTGATATTTGATAGAAAATACCGGTGGTCCGACTGATAAAAGTCTAGATCACCGGTATTTTTATCTCAAGTTAGGGTCTGAACAGTAACCGTTATTCGATATAGTCTTTTACATTAAGAGTTTCATCCGTTTTCTGTTCGTCATCGATAATGCCCGGAACCTGCTCTGTCACATAGGTCTCACCGGTTTCAGGATTTACATAGTAACGGATAAGAGCACCGGTATATGCTCTGTAAAGAACGCAGATTTCGCCATCCTCGGTTGTAGATGCTTCCCAGTAAATGGTGTAGTCGTCCGAATCAACCATATCAGCAAGATCAGGAGAGCCTTCAATACAGTATTTCTTAATTGCTTCACACGCCTGATCCTCTGTGATGAGGCCTGATTTCTCTGTGTTTTCAGTCTTGTCTATATCCTGTGCTGTCTCAGCCTTTTCTGTTGATTCTGCTGTCTCAATTATTTCAGCAGCAGGGATTTCCTCAACCTGAAGTCCGCTCTGAGCCTCGCTTTCTGTGCTGTTCTCAGAACTGCAGCCTCCAAGACCAAGTACCATACAGCAAGCTATTGCTAATATTAATTTTCTTTTCATAACACTTTCCTCCTCGAAATAATTTAAAAAATGCATTCCATGTATGATTATAACAGCTGAATTCATTCTTTTTCACATAAGAATAAAACAAATAACAATACATTCAAGTACTAAGATCATACTTAAGTTCTCCTTGGTTACAACTATTTTTATATTTAGTTAAGAACTGATGCTACAGTGCACAGTTATGCCTCAATAACCTTGGATTAATATTAGTTTTGCCCATTGCCATATGCGCATAATACTTAGCGAAGCAAAGCTGAGCTTAGTATATGCCACACAGAGGGGGCAATCTCAAATGGCAAAACACTTTACTGGAGCACACTGAAAGCAGACTGAATCAATGTCATTAAATTAAACTTTAAATAAATTTTTGACCACATTAAAAAACGCTTTATGTGGAAAAAATATTTCATCAGGCTTAACTTAATGACATTGCTGTTACTGTTCACAGGCAAACTGCGCACTCCGCTGCGCAGTTATGCCACAATAACTCTGACTGAACACTGGGTTTTGCCCATTGCCATAGGCAATCTTAAATGGCAAAACCCGTTACTGGAGCACGCTGAAAGCGTGTGAACAGTAACACATTGCTGACTGAATAATAACTGTCAATATTACAGATTTGTCAGTCCCGTGTATACATGCTAGAATACAGCTATAACGTAATGTATATGAGGGGGATATTCTATGCTTAATGATAAATTTGATAACCTTATGGTTGCGCTTAAGCTTAGCAGTGTTGATATAGCAGAAGCAGCCGGCTTTGACAGAAGTAATGTAAGCCGTCTTAGAACCGGTGCCAGAAAGATTCCTCGTGACAGCTCCGCCGCAAGGAAACTTGTTGATGGTATTGTTATTTTCTCTAATGAACATAACCTGAACAGCGGTCTATGCTCACTTTTAAAACTTGAGCCTGATTCTGATAAAAACTCCATAAAAATCGCATTAAAGGACTACCTTTTTCCTGAAGAGTGTCCGGAGCTTCATTCTGCAAGACATGCTCAGGAGCGTGGCTGTGCATCCTCAAATTCTCAAACTGTCAGAAAAGGCTACAGCAATTTTGCCTATAAATTAGACCTCATCATGAACATTACCTGTCTTATGAACGTGACCTTGAGCCGCATGTTACATGTTGACGCTTCACTCATAAGCCGTTACAGAAATGGCAGCGTAACTCCCCGTTCAAATCCCGAACTTTCCCAAAAACTTGCAGCTATGCTTTGGGATATTATCACAAAATCCGGCAAACTTAATGAGCTTGCCAGTCTGATGCATTTGTCTCCGGACTTATTGGATGAAAGACATTTTTACGGCTGGCTGTGTGATTACGAGTCCGTTTCTGATACTGAAACTGCAGTCATCGGGAAGTTTCTCGGGGCTTTCGACTCTTTTTCAGCCGAAACAGGGATAATCCTGCCGTCATTTGAAGAATCGGTGAGTGAGGAAATTCTAAAAAATAAAACTTCTGAATATTTCGGTTACGAAGGTTTAAGAGAAGCTGTCCTTCGTTTTTTGGGCAGCGCAGTTATGGAAAACAAAAAAGGGGATACACTTTTTCTTTACTCTGACCAGAAAATGGACTGGTTGGTGGCAGATACCGGATTCCGCAATAAATGGGCTTCACTTATGAGCATGCTGGTAAAAAAAGGCATCATGATAAAGATAATCCACAATATAGACCGGGATCTATCTGAAATGTCAACTGCAATATTGAGCTGGCTTCCTCTTTATATGTCCGGAATGATCGAATCCTATTACTGTCTGAAAGCAGCCGGCGAACGATTTTCACATACACTTTTTGTCAATCCTACACATTGCTGTATCGACAGTGTTCACGTTATCGGCACAGAAGAAAACGGGTTTTATAATTATCACACAAACCCGGATACAGTTAAGCATTTTGAAAATTCATACCTTAAATTTATGGAAAACACAAGACCTCTCGTGTACTTTGCGCAATCCGGCCTGGATAATAAATCTGATCTTGTGTCTTCATCCGGAGTTTGCAAAGAGTTCCCTTCCATCCCTTTCAAAAATATTAAGATTCGCGCACAACATGAATATGTACGTATATCCCACAATTTAATACCGGAGGCCGACATTATCTTTACACATCCTCTGATGTGTCAGGCGTTCTGTTCATATTTAGCCGGCCAGTGAATCTTCCGGCACGTGTTTTTTTGCTTTAAGATTTTTTACCTTTACTGCCACTATGATAAAAATTATTCCCATAAAAACAAATACTATACTACATGCAACCGGTGTTGTCATGCTGAATTCACCGCTAAGCATACCCAGCCTGAAAATGCTGATACTATCCCCGACAGCCGGAAGGTCAGTCTCTCTTCTTCGCTTGATCGTCAGAGCGTTTAGCGTCTTTGCTTCTCCGTTTTCATCCGTGTATTCAACATTCACGCTTTCCTTATATCTTCTTTTCCCGCTTGAATGATATGTTCCCGTAGAAGTTATCTCAGTAATAGTAGCTGAATAACGTGGAATCTGCATACAGGCAGGAATGATTGCCAGACCTGCCATAAAAAGCAAAAGACCGATCAGCCCAAAGATTAACCTTATTTTTTTATTCATCTTATTCTCCTGTTCCATGGCAACCTCCTTTTTCCTGCAAAAACATACAGATATGATGTTAAGGTCATTTACCTGCCGGCAGGCTAGTGCAGCTAGTGCAGCGTTTCAATGACCTGCTGTGGATAAGAACTTTTAATCCTGTATCAATTTCCATTATACAGAAAAAAATAATAAAAAAGCCGTGACAAAAAACTTTTTCATTGAAAGTTTTTGTCACAGCTGACTCACTGTTAGGAGCTGTTCATCTATTGAGCGGAAACACTTTTCCGATGGAGTCCCACATTCTGATACTGCACTGACTGAAATGTTATTTTTTGACTTACTTAATGATATTTTTGTCATGAACTAATATCATACCACATGAAAGGATGTTCTCTTTTCTTTGCTATTCATTTTTCCGAGGAAAATTTTACGCTAACGGGCTGTGCAGAATCAATCCAGCTTTCGATCGAGCCAGCTTATGTATCCCTCTATGTAGTTTTCAGATCTGAAGGAATGATCTGCTCCTTCGAGCGGATACTCTTCTATGTCGATTCCCATATCTTCAGCCTCATAAACGTAGTCCTCCGTCCCCGTACAGTCCACAAGTCTGTCCCCGGTTCCATAGCAGACAAACTGGGGAACCTCCGGCGACCGGAAATTATTGGAAAAATCCACCTTCCACATAAGCTTTTCCCTCTCGTATTCATCCCTTACCATTTCCGCCGGAAAGAGGGCAAAAAGCATGGAGCTGTTGTACTCAAAAGTCGTAACCGGATATATCAGCGCAAGAGAAGCAACCTCATCGCCTACAAGGTCGATTTCATCCCGAAGGTAATTTTCCGGGAAAGAATGCCTCCATCCCCTCATATTTACATATACACCCGCAAGATTTCCACCGGCTGAACAACCGATCAGGCTTATCTTGTCTGGATTTATCCCATATTCATCAGAATAATAGCGCAGATGCCTTACCGCGCGCTGCAGATCGAGCCAGGGGTAAGGATACTCATACGGATTCGACCTGTAATGAAGCACAAAGGCACTGATTCCCGCCTTATTCAGGGCAAGAGCCAGATCTTTTGCCTCAAAATCCGAGCCATCCATGGATTTATAAGCATAAGCTCCGCCCGGAAGAATTATGACTGCCGGAGCTCCGTCATCCCCTGCAATCTCATCCTCGCTGATGCTCTCATTTATGTTTCCGTCCTTATCATCACTAACACTGTTATTTTCACTGACTTTATTCGTACTTACATTGTTTGTGCTGATGCCCCTTCTCTTATGGCCTTTAAAAAAAAATTCGACTTTTGACGGAACTTTACTTAAAGACACCGACCGTCCGTCAGCGGGATAAGGTATGAGATATGGCCTGTCATCAAATTTGTCTGATTCATACCCGGGCTTTATCTCTGTAAAATACGTCATGGTATCTATCACGCGCTCGGCTTCCACTATATCCTCTGCCGCGATCGCCTCAGAAAATTCCGCTGCCACAGAGCTTTGTGCCTCCATATCGATATTCATCCGCGAGAGTTTATTATCAGAGCAGTTCCCCGGAACGTCCTCTCCCCAGATATCTATATGTTTTTCATAATCAGATGCCTTTTTGCTGCCATATGCTCCTGTCATATCCGCGGCAGACGCCGAAAAAGAATTTGTCAGGATCAGACACAGCAGAAGAAATACCATTAATCTCACAATCTTGCCCAACTTCTTCCTAAGCAGCGTAACTGTTCACACCTTGCAGGTGCTCACAGTTACGGGATTTGCCCATTTTAAGATTGCCCCCTCTGTGTGGCATATACTAAGCTCAGCTTTGCTTCGCTAAGTATTATGCGCATTCGGCAATGGGGCAAATCCCAGTTTCCTGCTTTATGTATTCTTACGCTCAGCACACACATATTTCACTTAGTGCTTCAGCACTTAGTGAAATAGCGTACAGAGTAGCAAGTGCGCAGAGCTGTGTGAACCAATGTCAGTAAGTTAAGTTCAAAGGGTTAGATTCCATAGGGGGTCTAACCCAGTTTTTTTGAAAAAATTCCCCTAAAGGGGTTGACATAGAACCGAAATTGTGCGGCCGCTCTCGCTACTGATTGAATTATAAGAGGTAGCGAGAGCGGCCCTTGAAATTGGAAATATAACCGTTGTTCCAATTTCAAGGAGGTTCTTATGACCCACGACAAAATCAAAAATCTTTTAAATTCTGCAATCGACTCTGTCTCATCTTCTGTTTCTGATTACGCTAAGAACCCTGCCAAGGATTTTTCACGTGATCGAAAACTTCCGCCCGGGAAGCTGATGCGCTTCTTGATTGCCGAAGGTTCTTCGGCTACAAAAAACGAGCTGCTTGACTTCTTTGGTATGGATACGCAATCACCGTCTTCTTCCGCGTTCTTCCAGCAACGTGAAAAACTCAAACCAGAAGCAATGAAGAAAATATTTGACAGTTTCACTGGATCAATTCCATCGTGCAATGGCAGTTACCCGGGATACCGGATTATTGCTGCAGACGGTTCCACCGCATCTTATTTCAGCCACGACAAGTATTCTCCTCCGGATGAATATTTCATCTCTCCTGGCAAATCAATCAAGGGAGCATACAGCATCCATATCAATGCTTTTCAGGACCTGGACTCCAATCTATATACGGATGCCCTCCTGCAGCCGATCCGCCATAAAGATGAGTTCCGTGCTTTCTGCACCATCGTTGACCGTCATCCCGTTGTACCCGGCTCTAAAAATATCTATATAGGCGACAGGGGCTACTGCTCTTATAACAACATGGCCCATGTCATCCAGAATGAGCAGTATTTTCTGTTCAGGGCAAAGGACATCCACCAAAAAGGCCTCGTGGGGAAGTTTGACTTTCCTGATGATGAGACATTTGATATCACCGTAAATGTCACTCTTGTGAGGAGTCAGTCCTCGAAAGTCGACTGCGGTGATACTTATCGACGCTTCATTGATGCCGCAACTTCATTTGATTACCTTGAGTATGGTTCAAAAGACACATACCCGATCTCATTCCGTGTGGTTAGAATCAAACTCTCGGATGATAGTTATGAATGCCTTGTCACTAACCTGCCTGCTGATGAGTTTCCTCCCAAACGTCTAAAAAATCTTTATTATGCCAGATGGGGCATAGAATCCTCCTTCAGGAAGCTGAAATACACCATCGGGCTGAGCAATTTCCATTCATACAAACCAGAACTTATTATGCAGGAAATCTGGAGCCGTCTTATAGCTTATAACCTGACTGAGGCGATGATAAACAGCACTGTCATCAGGAAAGCCAAGAGGAAACATTCCTACAAGGTGAATTTCAGCGTTGCTGCCCACATATGCAGGGTCTTCCTCCGCCTCTCCGCGGAGGAAAACCCAATTGATGTGATGGCGCTTCTCGCAAGAGAACTGATACCCATACGGGAGGACAGGAAATACAGCCGTCTGCAAACTGCGCATTTCCGAAAACCGCGATATTTTATTTATCGTGCCGCATAGATACAGACTAGCCATCAACTAATATAATACATCTCTTTGAGGCAGATATAAATCTGTCTGTTTGTCATGCTCTGAATTCCTATTTCTTGACCACTGCTCCTGCTTCTTTTGCTGAGAGCAGTATTTCTGTCTTATTGTAGCGAGCATATGATGCTGGCTGTAGTTATTTCATTAAATCCATATCTCTTAACTTACTGACATTGCTGTGTGAACTGTAACTAAGCAGCTTCTTCCTGCTCATACTCTTCTATCATATCGTCATAGGCTGTTATCGCCTCAGACAATCTCCCCATCAGATCCTCAGCCTTGTACATTCCGTTTTCATCAGCTGTATTTCCAGAACTGCCGCTGAACTGGATAATATTATTGGTCTCAGCAACCTCCTTAAGCTCCTCATCAGATTCCACATACTGTTCGGCCGCTTTCTCGATATTATCATTATAGATTTTCAGGAAATCATTTTTCATGGATATCGGTACATAACCCTGTTCCCTGTATCCTGCTGACTTTTCCTCCCAATCCTGAGTTCCCCATTCCCGTACATCGTCATCTGCCACGAGCATATATGCAGCTGAAGGATATTGATTTCTGCCATCCGTTGCATAGTTCATCATGCTAGTATCGCTGCCGCTGTTTCCAAAGGCAAGGACAGGTCTTTTTCCTATCTCCCTTTCAATCCAGATCGTCTTGTTGGCATTCAGATTTTTCTGTACGAAGCCTCCTGTGAATACAAGCTCATCACCATCGGCATATTTATAATCCATATTTGAAGGGATATCCTCATTTCCCTTTACCTTTACCTCGAACTCCGTGCCGATAACATGGGACGGGGATACATATTCGCTTATGGGTGAGTTCGCAACGATGGCTCTTGTAGTCGTGCGTTCAGTTCCGCTCACAACATAAATGGTAAAGCCATTGTCATGGAGATACTTAACAAGCTCGACCATAGGCAGATAGAAGCCGTCAATATAGCGCATGTTCTTAAAGCTGGCCGTTTCTTTCTGACCAAATTCCACCGCATAATCATAAAGTTCCTGAACGGTCATTCCCGCATAAGCCTTTGCGAAGTTTCTTGCCAGTTCTTCACCTGCCGTATACCCCGGTCTGATCTCAGCAGCCGCTGCCTTCAATTCATCAGATACCCTTTCAGGATGATCAACAAGACAGTAATTGATGAACATCATCGTATCATAATAAGTATAATAGGTTTCGCAGGTCAGGGTTCCGTCCATATCAAACGTAACTATACGATCCTCTTCCGGAATATAGTTTTCCGTATCTTTTTTATCCGTAACCTTTGAAACATAGCTTCTAAGACTCTCTGCCGCCTCAGAGTCGGCTGCCCAGTATTCGGACAGAGGTTTGGCGGATGTCTTTCCACAGCCTGTAAATCCGATAGATCCAAACAGCAATACAACGGCAACTATCAACGATAATATGCTTTTACATTTTCGATATTTTTGAACCCCGAATGCTTTATCCATGCCTTGCATACCTCCTCTAAAACAATTCCCACTTCATGTTCTTACGCAGCCAGCAGCAAGGTGCTGGCTGCTAACTGAATAGTAACCAATTCCTTCCTATGGGTCTTCCCATTTCTTTATATCGGCAGGAATATTGGATTGCCTAACATTAAATCTGTTTATATTTTGATGCAAGACATCAGTCCGGAGCAGAGATAAGTAACTGTTCAGGCAGCCTGAACAGTTACTGCACATGAAGAAGCTTTTCTGCCTTTTCACTCAATGGAGTTCCAAGTTCTTCCTCATAGAGCTTTTTTACTGCCGGATTTTCATGACTGAATCTCATGGGCATGTTCCTGTCGATCTCATAGAGTATCCTTCCCCTTTCATCAGCCCTTTCGATATCATCACAGTGGATAGGCTGGCCTCCTCCGCCTGCACAGCCACCGGGACATGCCATCACCTCCACAAAATCAAACCTGACCTCTCCTGACAGGATTGCCTCGCAAAGCTTACCTGCATTTCCAAGACCGCTCGTAACTGCAATGTCAATCTTTGTCCCTGCCAGATTAAAGGTTTTGGCTCTCCATGGAACATCTTTTTCATTAGGGTTTTTGCGAACCTCCTGAAAAGCGTCAGCTTCAGGATTGCGGCCTGTCACGATATAATATGCGGAACGAAGTGCTGCTTCCATTACACCGCCGGTCGTGCCAAAAATCACTCCCGCTCCCGTGTAATCATCCATTATTTCATCAAAGGCCACTCCCTCAACACGTCGCGCTGATATCCTTTCAGATTTGATAAGCCGCAGAAGCTCCCTTGTCGTAAGCACATAATCCACGTCGCGCGTACCGTCATCCCTGCACATCTCCGGGCGGTCTGCCTCACGCTTTTTTGCCACGCATGGCATTATCGAAACACTGCATATTTTGTCTGCCGGTATCGAATGCTTCTTTGCAAAATACGTTTTTAAGACAGCACCAAACATCTGCTGCGGACTCTTCGCAGTGGAGAGCTGTCCTGAAAGTTCCGGATACTGGCTGTTTACAAAGCTTACCCAGCCGGGACAGCAGCTTGTAAACATCGGATATTTTGCAAGCTCTCCTTCTTTAAGACGGTGCAGGAATTCCGTTCCCTCCTCCATTATCGTCAGGTCTGCCGCATAGCTTGTGTCAAAAACATGATCAAATCCGATTATCTTCAGCATCGCTGCTATCCTGTTTACTGATGCCTTCTCAGCCGGAATGCCAAGTGCCTCTCCCACGGCAGTTCTGACAGCAGGTGCTATCTGGACAGCTGTGATGATCTCAGGATCTTCCACGGCACTCATGACCCTGTCTATATCATTTCTCTCACGCAGCGCTCCCACAGGACAGTGTGTTATGCACTGCCCGCAGAGTGTACAGTCAGATTCTTCTATTTTCTGATTGTTGGAGACGTTTACTCTTGTACGGCTTCCTATGGATTCCAGATCCCATATGCTCATGTTCTGGACTTTATCACAGATCTGGATGCATCTCATGCACTTAATACATTTGTTGGCATCCCTTATCAGTGGAAATTCGCTATTCCACTCAGTAAGCTTCTTAGGGAGAAGGTGCTCTCCATATGGATTATCAATTATCCCATAATCATTTGCAAGCTTCTGGAGCTGACAGTTTCCGCTCCTTGAACATATGGCACATTTGCAGTCGTGCTCCGAAAGGATCAGCTGCAGGTTCATCTTTCTCGATGCCCTCGCCCTTGCGGAATTGGTATTTATGACCATGCCTTCCCTTACGTGGTTATTGCAGGCCGGCACCAGATTTTCCTCTCCCTCTACATCTACACAGCAGAGCCTGCATGCCCCTATCTCATTGATATCCTTGAGATAACACAGATGCGGAACATGTACTCCGACGGAACGGGCTGCATTTAATATGGTAGTTCCTTCCGGGACACTTGCCTTCCTGTTGTTTATTGTCAGATTTACCATTCTGCAAGCCTCCCCCCTCTGAATCCGCCATAGCCGAAATGATCGCATCTCAGACAGCGGCTGCATTCCTGTGCACATTCCTCGTCAGTCATCCCTATGCTTACCAGGTCGAAATTCCCCTCTATTTCCGAAATATGTCCGGCTTTTATATTTACACGTCCGCAGGCGGGGCTGTTTGTGAGCTGGGGCAGAGGTATATCGACATCAACCGATATCTTATGGTTAAATCCCAGAAACTCATCTATATTTGCTGCTGCAACCTTTCCTGCCGCAACTGCAAGAATGACCGTTGCCGGACCCGACACCGCATCGCCTCCCGCGAATACATTACCGCTTCCTTCTACGTAACTCGAATTTTCAGCCTTAATACGTCCCCTGTGGATGGATATCCCATTATCCTCGAAGGGTCTGAGTTCTGACTGCTGTCCTATGGCAACAATTATATAATCTGCCGGTATCCTTACCTCCTCTTCACCGGAATTCCTTATGGTCGGCCGTCCGTCAGACCCGATCCTTGATATTATCTGGGGTTTTGTCCAGAGAGCCGTTGCTTTTCCCTTTTTATCCTTTTCTATACGGGCCGGAGCATGAAGCGGCATAATTTCCACGCCTTCCGACTGTGCCTCCTCTATTTCCTCCATAAGCGCCGTCATATCGTCAATACGTCGCCTGTAAACACACGTCACATGCTTTGCGCCAAGCCTCAGGCTGGTCCTGGTCGCATCCATGGCTACATTTCCGCCGCCCACGACCACGACATTTTTCCCATGCAGATCCATTTTTTCGCCTTCCCCGATCCTGCGGAGCATTTCTACTGCACTGACCAGGTTATCCGCATCTTCGCCCTCTATCCCGAGCTTCCTGTCACCATGGGCACCTACCGAAAGATATACGGCATCATATTCTTTTTTCAGCTCCTCTACTGTTATGTCTTTTCCGACAGATGTATCCAGTACCATCCTGACACCTGTATCCAGAATATGTTTAATATCCCTGTCAAGTACCTCCTGTGGCAGCCTGTAATCAGGTATACCGTATCTGAGCATTCCACCCGGCTTGTGTCTCTGTTCATAGACCGTGACCGTATGACCCATGAGTGTCAGATAATATGCTGCCGTCAGTCCTCCCGGACCTCCGCCTGCAACAGCGATCTTCTTTCCACTCTTTTCTGCACAGATGGGAATATCCGCCTTTTCTGCATGATCTACCGCATACCGTTTGATACCGCATATATTTACCGCGTCATCCATCATCGACCGGCGGCAGCGTTCCTCACAGGGATGCTCACATACATAGGCACATACAGACGGAAAAGGATTGTCCCTCCTGATAAGTTTCACCGCATCGCCGTTTCTTCCTGCCTTAACCAGAGCAATATAGCCCGGAATATCAACATGAGCCGGACACTGGGACACACATGGAACAGGCTGCTTCTGTCCGCATATGCATCTCCCTTTCGTGATATGCTCCACATAATCATCATGGAAACCCGTTATTCCCAGCAGTATCACTCTTGCTGTTTCAAATCCTATTGCACAGTCAGCTGTAGCTGCAATTGATTTTGCAGTTTCGCTTATCTTGTCAATGATGCTTAAATCTGCTTCTCCCTCCAAAACATCCTCGATCATTTCGGCAAGCCTTCCGAGACCTACCCGGCAGGGTGTGCATTTTCCACATGTCTGAGCATGGCTCATCCTGAGAAAGCTTAAAGACATATCGACGGGGCAGGTTCCGGGCGGACTCGCGCTGATCCTGCGTGACACATCCCTGTATAACCCGTCCATATGCTGTTGAATCCTGTCAGATTCAATAGTTAAACGACTCATACCCGATTCCTCCTCTTGTAACACCTTTCTGTACATTTTGCATTATGCTTAAAAAGCATATGCACAATTCATAAGCCATTTTCCAGATACATCTTAAGTAAAAGTATATCATATTGTTAGTTTTATATAAATAATAGTTAATATTATAACATTTTTTAGTCAAAATTATGTTACTGTTCACAGGCAAACTGCGCACTCCGCTGCGCAGTTATGCCACAATAACTTTGACTGAACACTGGGTTTTGCCCATTGCCGTAGGCAATCTTAAATGGCAAAACCCGTTACTGGAGCACGCTGAAAGCGTGTGAACAGTAACAAAATTATGAGGTCAGAAATTCTGGTGAAATTTCCTATAAAATAAAATAAAAAAAATACAAGAAAAAAACTTGTAAAAAATGGGGAGCGTGCCGATAAACAATTCGTAGAGCGGTAAAAAAATATCTAAGGGGGAATTTATGGATATCGATATCAGAAAAGAAACGGAAAACAGAGAAATGACCATCAGTCTTTCAGGAAGGTTGGATGCACTGTCATTGAGAGAACTTGAGAAAAAGTTTGAGGAAGCCATTTCTGAAAACGAAGGAATCAGCGAAGTTTTTATTAACATGGAGGATCTGGAATATATCTCATCAGCAGGACTCAGGTTTCTTCTGTCAAATTATAAGCGTATGACAGCTGCCGGAGGAAACCTGACAGTGGTAAGACCCTCAGAGCCTGTCATGGAAGTGTTATCAATGACAGGCTTTGATAACCTGATACCTATCGAATATGAAAGGACGGACATCCCGCTTAAGGAAGACCATAATCTATATCCTCTGAGGCCTAATCAGCGTATGATGATGGATCTTCATTTCATTAAAGCAAGTTCGACAATGATGAATATGAGAACGCTTTTACGTCTGGATCCGTCTTTGAATCTGGAACTGTTCAGGGATGCAATAAATGCCGCAGTTCAGGATCATGATATTTTCAGATGCCATTTTGTTATTGATACCGAGACCGGAGACATAAAGCAGCGGTTTGACGGAAAATTCGCCGAAATAGAAATAGAAGATCTGACGGAAGAAGAACTTAATAAGACTTTAAGAAATTTAAGTCAACCGTACAAGATCAGCGAATGTCCATTATGGCATTTCCGACTCCTGCGCTCAGGAACCGAACAGTATTTTTATTATGACTGCTACCATGCAATTATGGATGGGGTGTCATCGGTAGCTCTTTTCTACCGTCAGATTGACAGATATTACAAGGAATTATCAAAGGGAAAGACTGTGTCAGAGCTTCGGCGGATACGATCAAGCTATGCAGGGCTTATACGGAGCGAA
The DNA here is from genome assembly GCA_030434875.1 of Lachnospiraceae bacterium C1.1. Taxonomy (NCBI): domain Bacteria; kingdom Bacillati; phylum Bacillota; class Clostridia; order Lachnospirales; family Lachnospiraceae; species Lachnospiraceae bacterium C1.1. The sequence continues at coordinate 4,077,694 of JAUISW010000001.1, read as the reverse complement.
ATGGCTTCCGGTAATGACAATACAGATGAAGCCAAAAAATATTGGGAAGAAAAACTGGCAGGTTATACAGATGAGGGATATACACTGCCTGCCGACCTGGATGAAAAAAGTGGCGAAGAGGAGGCTGAATATCCGCTTGATATGATAAGAAAGGATTTCTTCCATACTGTTCCTTACCATGAAAACGAATTTTTCATGGGAGCAGCAATGCTGGCACTTTCCATAGCTATTGGCAGAAAGGACATTATAATGACCTATGTTCATAGTGGAAGAACTTCTGCAAAGGAATTCGGTATTATGGGGCTTATGCTTGAGGATATGGTAATGTGCTTTGACTTTAATAAGGATATGAGCGTAAATGATTATATTGCTGAAATAGAAACTACTGCTAAGGAGGATCTGAAAAACAGAAAAGGACTGGAAACAGTTTATGAAAGGATGGCAGGCTTGGAATGTCCGGAATTTATATTTCAGAAGGGCGCTATAGGAAGAAGGGGTGAATTAACCTACGGAGATACAAAAGCCGTGATGGTTCCACTGCCTGAAGATGAGAATAATGTCAATGACAGTACTGTTAAAATTGAGCTGAATGCACATGACGACGGCAGTTATTCGGTAGTTATATGCTATGATCCCGGTAGCTATTCGAAACCGGCAATAGATGATTTCGCAAAAACATTCAGGAACGTCATCATAAAAATGCAACAGGGCAAGAGTGTTTTTGAGATAATTAAAGAAGGAAAATAAATTTTATGAATAAATCAAACTCTGATAATGTAGTAAAAATGTTTGAGGAACAGGTGGAGACAGTTCCTCAGAAAACGGCTGTGACAGGGAATACTGCTTCATTAACATATCAGGAACTGAACGAGTATGCAAACAGACTGGCAAATGCACTAATCTGTCACGGGATTGAAAGGGATGATATCGTCATGATATTTCTCCCGCGCAATTTTATCTACTATGCGGTCAATATCGGAGTACTTAAATCCGGCGCTGCGTTTACAACAGTAAATACTGCATATCCTGACGAGCGGATAAAATTTATCTGTGAAGATTCCGGATGCAGATATATCATAAGTTCAACAAAGATATACAGAGAGAGACGTGAGCTTTTTGACAGTCTCGGAGTGAGACCGCTTTTCCTTGAAAACCTTCTCACTTCACAATGGCCGAATAACCCGGACAGGGAAATTGCTTCTAATGATCTTGCCTATTGTATCTATACTTCCGGCTCAACGGGAAGACCAAAGGGAGTCATGATCGAGCATGGAAATTTATATAATTTCCTGGAGCATGATCCTGAGAACAGGGAAGTAATGGAAATAATAGATCATGGAAACACTGTCATAGCCTGTGCAGCCTTAACCTTTGACTTTTCCCTCATGGAGGAATTCATACCGCTGACAAGCGGAATGACTGTTGTAATGGCATCGGATGAACAGATAATGAATCCACTGCTTTTCAATGAACAGATGCTGAAAAATAATGTGGATACTCTGATGTGTACTCCGAGCTTTCTTGATATGCTTCTTTCCGTACCGGCGCTGCGTGAGGCTTTGGGAAAGCTTAAGGCATTGGACATGGGTGCAGAAGCATTTCCTCCTGATCTGTACAACAATATCAGGAAGGTAAATCAGGACGTTATCATCATAAACGGATACGGACCGACAGAAACGACCATAAGCTGTATATCAAAGATAATAACCTCGGCTGAAAATATCACCATAGGCAAGCCTGCCTCAAATGTATCCTGCTACATAGTGGATGATGAGCTAAATGAAGTCGAAAAAGGCGAACTTGGAGAACTCCTGATCTGCGGCAGGGGAGTCGGACGTGGATATATCAAGCTTGAAGAGCAGACAAAGAAAGCTTTCGTCAGCTTCCGGGGAATGAGGGCATATAGAAGCGGAGACCTTGCGAGGCTGGACGATAATGGGGAGATTGACTTCAGAGGCAGGATGGACAGCCAGGTCAAGCTTAGGGGGCTTCGTATAGAACTGCAGGAAATCGAGAGCATCATGTCAAACTGCCCGCTGATAGGGAAATGCGCCGCAACGGCAGTCGATAACCGATATCTCTGCTTTTACTATACCTTAAATGATCCTGCGCTTTCAGAAGATGAAGCCAGAGGAAGGATACGCGAATTTGCAAAAGATAAGCTTGCCCATTACATGATTCCCGATATTTATGTGCGGCTTGAAGAAATGCCGCTGACGGCGAACTGGAAAATTGACAGAAAGAAGCTTCCCCGTCCGGAAATCAAAACGGAAGAAGGAAAGCCTGCAGAGACGGATATGCAGAAGATGATATTGAAGCTCATATCCGATATCATTAAACGCCCGATCGGTGGAATAGATACAGATTTACTTGAACTGGGGATCACTTCTCTTGATTTCATGAAAATAACTGCGGCATTGGGAGAAAAATATAAGATCCCGCTCAGGATCTCCGATATAAGCAGCAGCGGAAATATCGAGGATCTGGAAAGGAAGATCATTGGAAAACAGAACGCGGAAGATACGGACGATATAAGAAGAACTCCTGCAATGATAACGCAGGGAATGTATTACAGGCTCTGGCACATGTATAATTCTACGGAGAATGTGATGCCGGTGATGATAAGGCTTAACAGAAGTCTCCCTGCGGAAAAACTGACGGATGCAGTACGCAGGGCTTCGCTTATTCATCCGGGGCTTTTCCTGAAGTTTGATGACGATGACGAAAAGCTGATGGTGTCTATTCCGGAGACTTCAGAGATGGAAAAGCTTGCCCGGAACATACCTGTAAAGGTCATCAGGATTCAGGAAACGGAACTGTCTTCACTGCTGTCTGATGTAGGGAAGGAACTTATCTATCCGGATAAGGATTACTATGACTTCCGGATCATTGAGACTGAGCAATATAAATATCTTGTAATGCGTTTTTCCCATGTCCTTGGTGACGGGGACTCAGTAAGCATCTTTATAGATGATATTTTAAGAATACTTGACGGCAGGACGATAGTGGAGGAGTCAGTTAACATTGTCCAATATGCAGCTGAAAATAATCTTATGATGGAAAGTTTAAGAACATCAGGGGTGGAAACTTACTATGATAAACTCTTAGGAAAGCTGCATGAGTTTCCTTCAATACCTGATGCAGAAGATACAGAAGAAATCGGCTTCAACGATACTGCATTAAATCTAAGGATTTCGGGACAGGAGCTTGAAAAAATAACTGATATACTGTCCATATCCGAAAATATATTTTTTGCAGGAATCACGGCACTTATACTTGGACACTTTTTCAACTGCAGCACGTTTCCTCTGCTGATCGTTTATAACGGAAGAGACGATTACCGTGTTAAAAACACTTTTGGAATTCTGGTGAGTCCGGTTCTGGTAGCTGTGGATGCCGATAAATCCTTAAGCTTAAAAGAATACATGAGAAATATAAGCAGACAGTTTTTTGAAGGAGTATCGGAACCTCTGGAACCGGAAAAAATGCATGAATTATATCCGGGATGGACGGATTTCCTGTTTATATACCAGTCTGCCGATAATTCGGAACATACGCTTTACGGAGAAACTGTCAGGGAAGAATGGCTTTCAAACATGACAGAGGGAGAAGAGGATGAGATATTTGAAAACATGGTGGATAATGAAGAAGAAACCGAGCCGGACATTCTGACAATTACGGCTGAACGTTGGGCTTCTGATCAGTCAAAATTCCAGATATTTGAAGATGAGGACGGCTATGCCTGCAATATCACTCTGCCGCTTGGAAAATTTGATAAAGCTGTGCCAACTGCCATGCTGGAGGATATGATCCGAATCTGCGCAAAGATTAGGGAAAATCCGGATAATATCCATATTGGAGACTTATTTGATGAATGATATAGAAAAAGATGATGATATAGAGCTTTCGAGACATTATACGATACCGGGACTTATCAGATATGCAGCCGTTCCCATGCTCACGATGCTGCTTGTCTCGATATATATGGTCGTGGACGGGCTGTTCATAGCTAATTTCACGTCAGAAACGTCCTATGCAGGTTGTATCCTCGTTACACCATATGTAATGATATTTCCTGCGATAGGCTTTATGGTAGGAGGCGGAGGAAATGCGCTTCTGGGCAAGCTGTTGGGAGAGAATGAGCGTGAAAGGGCAGTTGACGTCTTTTCGATGCTGGTTGAGTTTACACTGATAGCTGTTATTGTGACGACAACTATTGGAGCTTTATTTATGAAAAGCTTCCTGACTATGCAGGGGGCTTCGGGAGAGCTTCTTTCGGAAGCTCTTTCGTATGGGAAAATTGTAATGCTGGGAACTGTATTTCTGGCTCTGCAGTATGAACTTCAGCTTTTTATGATAACCTCAGGTAAAGAAGAACTGACTTTTGTATATACACTGATTGCCGGAATAACAAATATCGGACTGGATGCTTTCCTGATCCTTGTGGTTGGAATGGGAGTCAGGGGAGCTGCAATAGGTACAATTACCGCACAGTTTGTCGGAAGCCTTCTACCCTTCATATACTATATAAGGAGCAGGAAAAAAGACGAAGCCATTCTTTTTTTCAGATGGACAAAATGCGAATTTAAGCCTATTGCCGATTCATGCATTAACGGACTTTCAGAGATGATCGAAAATATAGCGGAGAGCATTGCAGGCTTTGTCTACAATTATAAACTTATGGCGATAGCAGGAGAGGCCGGAGTAGATTCTTATGGTTCAGTTATGTATGTTTTCATAATCTTTACCGTTTTATTTGTCGGCTTTAATGAGAGCCTGGTTCCTATGATCGGCTACCATTATGGTGCAAGGAATCTTACTGAACTTAAAGGTCTGATAAAAAAGTGCTTTTTGATACTTTTTGGCTATTCACTGCTTTTTGCTGTCATTTCAATAGGCTTTGCAAATCAGCTTTCTGCAATATTTTCCGATGGCAATAAAGTAATCTATGAACTGGGGGTTACAGGTTTCAGAATCTGTGGGATATCTCTATTGCTGAAGGGATGTGCAATGTTCTTTCCGTCACTCTATACCGGTCTTAATAACGGCTGGCTGTCTGCACTTTTATCGCTGTTTGAAATACTGGTATTTCCTGTGATATCAGTGCTTATCCTTCCTGTATTCTTCGGAATGGACGGAGTATGGTGGTCGGAGCCCTTTTCGTGGCTTTTGTCAGCAATCATGTGTGTAATAGTTGTAAGGCTTTCAAATGATTATAAGGAAATCTATAATAAAATCAATTTTTGAACGGAGGTATTTTTATGTGGGATAAGTCATTTAGGGATGAATTGAAAAAAAGAAGGGAAAAGGCATATAACCCCGGCGGAAAGGAAAGGGTAGAGAAGCAGCACGCCAAGGGCAAACTCACTGCAAGAGAGAGAATAGAGCTTCTGGTTGACAGGGATACATTTGTAGAAATTGCAGGCTTCCAGATATCCGATGTGCCCGTGGAGGGAGTCCACAATAAAGACTTTCCGGGAGACGGTGTTGTTACAGGCTATGGTCTTATCAACGGACGTCAGGTTTTTATTTCATCCCAGGATTTTACAGTCATGGGTGGAACGATAAGTAAGGGAAATTCACATAAAATATGCCAGCTTATAAAGCTGGCAATAGATCATAAGGCTCCGTATATATCGCTGAATGACAGCGGAGGTGCCAGGATTGACGAAGGAATATATGCTCTGGATGCCTGCTCGGCTATACTTCATGCAAATGTGATGGCATCAGGAGTAATACCGCAGATTGCAGTCATTTTGGGACCCTGCGCCGGTGTATCAAGCTATTCTCCGGCACTTATGGACTTTGTGATCATGCAGGAAGATAACGGGCAGATGTATCTTACAGGACCGGAAGTTGTGAAGTCGGCAATAGGTCAGACGACAACGGCGGGAGAGCTTGGCGGTGCCAAAGTGCACATGGCAGAGTCCGGGCTTGCACATTTCTGCTATAAGGATGATGCAAACTGTATTGCAAAGGTCAGGGAACTCCTTGATTATCTGCCGCAGAGCTATGATGAGCAGCCTTATTGGAAGGAATATCCGGACATAGATTATTCAGACCAGCTTGAGAATCTGGTTCCCGATAATACAAGAAAACCCTACGATATGCGACCGGTGATACTTTCAATTGCTGATGGTGGATTATTCCTTGAAGTACAGAGAGAATATGCAAAAAACATCGTTATAGGATTTATGCGTATCGGAGGAGAATCTGTAGGTATAGTTGCAAATCAGCCAAAGGAACTGGCGGGAAGCCTGGATGCAAAAGCATCGGAAAAAGCAGCACGCTTTATCCGTTTCTGCGATGCTTTCAGCATACCGCTTATTGCAATGGTAGACGTGCCGGGATATATGCCGGGAATTGAGCAGGAACATGGCGGTGTGATCCGAAGGGGTGCTAAGCTGCTCTATGCTTTCTCGGAAGCAACAGTGCCTAAAATAACGCTTATATTGCGAAAGGCACATGGCGGGGCTTATCTTGCAATGAATTCAAAAAGCCTTGGTGCAGATTATGTATTTGCATGGCCTACGGCACAGATTGCCATAATGAGCGCAGAAGCGGCAGTCGGTGTAATTAAGCGCAGGGAACTTAAAACCGCGGAGGATCCGGAAGAACTTATGGAAGAGTATAAAAAGGAGTACGAGGAAGAGTACTATAATCCTTATTATTCAGCTTCCATAGGAATGATAGATGAGGTCATACTTCCTGAAGAGACGAGAAAGAGGATATTGCAGGCTATTCACGCTTTTAGAAATAAAGTAACGGAAAATCCAAGACGCAGGCATGGCAATATACCTTTATAAAATGGTACCACTCACTCCCACTTCATATTCCTACGCAGCCAGCAGCAAAGTGCTGGCTGCTAACTGAACAGTAACCACGGAATGGTTTGCTGTGCCGGATTTGCAATGCGAAGCATTAATTTCCGCTGCAAATCCGTGCACATCCTGCCGGAGGCTTTATAGTGAACGTCAAATTATTTTTGACGTTCACTATAAAAAAAAGGAACTGTTACAAAATAAATTGAACAGTTCCTTAAATCTGATGCCGGTGGCGGGACTCGAACCCGCACACCATTGCTGATAACAGATTTTGAGTCTGTCTCGTCTACCAATTCCGACACACCGGCACAACAAATATATTTTACCACAATCACTTTTTTCTGGCAAGTGCATACTTAGGCAGCGTAAAAAAGCCTTTAAAAAAAATATTTTAAATTTGACGGGGAAGGTTGGAACATATCCAGCCTTTCCCCTGGCTTTTTCTATTTCAGGGTTCATTAAATAATCCCTCACAGTTTTGCAGGATGATATAATCTTTACCAGTGACATAAATAGTCCGGGTGCTCTCACATCCACAGAGCCACTTTGAGCTGGGGTGGGCAGTTGCATTTCACTTGCCATCAGCGGTCACCCTTTTATTGCTATTCAGATTTTTCTTATAACAGCTATAAAGCATTTTGCCGTTTTGTATAATGCTGCACTGTCCGTCTTTTGAAGCTTCCTGCCTGCAGCCGAACCGTTTTCTTTAAGAATCCTCGTGTTCCTGACATTCATCTCGGTAACAATATTCAGATTCTTTAAGCTTAGTCCGTTGTTTTTCAACGATTCGCCAAACTCCTCTGTTCCGTTTCTCCATTTAAGAGAGGCAGCCATTTTATCCGAAATGATTGTTCCGTCAACATTTCCATCCCTGACTGTAAAAGATGCCGAAACATTTCCGAGGCTTTCGGTTTCAATCCTCACATCAACCCTGCCTTCCCCGTCACCATGAACTATCCTTAAGTTTACGGAGGTAAGCTTTCCGTCGATAAATACGGGCATCTCATAATCTTCATGATCTGATAAGGATTTTGCTACGGAAAGCTCTTTTCCTACAAGCTGCAATGCCTTAAGGTCAATACTTTTATCCTTTTGCATTTCCTTCTCACGAAGAATATCCGCTGACTTTTTCATAAAGTCTGCATAGGCTTTTTTTGCACTTTCTTCATCATCAAAAGATTCTGCCAGATCTTCGGCGTTCTCTTCGATATCTTCCTTTTCTTCATCATCTGCTTCATCGAAAAGCTTCGAAAATATCGAGCCCCTGTTCCTGAAAATTTCTGCTGCCGCATTGATATTCTCTGCGGAAACCTTTACGTCAAGCTGCCTTAATATGTTGAAGATTTCCACGTCGGCTTTGGCAGCCTCCCTCAGTTCATTTGCGGTCAGTTCGTATTCTACCTTTGCCGCTTCTTCATTCTTCTCAGAATACTCTTCTATGCTTTTCAGTATGTCGTTTAATGAAGATTCCTCGTTAATGTCCGAGTGCTTTAATGCATCAGGAGTCATCCTGCGCAGTATTTCCTTAGTGGAATGCCTGAGGTAATCGTCTCTGAAAGCCGTATCTATCTGTGTATCGATTTTCAGGTTCTCGCTGTTTTCCTGCGCTTCGGTCTTTATATGCTCATCATCGATCAGTTCATCAATCTTACCATACTTCTTCTGATTCCTGCTTTCCGTAAGAAGATTTTTTAAGGTAAGGTCTTTGCCTGAACTTATCAGACTTCCAATGATGGCACCATCTGACTTAACTATCTTGTCAAAAAGGCGGTAAATTCCAATATATGAGGTCGCCTCCTCATCGCTTATCTCATTGTTGTGTTCAAGATTCAATAAGAATTTAGCATAATTATTTGCATTAGTATCATCTTCTTCCGAGAATGTATCTACAATATCCGAAAGCGTTCCAACGTCTATTTCCATCGGGTCAATTCTCATCTGAATAAGCCTTACCGTCGTGGCAGGATTCATTTTGTCGATGAGTGAACGTACCTGACTGTCAACATATCTTACATTTTCGATATTATTGGCTGTTATCGCAATATTATTATAACCGAGTATTCTTACAGCCCGCTGATTGTCATAACTCGCCTCAAAGCCGAGGCTTTTAAGGATTTCGTCAACATTTTTGAAGGCATCCTGTATATTATCTCCCAAGTCGGTCCTTACTTCGGTTCCTACAGCCTCATAATTCTTCATGGTATTTTCATATCGCTGTTTAAGGGAATTTCCAACGTCATAGACATCATTCAGCGTAAATTCCTCTGCCGAAGAAAAACGCGCCATGAGGTCAACGGGCATCCCCTTTATTTCACCGACCTTCCTTAAAGTCTCGTTAAAAAGGTCGATGTCATCTTCCACGTCGCCTGACTCGGAAGACCTGCCTCCGAAAGCAAGTCTGTAATAAATATTTTCTTTTTCCTTAAGCAGATCAACCTTATCGCTGAGTTCTTCTGTGTCAAGGGAAAAATCACTTTCAGCCATAGCCGCATTAGCCTTGTGCGTCATCTGCAGCCTGATTTCCTCTAATATCCTGCTGTTTTTTATTTTCCTGTAACCCGAGATAAGATAAGCGTCGGTCGCGTCTTTACCCTGCCTGAGTGCATCGGTTATTTCGCCCAAAATCAGATTATCATCAGGCGGAATCTCCATAAGCTTCAGGTCTTCGAATAATGTGAAGGATTCCTTTGTAAGCGCAACGCCGTTTTCAACGAGCCATTTGGCATCATTCCTGAGACTCTCATCTGTCTGAAAGCCTGCCGCTTCGATAACCTCATCAATCTGACCTGCGATGCTATTAAAATCAATATTTTCAGCCTTTGAAGCCATATAGGCAGAACCGTCAACGCTGAAATAACCCTTTGCAGACCTGTATTGACCGCTGCCGGAACTGTATTCAGCCTCATAAACATTCTCTATTGTGGGCTCAAGACCGTTATTTACCATATAGAGTCTGCCATTGTCAGAAAGCTCTTTAATGCCCTTGGCTTTGTCAAAGGCTTCCCTGACAGATTCTATATTCTCATTTGCAGGCGGTAAATCGGCCTCTTCAAGAGCATTTTCTATCTCGCGGTTTATTTCCTCATCAGTGATTTTCGGGAGCATATTTACTGCACTGTCTGTAACCTCTGCGTCAGCAACCTTATTTCCGGCAGAAATGCTTCCGGTTATCTCCGCTGCCGTATTCCTGTCAATATTATCATTAAAGCCCGTGATAACCGTTCCTGATTCCGCAAGGGTGACCTTTATCCTGTCAAGGTTCGTAACGGCTTCAGCAATCTCCATCGAGGCGGGATCATAACCCTCCTCCATCATTTTATTGAAGTCTTTCTCAGACATGGTATTCGACATGACTGCCATAAATCTTGAAGCAGTTTCCGCATCATAATTTTCGGCATTCTCTACCATTTCGGCAATGGATTTTTTAGAATCCTTCTTAATTCCCTTAAAGCCATAAGCAGCTGAATTATCACTGCTTTTAAGGTCAACTAAGAACTGATTTTTCTCATCCCTTCCTCGTTCTCCGCTTCCCGCAATTTCAAGCGCCTCTATAGGAGCAGGATTTCCGTTTATAGTCTGTTGCTCGTACTGTTCAAATCTTATCTTCATGTCGTTTACCTCTTGTATTATTGACTTTACAAAGCTCTGTCACTACTGCAAAAGCGTCAGCACTCCCTGATTCAGGCTGTTTGCCTGTGAAAGCATTGACTGACCTGCCTGCGCCAAAATATTGTTATTGGAAAAACTGACCATTTCAGCAGCCATATCGGTATCCCTTATAACGGACTCTGCGGCTGTTGTGTTTTCAATGGTGTTGTCCAGATTCTTCTTTGTATGTTCAAGCCTGTTCTGGGTTGACCCCAGATAAGCCCTGACATTTGCAACCCTGTTAATTGCATCTTTACAATCTTCTAATGATGAACGTGCGGAATCAGAAGTCGAAACATTCACAAGAGTTGTACCGCCGGAACCAAGTGATGCCGAGCCTATTCCGAATAAGGTTTTTGCAGAAACATCATAACGGCGTATCCCGATCATCTGTCCTTTTTCCGAGCCTGCCTGTACAAAAAGCAGTGTCGGGAAACCGTCCTCTGAAATCTCGGATGCCGTATAGTCAGATATCGAGGCGAGCTCCGAATCAATATCTCCGAATATATTTGTCACACTATTGTAAGCTTTGAGTATATCGTAATTATTCGAAGTAACAGAACCGTCAACTGTAAATACATCTACATCTGCCGTTGACAGTTCGGAAAGAAGCGACCCGGCACCGCTGCTTCCGCGCGCAGTTATAAGCCCCTGTATGAAATCAACCGCATTATCATCCGTACTTGTAAAGACCTTTGCTGCAAAATCAGATGCAGAACTGTATTTCCCGCCTGTCAGGCTTGCAATCTGATCCGAAAGACTCGTGGTTCTCGTTGCGATACCTGTAGTTAATGATGTAAGCAGTTTGTCAAGTCCGGAAGAAATATATGATGAAGTTATGTTTGAACTTTCTACCGTTCCGTCTCCTCCGTTAGACACATTATTTATCACATATCCCAGATACATACAGGCAAGATAACCTGCTCCGTAATCCCTGTAATAGGAATTGGCCATATAACTCCTGACAGCGGAATCGGACGGACTGCTTCCGAGACCTGAGATCCATCCATTGTCACCGCTTGAAGTCTGGGCCATACCTTCTACAAACCACGACGGGAAAGATACGGCAGTTCCTGACAGCATTCCTGTTGTAAGGGTGTCATACATGACCAGATGTGTCATTTCATGTGCTACCGTTGTTGCAAGTTCTCCGTTATCATAATTACTGATATTAAAATCAGAAGTATCGACGTTCATCTTATAGGTCATTCTGACGGTGCTTGTTCCATCCGAATAACTCGTTGAGGAATATCCAAGAACAGCCGAGGCAAGGGTTCCTCCGCTCCCGTCAATATTCGCGATATTAAGTCCGACCTGTATGTCTGCCGAAGCCCCTGAACTGAAAAAACTGCTGTAAGTCGAATACATCTTTGCAACGGCTGAAGCTGCAGCATTAACGACATAATCCGCTATTGTTGCAAGATCTCCCGTATATGAATTTGCGCTGTTATTGCTATGGCCGGTAACTGTCTGAATCTCTCCTGATGCATCAAGAAAACCGTAAGTCACTGTCGTATTGTGCCTTTCAAGTATATCGGCAGTTGTTACGTTTGGAGAATATCCATCATTCGCAAAGCATGGAATCTCATTGAATTTCGTGTTTGTTGAAATATTGTCTATCTGGTCTGTAAGCTGATTTACCTCCAGCTGTATCATCTGTCTGTCATCATCCGTCAGGGTATCGTTTGCCGACTTCACCGAAAGCTCGGTTATTCTGTGTATCATGTCATCAACTTCTGTCAAAGCCCCGTCAGCAATCTGAATAAATGAAATTCCGTCATTAACATTATTGGAAGCCTGGGTTAATCCCCTTATAAGACGACGCATTTTTTCTGATACGGCGAGTCCGGCTGCATCATCTGCCGCACGATTTATCCTGTAGCCTGACGACAATTTTTCTGAACTTTTAGAAAGGTCTCCCGTAGTTATGGAAAGATTTCGCTGACTGTTCAACGCCGTAATATTATGCTGTACTCTTATTCCCATAGATCATTTTCACCCGTTTAACAATTCGATTATCTTCTGAGGATTCCTGTTTGCCTGTGAAAGCATTGAATAACTGGCTTCGCGAAGGATATTCGCTGTGGAAAGCCTGACCATTTCCGATGCCATGTCCGTATCCCTTATCTTTGACTCGGCTTCCTGCTCGTTTATCATACTGTTTTCATTTGCCTGTCTTGCGCTGCTCAGGCGGTTATGATAAGCTCCGAATAAAGTCCTCTGCCCGTCAACCATCTTCTGGGCGTTCCTGACCTTTCCGATCGCTTTCCTGGCATTATCCTCCGTCGAAACATCAATATCCGAAAGTCCTACCCTGTCAATGTCAAGACAATAATACCTGATGGGAATTACATTTTCCCTAAGACTGCTTTCCGTGCCGGCCTGGACGTTCAGAGTGTACCATTCCTCACTACTGTGGCTCATTTCACCAAAGCTGACCTGACCATCACCGATAATGGGTGGATAAATAACGAAACTGTCATCACTTGCCCCACTCGAATAAAGGTCAAGAACGGTCGTGCCATTGAACAGGCTTGTTATTGCATTTACGGCATCAGAATAGCTTTGAGCGGCATCAAGCGTTACGGAAATAGTCATGCTTCCCACGGATGTACTGCTCCTGACATCGGATGCGTTTTCTGCCTCCTCCCCATAATTGTAGGCAGAATCTGCTGTGATGTTAAAACCCATTACAAATGTTCCGCTGCCGTTATCATATGGGTTATGACCCCCGTTAGACTGGTTAAGTATTCCGGGATAAGCATCCGAATCATATGTTCCTCCGTCATGTGTGTTGGTCTGACCTGTAAATCCCTTCTCCATTCCCGTCAGTGATATATTTGAATTATAAAGATATTTATAGGTGATTCCCGGTCTCCATTCCTGATACCAGCTATAATAACTTGAACCCCACCATTCTCCGTAATAATTATCCGTATTCTCGCTCGTCGGGTGTGAATAGTTTGATGGTGTATATGAAACGTAATAGTAAAGGCTGTTGCATTTTGCACTAAGGCTTATCGAAGAGCCCTCATCATGTGGTTCGGAGCTTGTCTTTGAACTTTGCGTTTCAAACTTAAACGTCCATCCGTTGTCAGGCTCTGAAGCAGTAGGATAAGTGCTCAGGTTACCGCCTTCGGAATTAAGCTGCGGTTCAAGAAAGACATCATCCTTTGCATCAAAATCCCTGTTGAATGCATAGGCTGCATCATAGTTCATTGAAGCACTGACACTCACACTTTTGATTCCGCTGATGTTAGCGGGTGTAGTAGGATTTTCCCATTCCGCACTCAAAGAAACACCCATATTGGTCTGTATTTTTCCACCATTGAGATTTTCCGCGATCTGCTCAATGTCAGCATGGTCTGATACGGAAAATGACATGGCAAGGTCAAGTACGGGATTTCCGTCTGAATCAACAAGATCACTATAGGTATCATCATCTGTCTCGTCAAAAAGATCGGATAAATTAAAGCTGTAATTGCAGCTTTCAAGTTCATCCCAGCTAATGGACTTGCTGGTATAGCTTTTTCCGTTTTCTCCTGTCCAGTTAAATGAAAGTCCATCATCCACAGTAGCAGTCATGTATATATAGCCATATCCACATGCCGTACTGTTGGAGATGGGCATAACACCGGAATTTAGGTTTGTCACGCCTATACTCCTGTAACTGCTTGTTGGCGTGATAACCCTTTCCGAAGTAGTATACTCCCAGTCCAGTGGGCGCCATATATACTTTTCGTTAAAGGTCGTTCCCGTAAAAATACTGTCTATCTCGTCTCGGAGCCCGCCAATCTCCATCTGGATATATCCCCTGTCAATATCTGTCAGCGTTCCGTTGGCTGATTTAATGGCAAGTTCATTCATGCGATGAAGCATATCATCAACTTCCGCAAGTGCTCCATCCGCAACATCGACATAGCCGATTCCGTCCTCGATATTTTCAAGTGTCTTATTTAGTCCCCTTATACGCCTGCGAAGCTTCTCAGACATGGCAAGTCCGGCTGCATCGTCTGCCGCCTTATTAATCTTATATCCCGATGAAAGCTTCTCCGAAGCCTCCATTGACTGTTTTGTTGTAAACTTCAGATAACGTTCCGCAAGGTTTGCGGACATGTTATTGTGCAAAAAAAGTGGCATTTTCTTTCCTCATGTTATTTTTACAGTCAGTCCGCATACTGACCTGCAGCAGTTTTTTCCTTTTGAAACCGGCATAATAATCCCATGCGATGGTTTTCATTTTATTTATCGGCAAAAAGTATCAAAAGTTTTAGCTTTTGCCTACAGTATGTCAAAAAGAGGGAATTTGAAAAGGGAGAACCCCTGATCATGGAGAAGGAGACAGTACCTTATGTCGGCATCGTTCTTTATATAATGCTTACGGCTGAAAACCTTGGAGTTTTAGCTCCGAGGATGAAAGCCGCTCTGCCCTAACATATTTCTCGCCTAAGCGAGTTCGGTAGCGTATAATATAGTTCCATGAATAAAGATTATAAACATGGAAATCGAAATAAATATCTGCTTCGTTACCACCTAATTTTAGTATGCAAATATCGTAGGCATTTGTTAAGTGCTAATAATATCTCCTCAGATATGAAGGCTCTTGCAAAAACTATATCTGACAAGCATAATCCTGAGTTTGACAGTTCAAGAGCAAAGAAAGTCTCGGAATCCCATATTTTACAAGGGGTTTCGAGACTTTTATCTTCGTTTTGAATTATGGTATTTTTTCCCTGTTCTTACTTTCTTTTTGAATAGTTTTCATTTGGCTTTTGGTGATGAATTCATAGTCAGTTCTGAAACCACATGCATCGTGAAGATCATCTGTTAACTTGGTTCTTTTATAAGTTGGAATGAATCCCTGCTCTTTAAGATTTACAAAATTCATTTTTCTTAGTGTAGTTAGTATTTCGTCACATGTATAATCGGAACCTACGGCTTTTTCTAAATATCTATAAACTATCAGGGATAAAAAGCAGGATAGAAAATGTGCTTTTATTCTTGTTTCCAATTTCAGATATACAGGTCTGGCTTCAAAATCTGTTTTCATTATCCTGAAGCATTCTTCGATTTCCCAGCGCCCTTCACTGACCTTTAAGATATCCTCAACAGGATCATCCAATAAATCTGTGGATACTGCATATAATCCATCATAAAGTGCTTCCTGCTCAATCTTATCCGTATCTAAATAATTCTTTACTGTAGCTTTTTCACCATCTTCTGTAACAGCTATTTTTCCAATGAAACGTCTTGGATCATTAGGGTTTCTTCTTCCTCTTTTTGCGGCTCCTGAATCAATAAGTTTCTGAGCACGTTCTACCTGGGCATCACGGATAGCTTTCTGATATCTGGCAAATTTAGGAGAGTATGTAATGATCAGTCTCTGGTGTATTTGCTTAGGAGTGTAGGGCTCTTCTTTATAATACAGACCGGAGTCATCATCAGACAGCTTTGTTATATCTACCGGCTTATCATCGGATACTCTTTTGAAACCATTTTTATCGAGTGCCCATTCTTTGTCCTCGTTCTTCAGCTTTTTTATTGACTGGGTAACGATAAATGCTCTTTCGCCCATATGATTATAGTTTCTGATTTTTTCAGAACCAAGACCGGCATCACTACAATATATAAATTTCTGGCATCCGAACTCTGAAAGTACTTTTTCTTCGAGTGGCTTTAGTGAAGTCTGCTCATTAGCATTGCCCGGAAAAAGTGAAAAAGCTAGCGGAATGCCGTCGCCATCCATAAACATGCCCATTTGAATGATTGGATTTGGACGGTGTTCTTTGCTTTTGCCGTATTTTTTATCTCCGTTTTCCTCTTCAATTTCAAAGTAGTAATTAGTGCAGTCGTAGAAAAGAATCTTATCGTTTCTCTTTCCAATCAGATGGCTGTTCTTATAGACTTCAGACTGTATAAAATCGCATTCGTTTCCGAGAACATCCAGTGAACGATAAATATCATGAAGTTTATAAGATGGCTTTTCAAGAAATTCAGATGCCACCTTATACGATGATTTTTTACTGCATGGTTCAAGTACTCTGGCAAAAATAATATCGGAGAGAATAGAGTTTATATCGTATTGGAATTTATATTTATCCCTGAGTTTTCTACATGTTTTATCCAGGCAGAGGGAATAGTAGATATGCTGAAGAAAAAGATAGCCTCCCCGATAAAATACCTGCTGATCATAATCAATTTGCCTGTCGGCGTGGAAAGTAATCTGAACGGATTTCATCTGGTTATCTTCTTTATATTTTTTCGTTTCTATCTTAGCTTCTTCTTTTGCCCATGCCATAACATCATCTCTTGTTGGACCATGTTCTTTTATGAGTTCATTCAAGGTACCTAGTTTTCTGATATTTACAGAAGTACTAACGCCTTTGTCATTAATATAGCTCTTTGCTATGTAAAATGATTCAGAGTTTTTTGATTTTGATGTAGTAACCTTCATGATATAACCCTCCCTATATCTGATTATATCATATAATACCAGATAATACTATATAAAAACACACAAAATTTGACAATAAAAATGCAGGCCACCAGCGGCCTGCAAGGTACTTTTTTGTTATTCAACTGTTAAACTTCCGAGCTAATAATATCTCCTCAGATATGAAGGCTCTTGCAAAAACTATATCTGACAAGCATAATGTTCAAATACATTACATTGAAGCTGACAAAGACCACCTGCATATGATGATAGAAACAACTCCCAATATCAATTTGTCAGACTATGTAAGAACTCTAAAATCGTACACTACCTTCCATATTTGGGAGAAGTACCCGACCTACCTTAGTAAGTTTTTTTGGAAAGAAAGAACATTTTGGTCGGACGGTTACTTCATAAGCAGCATAGGTGAAGTAAGTAGTGATACCCTGAAGCATTACATTGAAAATCAAGGTAAAAATACTTGACAATATACAACATTGTAGTATAATAGTGTTCAGAGGTGGTGATTATGACAATTTTAGAGCTACGTCAAAAAACAGGGCTTTCCCAAAGTCAATTTGCAAAAAAGTTTCACCTAAATGTGCGAACGGTACAAACTTGGGAACAGGGTGTTCGTAAAACTCCTGAATATGTAATATGGCTCATTGAAAGAGTCATGGAATTAGAGGAAATGTTAAATGCTCAAAGGAATGGAATTTAGAATATATCCCAACAGAATACAGGAAACAACAATCAAAAAAACTTTTGGATGTTCAAGAGTTGTATATAACTCAGGTCTTGCACTTCGGATAGAAGAATACAAGAATGGTAAATCTGTTGGATACAAAGAAACTAATTCCATGCTCACCACCATGAAGAAAACAGAAGAGTATTCATGGCTTAGAGAAGTTGACTCTATTGCTTTACAACAATCTCTTAGAGATTTGGATAAGGCTTATAAAAACTTCTTTGCAAAAAGAGCATCGTTTCCTAAATTCAAATCAAAACACAATCATAACAAGAGCTATCGTACTCAGAATGTTGGCGGTAATATTTCAGTTGCGGGAAAGTATATCAAACTTCCGAAACTTGGATATGTTAAAGCCAGGATTTCAATGTCTGTTAATGGAAAGATAAACAATGCTACCATTAAGCAGACTCCAAGCGGAAAGTATTTCTGTGTTCTTAATGTAGAAGTGCCAGATGTGTTCTATTCCAATGAAGGATGTATGGTAGGGCTGGATGTTGGTATCAAAACTTTCTATACGGACAGTAATGATAATTCCCTTCCCAATCCGAAAAACCTTACTAAATCTGAAAAGAAACTTGTCAAGGAACAGCGCAAACTTTCAAGAATGGTCAAAGGTTCATCCAATTGGAATATACAGCGTATTAAAGTAGCAAGAGTGCATGAAAAAATCACAAACCAACGTAATGACTTTTTACATAAGGAATCTACAAAGCTGGTGAAAGAAAACCAAATCATCTGTATTGAAGATCTGAATGTAAAAGGCATGATACGCAATCATAAACTCGCCAAGTCAATAAGCGACGTTTCATGGTCTAAGTTCTTTGATATGCTTGAATATAAAGCGATTTTCTATGGTGCTGAGATAATCAGAGTTCCAAGGTTCTACCCAAGCAGTCAGACTTGTAACTGCTGTGGATATAAGAATCCAAACATCAAAAAACTTAGTATTAGGGAATGGATATGCCCTGTTTGCGGCACATATCACGATAGAGATGCTAACGCTGCAAAAAACATACTTAAAATGGGTCTGTCACTTCGCATGACAGCTTAACGAATAGCAAGGTAGGCATGGGCTATGCCGAACCAAACGCTTGTGGACATCGTTGGGAAAACTACTCTCTACGGAGAGTGTGACAATAACCGTGGTGGTTGAAGCAAGAATCCCATCAAGCTTTAGCTTGTGGGAGTGTCAAGGAAGTGTGCATATACTAAAGGAAGATGTGTGGAGCAACTTCTCACTTATCGCCTATGTAAATTCCGGCGGGCTTTTCGGCGAGAACTTCGCCGTGAGCAAAGTACAGGAATCATCTGTTTCGTTTTTTGCCGCAGAAAAACCAGAGTACTGTTTCTTGCTGCATCAAATATCATTCATACCTGCCAAAATGCCTGCAGCTTTCATGCGCGTATTGCGGAAAATATGTTTCATCTGCTTGGTCAGAAAAATATTTCATTTATGAACAAGCTTGAAATAATGTCCAAGAATTCTATACGTGAAAAGCTGCTCGCGTATATTTCGTTTCTGGCACAGCTGCAAAACAGCAAATATATAAAAGTTCCCCTGTCACGCACGCAGTTAGCTGATTATCTTGCAATCAACCGCAGTGCCATGACAAGGGAGCTTAGTATTATGGCTGCCATCACTTCTGAACTACTATATTTTGTTGTATAGTGTCACTTTTGGCGGCATCTTAGGTTTATTATTGCAGATTGCGATATCCGCTGCCTTTACCCAGTGATTATTCTGATATTCTTCATTTCCCCTCCTGATATAAACAAATATAAAGAAATATAGATAAGCTATTCTTCCGGACGAACCTTTTTCAGAATTAAAACCGTAAGCATCAGCAGCACACAGCCTACAACACTCTGCAAAAATGATGAAGCAGCTGAAAAGCTGAAATTAGCCTGCTGCATCAAAGCCTTGTAAACATATACATCCAGAGTCTCCGTAACTTCAAGCAGCGAATTTGAATCAAGCGGTACCTGATAGAAAAGTCCGAAATCCGAAGTCAGTATACTTCCTATCTGCAAAATAAATATAGTGGTAATTGTCGGTATCAGCTGCGGGATGGTAATAAACCTGACTTTGTCCATAAGGCCTGCACCATCCATAGTTGCGCTTTCGTAAAGGCTTCTGTCTATTCCTGTAATTGCCGATAGATAAATTATCATGGCATAGCCTGTTGATTTCCATATCCCTGTAAATATAAGGATCGTCCTCCAGTACTGTGGAGACTGATACCACTGAACCGTATCCCTGCCGATAATTGTAAGGAAGTGATTGAGCATACCTTCGTTGGTTGCAAGAAAACCATACGCACAATATCCTACAATTACCCATGACAGAAAATAAGGAAGCAGCATCAGCATCTGTATTAAACCGGACAGATTCTTATTATGAATTTCCGTCAGAAAAATTGCCAGAATAACCGGTATGACAATTCCCGCAATCAGGAATATCATGTTATAAAGCAGGGTATTTAAAATGATTTTTGACATCTCCGATGAACGTATCAGAAATGTAAAATTATCAAGACCTACCCATTTACTGTTAAGGAAAAGATTCCTAAAGAGATTATCTCCCGGTACCGGCGTAAATTTCTTAAACGCGAATGCGATTCCGAACATCGGCAGATAGGAGAATATCAGAAACCAGAGAACTGCCGGTGCAGCAAGAAGCAACAGGTCAATGTTTTCCTTAAATTTTCTTTTTTTTAAGCTGTATTTATTCTTCATTTTTTACCCAATCATTTAGTTTAGTCTGTACATCTTCGAGCAGTTCATCTATTCCTGCCCTTCTCATTCTTTCATCAAGAACAGGAATAATCTCATCGGGGTCACTTGTTCCCGTGTTAAGTTCTGTTTCGTAATCTTTATATATCGCGATCAGCGAACTTATAAGGTTTTCTTTATCCGACTGGTCATAAGCAAAGCCATTTGTCCTGCTTCTGATCCCATAAAGCTTATATCCTTCAAAAACCTTTTTCCATTGGTCGGGATCAGCCAGGAAATCCCTGCTCGCAGACTCCACTGATGCATTTACCACGGATCCTGTCTGGTAAAGCCGTGTATAATATCTGTCCTGACCTGTCTTTAACCTTAAGACCGTTTTATTCGGCAGATATTCAAAATGCTTTCCTTCTATACCATAAGCAAGTATATCCCTGAACTTTCTGTCAGTAGACAAAAGCTCGATATATCTAAGGCTTGCATCCACATGCTCTTCATCACAGGCCGCGCAAATTCCAAACATCGCCCCCTGCTCACTGGTTCTCGAAATATAAGGTCCCTGATATATCGAAGTTTTAACATGAAAGCCCCAGTCGTCAGGATTGGAATATCCCTGATATCCCCTCCAGGCCACTCCTACCCTTACGGGAATCGATTTATCCGTAGAGGTTGAATCAATGGTTGCTGCATCAGGATGTATATATCCGGCTTTATACCATTTATGAAGGAGTCTGAATTGCTCGATTATTCCCTCGTCTTCCCAAAGGGGAATGGCTCTCGGAAATTCGCCTTCCCGGTCATAGGGAATCACAATTATAGGAGATACAACTCTTTCAATTGAATTATAAACACCTGTAAGTCCGCCCTTGTCCATGGCAAAGGGGTATTTATCGGGATAATCTTCCTTGTATGCTGCAAGATAAGGCTCTATATCTGAAAATTTCATACTTTCCGGGATTGTCATCCCCTTCTCTCCTTCGAAATAATCAGCATTAAGTCGAAACATATTTTCAGTCCCCATATCCTTTAATATCGGCATCCCGTAAATTCTTCCGTTGAGAGTTGCCGAATCCCAATACTCACCCACACTTTCGTAGAGAGCCGGAGTTACACTGGCGACCTTATCGCTTATATCATAGAACATTCCTGCAGAAGCATTATTGTCAAATTTATTAAGCCATGAACTGGTAAAAACAATGTCATAATACTCGCCGGAAGCCATCATCAGGTTAATCTTGTCCGAGGGTTGAAATTCCAGATCCACGGTTACTCCAATGGTCTTTTCAGAGTAGTCATTTGCCGCCTTTATAATTTCCTTTGCATCAAGAAGCATAAATCCCGCATCACAGGTAACAATCCTCAGTTTTATTGCCTTATCCTTCTGTTCTCCTGACCGATAAGCACAGGAAGACAGAATCATTACAGTGCTGATGACAAGCATTACCATCAAAATTTTAATATTCTTCATATCCTTATCCCTTGACTGCTCCAACTGTCATTCCTGTTTTTAAGAATTTTTGAAAAAACGGAAAAAGTATCATAATGGGCAGTATAACTATGACCACCAGTGCCATCCGAATAGTCACTGAGGGAGGCGAAACATTTGTCATTCCCGAAAAGTACTGGGCATCTCTCGTTATGATGTCTATACTTCTCTCCATGTTCACAAGAACGTACTGGAGCGGATAAAGCTCCGTGTGATTGCTGTCGAGATAAAGCAGTGAAGGATACCAGCTGTTCCAATAAAAGAAAGCCTGAAATACCGCAACTGTCATGATAACAGGTTTCGACAGCGGCAGAACTACTTTCAGAAGAATTTGAATATGACTGCAGCCATCAATCTTTGCCGCTTCGATCATAGAATCATGAATGGCATCAATAAAATAGTTTCTCATTATCATGATGTACCAGGTAGAGCAAAGTCCCGGCAGAATAAGTGCAAGATATGTATTTTTGAGATGAAGAAGCTGGGTATTGACCATATAGCTCGATACCAGTCCTCCTGAAAAAAGCATGGGAATAATTATGAACACATACAAAGCCTTCCTGTATATACATTCTTTTCTGGAAAGCACATAGGCATAAGGACACATAAAGACCAGCCCGAGAACTGTGCCTGTAACTGTAATAAAAAAAGAGTTCAGGACAGACTTGACAATATAAAAGCCCGAACCGGCAAGATAACGGTATGCCTCAAACGAAAAACCTGTCGGAAAGAAACTGTATCCTACCGCATCCACGCTGTCTTTGGAAGATATTGACACTATTATGACCAAAAAAACAGGAAGAAAGAACACAACTGCTAAAAGCACAAACAAAACAGATACTATTCTGTTCATACCCTTAGAGTATGCACTATCTTCCACTTTAACAAAATTATTCATTTACTCTCCCCCTCATGCATCTATTATCGCCGAAAAATAAGAATAAGTTAATAGTTTTTTTGCTTTTCTTTCAAAACAATGACCGGAGACGGTTACTGTTCACACAGCTCTGCGCACTTGCTACTCTGTACGCTATTTCACTAAGTGCTGAAGCACTAAGTGAAATATGTGTGCGCTGAGCGTAAGAAAACATACAGCAAGAAATATGGATTTGCCCCATTGCCGAATGCGCATAATACTTAGCGAAGCAAAGCTGAGCTTAGTATATGCCACACAGAGGGGGCAATCTTTAGATGGGCAAATCCAGTTACTGTGAGCACCTGTAAGGTGTGAACAGTAACCGGAGACGTTACTGTTCACAGGCAAACTGCGCACTCCGCTACTCTGTACGCTATTTCACTAAGTGCTGAAGCACTAAGTGAAATATGTGTGCGCAGTTATGCCACAATAACCTTGACTTAACATTGGGTTTTGCCCATTAACTTTTAAACAAAAAAAAAGAACCCCAAACCCAAATTTATGAGTTTGAGGTCTTCCCGTTTTCAGATATCAAAATCCTTATAAAAATCAAAGCAGTCAAAGGTTGAAAAATAGTCTTTTGGTGTTTCCGCACGGCGTATAAGCTCCGTAGAACCGTCAGTCTTCAGCAGAACCTCGGCAGATTTCAGCTTTCCGTTGTAGTTGTAACCCATGGAATAACCATGTGCTCCGGTGTCATGGATCACGAGGATATCACCCATATCGATCTTTGGAAGCATCCTGTCTATTGCAAATTTATCATTGTTTTCGCAAAGGGAGCCTGTCACATCATACATGTGGTCAGCCGGCTGATCCTCCTTACCCATTACCGTGATATGATGATAAGCACCATAAATAGCAGGTCTCATAAGGTCAACTGCACAGGCATCAACTCCGATGTAGTTCTTATAGATATCCTTATGGTGAATGGCTTTTGTTACAAGGCAGCCATAAGGTCCCGTCATGAACCTTCCCATTTCAGTATAAATGGCAACGTCACCCATTCCTGCCGGAACAAGGATGTCTTCATAAGCCTTACGCACGCCTTCACCTATGGCAATGATGTCATTCGGCGTCTGCTCAGGCTTGTAGGCGATGCCAACACCACCGGAAAGATTAATGAACGCAATATGACATCCGGTTTCCTTCTGGAGTTCTACCGCAAGCTCAAAGAGTGTGCGTGCAAGAGCCGGATAATAATCATTTGTTACGGTATTGCTTACAAGGAAAGAGTGAATTCCGAAATTCTTAACACCCTTTTCCTTAAGAATCTTATAGGCCTCAAACATCTGAGCCTTGGTAAGACCATATTTTGCATCTCCCGGGTTGTCCATTATGCCATTACTTACTTCGTAAACTCCGCCCGGATTATAACGGCAGCAGATAGTCTCGGGGAAGCTCCCTACAGCCTCTTCAAAAAACGGAATATGTGTAATGTCATCAAAGTTGATTATTGCATTAACCTTTGAGGCATATTTAAATTCCTCTGCAGGTGTATCATTCGATGAGAACATTATCTCATCCGGAGCGAATCCGAGTGCATCAGCCATCATAAGTTCTGTCTCGGAAGCACAGTCACATCCAAATCCGTACTCCTTAAATATATTTAAGATAAAAGGATTGGGGAGTGCCTTTACAGCAAAATATTCACGATAGCCCTTGTTCCATGCAAATGCCTTTTTAACAGCTTCGCAGTTGCGTCTGATTCCGGCCTCATCGTAAAGATGAAAAGGAGTGGGGTATTTCTTAGTAATCTCCTGTAATTTCTCGTTAGTTACAAAAGGTTTCTTATCCATTGATTTTTTCCTCCTGGTTAGGTGTCAGTCTACTCCCCTGATCTATAAATTAATGATGGAATAATCTCATTCCGGTAAAGCACATGGTCATATTATATTTGTTGCAGGTCTCGATAACGTTGTCGTCACGGATAGATCCGCCGGGCTCTGCGATATAAGAAACACCACTCTTTGCAGCACGCTCGATATTGTCCCCAAATGGGAAGAATGCGTCTGAACCTAAAGCAACACCCGTGTTCTTATTAAGCCATGCTCTCTTGTCTTCCTCTGTGAAAACTTCCGGCTTTGTCTTAAATACCTTCTGCCATGCGCCGTCAGAAAGAAGATCCATATATTCATTTCCAAGATAAACATCAATTGCATTGTCCCTGTCTGCACGTCTGATGTCATCAAGGAAAGGAAGTTCAAGAACCTGCGGTGACTGACGAAGGAACCAGTTATCAGCCTTGCTTCCTGCAAGTCTTGTGCAGTGGATTCTGGACTGCTGTCCTGCACCGATTCCGATAGCCTGTCCACCCTTTGCATAAGCAACAGAATTTGACTGGGTATACTTAAGAACTATAAGAGAAAGCATAAGGTCAACCTTTGCTGACTCCGGAAGATCGTGGTTTTCTGTAACTATATTGTTAAGGAGATCCTTATTGATAACGAAATTATTTCTGCCCTGCTCGAAGGTAATGCCAAATACCTGCTTACGCTCGATCTCTTCGGGAACATAGTTCTCATCGATCTGAAGCACGCAGTAATTGCCCTTCTTCTTTGACTTTAAGATTTCAAGAGCCTCATCGGTATAGCCCGGAGCTATGATTCCGTCTGAAACCTCTCTCTTTACAAGATTTGCAGTATCTGTGTCACAGACATCGGAAAGAGAAATGAAATCACCATAAGATGACATTCTGTCTGCGCCTCTTGCTCTCGCATAAGCAGATGCAAGGGGGCTGAGCTCTCCGAGATCATCAACCCAGTAAATCTTTGCCTCAACATCTGAAAGCGGAAGTCCTACTGCAGCGCCTGCAGGGGAAACATGCTTAAAGGAAGTTGCTGCCGGAAGTCCTGTAGCTGCCTTTAACTCTTTTACAAGCTGCCAGCCGTTTAAGGCATCGAGAAGGTTGATATATCCGGGTTTTCCGTTAAGAACCTTTATCGGAAGATCATTTCCGTTCTCAAGATATACTCTTGCAGGCTTCTGGTTCGGGTTGCATCCATACTTTAATGAAAGTTCGCTCATTTTTATCTCCTTGAAATTACTTGATATTTCTTGATATGTATTTATAAATTACTTATTTTTATTGACGATCCTGCTCTCGTATTTACCTGTCTCGATGTCAATGAATCTTGTGAAAAGAGAAACCTTGTTATCTGCATTAAGCGCATCCCAGAGAGAGGCTGTAAATGCATCGATATCGCCCTCAAGCTCTACCTTTTCAGGCTCACCTTCAAAACTCGGAAGGGGATTTCCATCAGACATATAAGTGTGAATAAATCTTCCGACACCTGCTGCCGGATTGTTGTAAGCATAATTGTATCTAAGACATGAAGACGGATCTCCATCGTCGCTCTTAAGAATAGAAAGAGCAAAATTGCAGCTTCCGTTCTCTACATGAACGATACCGGAAATTCTGGGTGTGTAGTTCGGAGCATCAGGCTCAAACTCACGACTTCTGAGAGACTGCTCAAATGTCATCTGTTTATCCATGTTCTCGTAAACGGTATCTGTCTGATCACCGTTGGTAACAATAGTCTTGTTTCCAAGTACTCTTACGGGAGCGTAAATGATAAGTGAAGGATCCTCCATCTTGGACTCATCGAAAGCCTGTGTACGGATACCTTCTCCGTCCTCAACAAATACTCTGTTTCTGCTGTTTTCGGATCTGCCCATGATGAAATAAGCTATCACTGCTTTCTTTCCATCAGCACTGCGTCCGAGGACTATTCCTCTGCCGGGGTAAGCATTGGTTTTAACGGTTTCAGTGAGTTTTGTTTTCTGCATTTCTTTCTCCTTTGCAAACTTTACCTGATATTTTCTATCTGCCAGTCAATTGGCGTTGAGCCGTGCTCCGATAAAAACTGATTGCATTTTGAAAAATGTCTGCATCCGAAAAATCCTCTGTATGCAGACAATGGACTTGGATGTGCTGCGGTGAGCACCAGATGATTAGGATTTTTGATCATCGATGACTTCATTTTGGCAGGTCTGCCCCAAAGCATATAAACTATAGGTCTATCCTGCTCTTCCACTGCACGGATCACCGCATCCGTAAACTGTTCCCAGCCGTGTCCCTGATGAGACGCAGCTGCATGGGCACGTACAGTAAGTACGGTATTGAGCATAAGTACGCCCTCTTCCGCCCATTTTTTTAAGTAACCGTTATCCGGTATATAACAGCCAAGATCTTCACTCAGTTCCTTATAAATATTCTGAAGTGAAGGGGGAATATCTTTTTTCGGCACATCCGGCATTACGGAAAATGATAATCCGTGAGCCTGATGTTCATTGTGGTAAGGATCCTGACCGAGTATTACGGCCTTGACCTTTTTTAAGGGTGTCAGGTGAAGTGCATTGAAAATATCACCTGACGGGGGGTATATAACATATTTTGAATATTCTTCTTTTACAAATTTATAAAGCTCTGAATAATAAGGCTTATGGAACTCATCTCCCACAGCCTCGAGCCAGTCTCCACTTATAGCCGGCATCTAACATTTACTCCGTTTTCTCTTAAATAATCTTTTACTTCCGATATCGAAAGTTCTTTATAATGGAAAAGAGATGCTGCCAGGGCAGCCTCTGCATGTCCCTCTGTCAAAGCCTCGAGAAAGTGCTCTTTATTTCCTGCACCGCCTGAAGCGATCACAGGTACATCTCCAAGATCTGCAACTCTCCTGGTAAGCTCTATATCATAACCGTTTTTTGTGCCATCGCAATCCATACTCGTTAAAAGTATCTCTCCTGCACCTAGCTTTATTGCCTTTTCAGCCCATTCTATGGCATCTATTCCCGTATCAAGGCGTCCGCCGTTTTTATAGACATTCCAGCCGCTGCCGTCAGCGCGTCTCTTGGCATCGATAGCAACGACCACGCACTGGCTTCCGAACTTATCGGCAGCTCCCGCAATGAGGTCAGGATCGTTTATCGCTGCAGAGTTTACAGCAACCTTATCCGCTCCCTCTCTTAAGATCTCCTTGAAATCATCTACGCTTCTGATTCCTCCGCCTACGGTAAATGGGATAAATACCTGACTTGCAACTTTTCTTACCAGCTCAGTCACAGTCTTTCTTTTATCGCTCGTTGCGGTGATATCCAAAAATACCAGCTCATCCGCACCTTCTTTATCATATATTGATGCAACTTCAACAGGATCACCGGCATCTCTTAAATTTACAAAATTTACTCCCTTTACTACACGCCCGTTATCCACGTCCAGACATGGTATAATTCTCTTCGTATACATTCAGTCCACCTCGTAAATCTCTTCTCTTTTTCGGCTCTTATTTACTGATAGTAAGGAAATTCTTTAATATCCTCAATCCGGTATCCGAACTCTTCTCCGGATGGAACTGACAGGCAAAAACATTGCCCTTTTCAATAGAGGCATCTACCGTAACATTATAATCTATCTCTGCCTTTACGATATCTCTGTCCTCTGCCTTGCAGTAAAATGAATGGACAAAGTAAACGAAAGATCCGTCCTCTATTCCTTCAAAAAGTCTTCCTTTTCCTTTTAAGTTAACTGAATTCCAGCCTATATTCGGAACCTTAAGTCCGTTACCGCTCGGAATCCTTAAGACGGAACCTTTGAATAAACCTATACCTTCTACTCCAGGAGATTCTTCGCTCATTTCAAAAAGAAGTTGCTGACCGAGACAAATTCCAAGCAAAGGAATCTGTCTGGCCGCAACTTCTCTTATGACCTCTGTAAGTCCATATGAATTAAGGAGCTTCATAGCATCTCCAAATGCTCCCACACCCGGAAGGATAACGTGGTCCGCATTAAGCAAAATATCTCTGTCTCTTGTAAGAACGGTCTCAAAGCCAAGGCTTTCCACAGCCTTTTCTACGCTCTTAATATTTCCTGCATCATAATCAATGACAGCTACCATACATTTGCTCCTGACATTTAAAATCATGTATTAAATAAGGTACATCACGCTATCTGCATGACGTACCTTATTATACAATCCTTCGACAAATGCGTCAAATACAAGATTTTGCTTATTTTTTGACTTTTATTGTCAATTTTAATTTTCTTGCTTTTTTGCCCTGTCCAAAGTAGATCGTTATCTTTGAGCTTCCGCTGCCTACAGCCTTGATAATGCCGTTTTCACTGACTTCTGCCACTTTTGTTTTCTTGCTTTCCACAGAATCAGGCTTAAGATATGTCGTTCCCTCTATGTATTCTGTAAGGTCAACAGTATCTCCGATTGCGTTCCGGAGTCTCCTGCCCCGGAATTTTCCTCTTTCGTTTCACCTGCATAAGCACTTAACGGCGCAACCGAATAAGCACTAACGTTAGCCGCAACTAACGAAAATGCAAGTAAAAAAGACAAAACTCTTCTTTTCATTTTTCCCTCCCTTACTGACTGTACCCACGGGCAGACCCGTGGGGTTCTGATTGGCAAGTGTAGCTTGTAATCGTACATCATTTTCAGACTTTGGAGTTACAAGTGTAAATCTGTTTGAATCAGGACTTTTATTACCAAGTAGTCCAACGACCACATTAGCGGTAAATTTTTGCTTTTTAGCAAGGAAGTACAGTCAATCTCCCTGATTATTAAGTTGTTAAGCTATTTTAATACCGCTGTTTAATATTTTAAGTTTATTAGCCTTAATCCAAGTGATCAGGGCTTTTTCTCTGTTGTATTGTTCCTCAAATTTTGCGTTGCATTTATTTTTATCTATATCATGTGTCATATGATCATAGCAGTATAGCAGGAACGATGAATACCAGTCTCTCTGTACTTCAGTTCCATCATGTAGTTTAAACAATCTGTCGGACAGCTTCTTTTTTATATAATCATCTGCTGTATGGTCATACTGCGAAGCCCTGTAGTTGTTCGGGACTTCTATATATGTGCCACCTGTGGCTTTGAATTTCTTCTCTACATTTGACTGAAAACCTCCGGGACATCTGTTTTTTATGGATTTACCGAACCGCTTTTTCCTGTTAAATCTACCCTTGTCGTTCTTAGTGGTTTCCATGGCTCGCTTCATGAGCTTACTTGCATTTTTAGGTTCAGTAACAAATACATCTCCAAGACTCCGCAGGTGATTTACATCCTCGTTTATTGCAAGCTTTCTGTTTACAGCATTGATACGACATAATTCAGAATGTCTGGCTCTCAGTTTCTTATAATGATCTGAGTATTTCCAAGTCTTATGACCTTTCTTTACAGTACCATCATCATTGTAATTTTGTGGGTTGGTTGCTCTCCTTGACCTGTCCATAGCACGATAAAGCTGACGTTCTTTCCGTTCGGAAGTCTGTATACTATTGCCACGCTCCGAAAGGTTCTTCAACCCTACCTCTATATTAGAAGTGTAGGCAATGGTTTGAGTGCCAATATCAGCACCTATCATACCTTTGGCATATTTATGACGGGGATTGCCATATTTATCGTATTTCGGTTTCGCCTTACCTTCAATAGTTAAGTGTAAATATACTCGGTATTTACCCCTTATCATTTTGGAAACGAGCGTGGTATAGCACGGTCTGTATGTATCTACACAATAGGCATCTTCAATGAGTGTATTAACAGCTTTTTTATCCATAATCTCAGGTTCAGCAAGATAAGCTAAAACAGCATTTACTTCGTCTGTTTGAAACCTGTCATCTGCCTGTATCCCGAAAGTTGTCTTTCCAAGTTTGAATTGCAATCTATTATCCTTTACGGATATAGGAATACCACGGTTTATTTGTTTTGCTCGGATACAAGGCAGTTCTCCATATTTTGAAAAATGGATGGTTTTACCATTACCATAAAGGCAATTTTCCATGCCTCGCCAAACATCTTCAGCTTTGGTTAGAGCAAAGACAGCATCGACACCATACTTTTTGCCTATTGGAATCATAGATTTTCTACAGTGATCCCATGTGACATTATAGGATTTCTGCATTTCATTAAGCTGATCAGCAAGAATTTTGCGTTTAGCTTTATCTCCTGTATTACCATACAGGGATAATAGTTTGCGATATCTCTTTGTACGAAAAAGCTGATCATAATTCTTTCTCATAAGACCAACAAGTTCATTGCCTGCCTTGCGGATTTTATCAGAAAGGACCACGATCTTAAGCATATCAGAATAAGGCATATCAGTCTCAGCTACTAAAATATGCCTGTCAGAAAGTTTATGATATTGTTTCAGAATCTTCTTGTATTCTCCATCAATCATGATTTTTCTGCTCCTCAATGTATCTAATTACCGTAGCTTCGCTTATATGCCCTACTGTTGATACAAAATATCCTTTCGACCACAAAACGCCGCATCTTGCATAGAATTGTTTAAGCTGCGGAAATGTCCTGAATAGTTCTATTGCACTGATACTTTTAAGAGTTCTGACAACATCACATGGTGCAACAGTCTGTGGGACATCTATGAAAATATGTATATGGTCAGGCATTACTTCAAGTGCCTTAATACGATAATTATAATCATTGCAGATTTTTTGAAGTATCAGCCTGAGTGTATCTTCAACATTACCTTTTAATACTGAAAATCTAAATTTAGGACACCATATAATGTGGTACTGTATCAGATATTTGCAATGCGAAGCACTATGATATTGCTCCTCACTCATTGTCCTTAACTCCTAACTGATATTTTTCCTGAATCCCCCTACGCATCAGGTCAAGAAATGTTATGGTTTCACCTTCCTCAACGGAATAAATACGTGCAAGGTTTTCCAGTTCCTTTTTCCATTCGGAAGGAATAGAAATATTGATCTGTACGTTATTACTTTTAGGTCGTGCCATCTATCTGCCCCTCCATACTTTCAATAATTCACCAGCTGTAAAATCGGGTTCCAAACTTTCTTCTCTTAAAAGATTCCTCACAAACTTTGCATCAAATTTATCGTCGGGAGCCATTGTACCTTTAGCAATCTCAAATGCATAGGAATCCATCAGTTTTACAAAAGGCTTGTTCTTTTTCATCCATTGTTCAATATGTCGCTTTTTTGCAAGATGCCCCTTGTCTTTATTCTTGTCTCTATTTTTATATGCAAAAGCGGCATATGCCTTTTGTGCTGTTTTATACCCATACCCCTGAGCATCATCAAGAACCTCACCGGTATCGGTTGACACTATACAATATCTCATTTCAAATGTGTCATATGCGGGAGAATTATTCCAAGGTTCTTCCTTGTCCACAACTGCATCATGATGTGTGGTTAGTTACAATTCAGTTGTCAGCCAAGCTGTCAACTGAATTGCAACATTCGGGGCACCATTTTAATTTTTTTGCTACGCAAAAAAGGTGCCCCTCACTCCCGCTTCATGTTCTTACGTAGCCAGCAGCAAAGTGCTGGCTACTAACTGAACAGTAACTGTGGTTACTTTGTATTGGATTGCTTTGTAGGTTTTATCCATAATTTTTGTGTACCTCATGTATTCATTACATAGATTATATATTATTTCTATGTATGTGTCAAAAAGAAAACGGCTTCATCCCACAGGCGAGCCTGTGGGTTTTCGCCTACGTTAAGCTAAAATTTACTTTATAACCAATGACATTCCTTTTTTAGTGTTTTGTACCCAAAAAAAGACAATCACTTTTACATCTTAGCATAGGTAAAAGTGATTGTCATTGATTAATTTTATTTATATGTTCCGTCTTCGCCCTTAGTTACATTAAATTCATAAAGAAGATCCCCGTCATCTTCTGCCTCGGCAGAATCTCCGCTGTCGGCATTCTCTCCGGCTTCTTCTGCCTGATCTTCAGGAGGCGCTGTCTGATCCGGGTTCTCAGGATTTTCGCCGTTTTCCGGATTTTCCTGTCCTGCCTCAGCCTCTGTATTTTCAGAATCATCGACCGTCTCAGCATCATCTCCGCTGCTGAAGGCATCGGCATCCGGCGTATATTTGAACGGAAGTTCTTCAGCTTTCGCTTCTGCCCTTTCTTCCTTACGCTTCTTCTTCTCGGCTTCCAGCACAGCCTCATAGGTCTCTTCATCGATCTGCTTTGCAACTTCGCTCTTCCAGCCAGGATTCGTGATATCCATAAGAGCCAATGTATACTCAACCTTATCTGATATATTCAAAAGCTCATTGGCATTTTCTTCACTAACTCCAAAATTATCTGAGAGTGCGGTAATTATCTCATTGTACTCTGAGCTAAGCTGCTCAGAAATTCCGTTTGCTTCGGCATCCGGAAGAAGATAATTATAAAGTGCAACTCCCTGGATAAGTGAATCAAGTCCCTCGAGAGCCTTATCCCTGTCCATATAATCCTCATAAGAATCATACTTACGGTCAAGTCTCATTATCATTGCCGAATTTGTATAGATCAATGAAGTTTCATCGTCAAGTCCATCTATTCCTGCCAGCGTCTCGTAAGCCGCTTCATAATTGCCATCCTTGTAAAGCGATTTTCCGAGATTAATGTAGGTTGTCTTAGGAAATACTGCGAGACAGACAAGGATCATGGCGAGCAGTGATCCAAAGAAAAGTACAACTGCAAAGATCTTCTTTTTCGCGATCTTCTTTCCCGGCGGTTCCTCCGGTTTTGGCGGCTTCGGAGCTTTAGGCTTTTTGGGCTTCTTCTCTTTCGGCGGCTTTTCTTTCTTTTCCTTGGGTTTCTTTTCTTTCTTCTTTTTCTTTTTCTGCTTGTCGTTCTCTTCTGCTTCCTTGATGACCTTGCGGTTTTCCTTGGTAGCTTCACTCGCTCCGTCATCATCTTCCTCAGGTTCATCCTCATCAAAGAAAAGACTGATTATTTTCTGGATTATGCCGCCTTTTTTAGGAGCTTTTTCAGCACCATCCTTTTTATCATCCTTTTCTTTCTTCTTTTTCTTTCCGAAAAGTCCCTTTTTCTCGGTCTCTTCCCCGGCTGCCTCGTCTCCACCTCCGGCATCTGCTGCAGCTTCAGAGTTGTCATCTGATCCGCCGCTGTCTTCTCCGCCAGCTGCTTCAGATCCGTCTCCTTCTATGCTGTCCAAAAGTGCAAGCACATCATCATCAGCCATTGAATTGCTGTCGCTCTGTTTTAACAGGTCATTTATTTCAGAAAGTTCATCATCAGCTCCCATGCTGTCGATGATATCTGTAACATCCTTATCCTCGCTGTCAACTGACAGATCAAGGTCTCCAACTCCCATATCGATGTCATCAGATGCTATTTCCATAGCCGCTTCAGCCGCCGGTGAAGGCTCTGCTTCTGCCTCCGGCTCAGTTTTTTCTTCCGGACTGTCTGCAAGCTCAGGTATCGAATCTAAAAGATCCGCTATTTCATCTGCCGACATTTCATCCCCCGAAGCTGCTGCAGCTTCTGCTGCCGGCTCCGGAGCAGATTCTGGTTCAGGCTCCGGCTCTGCCTCAAACTCCGGCATGGCTTCAAGTTCCGGTTCAGGTTCGGGTTCAGGCTCCGGCTCTGGTTCCGGTTCTGGCTCAAGTTCCAGTTCTGGTTCCGGTTCGGGCTCCGGTTCGGGCTCCGGTTCAGGCTCCGGCTCCGGTTCCGGCTCTGGCTCTGGTTCGGGCTCCGGTTCTGGCTCGAGTTCCAGTTCTGGTTCCGGTTCAGGCTCCGGTTCGGGTTCCGGCTCAGGTTCAGGCTCTGGCTCTGGTTCGGGCTCAGCAACCGCTCCGCCATTTATAAGTGCCGCTATTTCTTCCGGTGTCATTATATGATTTGGATCATCAGAAACAGGACTCACTCCGGCATCTGCGGGGTCAGCCTCAGCTATAATTTCCTTATTTTCTGCAGCTCTGTCCATTGCAAGAGGTTCTTCATCAAGATGCAGATCCTCGTCTGTGACCGGTTCTACCTTGGTTTCCGGCACCTGAGCAAGCAGTGCTTCTATTTCTTCCGGCGTCATGATATGATTAGGATCGTCTGACATTGCACTTGCTCCTTCACATTAATCTGTTAAAAATAAAACCCGGAAATTGATATTCCGGGTTTTATATTCTGTCTTCTAATTATCCGGCTTGTGATGCCTTAGTGTCCAGAAGTGTGTCAATCTCTTTTACAAGATTTCCTATCTCCGGTTTCGAGAGCTGTGCATCTGCACCTAACTGCTCTCCTTTCCTTCTCATTTCATCATTCACAAGGGATGAGAAAATAATTACCGGAACGTGCTTGGTAGTATCGTCTGTTTTTATAAGCTTGGTAAGATGATGTCCATCCATGATAGGCATCTCAATATCAGTGATGACCAGTCCCACTTTCTTGTCAAGCGTACCTTCGTCTCTGCACTGACTGATGAAATCCCAGGCTTCTTTACCGTTAACGCAGTTAACAAGATTTGTATATCCGGACTTCTTAAGCGAATCAGAGATAAGCTTATTAAGAAGTGCAGAATCCTCTGCCATAACGATAGGTACATCACTTCTTCTTCTTTGTCCGAAATCTTCAACTTCTGTAACCTTGAGTCCGGTCTCAGGGCTTATATCTGTTACGATCTTCTCAAAGTCAAGAATAATGACCAGCCTGTTGTCAAACTTGACTATACCTGTTGAAACTCCGCTTTCTACCGTATTCACTGTAGCATCAGGCTTAATGATATCGCCCCAGGATACTCTGTGAATACCTACTACGGAATCAACATGGAATGCAATGTCGAGCTTATTAAAGTTTGTGATTATAAAAAGCCCTCCGCCTTCCTGGCTTCCGCGCTGCAGGCAGTTCTTAAGGTTAATAGCTGTTATCATGGTATCACGCGGCATAAATATTCCTTCTATGCTCGGATGTGAATTTGGCACAGGAGTCACAGGCTGATAAGTTATGATCTCCTTTATCTTAGCGACATTTATGCCGTAAGAATCTTCGTCCAACTTAAATTCCAATATTTCGAGCTCATTTGTGCCGTTCTCAAGTAAAATATTAGTTTCCATCCCCGTACCTCACAAGAGTGCTTGTCGTTATCTGAAAATAATTATAGCATAACAATTTGCAAAAATATACAAAATATACGCTCTAAATTTAATACTTTCGGCATAATGCACGTTTTTCGTTGGTCAAAATATAATACAATCTGTCGATATGTATATTTTAGTACTTATTTTCACACAATTTATATTAATAAGCTTTAAGCTCTTTATTCTGTTACTTAGCACAAAAATCCCCGACAGTCATCCAACTATCGGGGATTTTTAGAAGAAAGGAGTTTTTATCTGAATTATTTAGATGAATTTCTGTATTGTACCGGTGTCATACCGTAACGCTTTTTGAACTGGCGATTAAAGTGTTCTACGCTCGGGTATCCGACATTTTCTGCTACCTTTTCAACCTTCATATTTCCGTTTTTGAGAAGTGTGCAGGCTTTTTTAAGCCTGATCTTCTGGACATTTTCACTGAAGGTCTCGCCGGACTTTTCCTTAATATATTTGGAAAGATACGGTTTTGAAAGATAGAATTCCCTTGAAAGATCATCAAGTGTTACAGAAAGATATTTTTCCTGAATAAAATTAATGATCTCGGTTATTCTCTGATCCTTATCAAGGTTTGTCTCTCTGATACTGTCGATCTGATTTACTGCAACCGTAAGTGCGCTGATGGATGACTTAATGATATCTTCATCAATTCCAACACCCCAGTAGCGCTTTCCTGCACAGCAGATTCCTACATAAGTGCATGCCTTAGAGGATGAACCCGTTGTCAATGCATGCTCTGTGTAAGTCGAGAGTTCATAGCTGATATTAAAGAAGGACTTGATAGCATTACTTACGGCATCGAGACGTCCGTTTCCGTTAGCAGCCACCATTGTTTCCTTACCGCCTCTGTTTATTGTCACACGGGCAAGGATTCCGTCTACCTGCTCAAAATGGCAGGCCGGTATGGAAAATACTCCATCGTTATTTATATATTTATCCTCAAATATATGATAGACTCTCTCGGGTGAAAGCTCTGCATGCTCCTTGTCCGATACGCCCTTTATCATATATCCGACATCTTCCTGCATTTCCTTCGGAATGGACATTCCAAAATTGTGCTGAAGGATATAGCTTACACCGCCCTTTCCGGACTGGCTGTTTATGCGGATAACATCACCGTCATACTCTCTTCCGAGATCGTGAGGATCAACAGGAAGATAAGGTACCGACCAAGGTTCATCCGGGTGCTCGTCATGCCACTTAAATCCTTTTGAAATAGCATCCTGATGTGAACCTGAGAAAGCAGTGAATACGAGCTGTCCTGCGTAGGGCTGTCTCTCGTAGATCCTCATTCTCGTAAGTCTCTCGTAAGTCTCTCCGATCCTGCTGATATTTCTGAAATCGAGCTTTGAATCTGTTCCATGTGAGAACATGTTCATCGCAAGTGTGACTATATCAACGTTACCGGTTCTCTCACCGTTTCCGAAAAGTGTTCCCTCGATCCTGTCAGCACCTGCAAGAACTGCCATCTCTGCAGTTGCAACACCGGTTCCCCTGTCATTATGAGGGTGGATCGAAAGTGTTACTGCATCACGGTATTTAAGGGAATTGCTTACTGCCTCAACCTGGGTAGCAAATACGTGCGGCATGGCATTTTCAACTGTCGTAGGAATATTTATGATAGCCTTGCTCTCCTTCTTCGGCTTCCAGACATCAAGCACTGCATTGCAGACATCTATGGCATATTCTACCTCTGTTCCGGGGAAGCTTTCGGGAGAATACTCAAACAGAAAGTCTCCATTTGTTTCATCTGCAAGGGTTTTCAGAAGTTTTGCCCCCTCAACTGCTATATTCTTTATCTCCTTCTTATCTTTCTTAAATACCTGCTCCCTCTGGGCTACAGAAGTCGAATTATACAGGTGTACTATCGCCCTTGGAGCCCCCTTTACCGCCTCAAAGGTCTTTTTTATGATATGTTCCCTTGCCTGTGTGAGTACCTGCACAGTCACGTCCTGTGGGATCATGTTGTTTTCAATAAGTGTTCTCGCAAACCTGTATTCTGTATCCGAAGCCGCCGGAAAACCTATCTCGATCTCCTTAAAGCCGATCTCAACCAGCATTCTGAAAAACTCAAGTTTCTCGTCAAGGCTCATGGGCTCTATAAGTGCCTGATTTCCATCACGAAGATCAACACTGCACCATATCGGTGCTTTAGTGATATGATCCTGCTTTATCCAGTTATATGTAGGCTTCTTCGGCATAAAATATGGTATCTGATACTTTTCCGGATTATACATGTCCCAACCTCTTTCCTCTTATTATTAGATTAATTGACCAAATTTAATCATTTATTTACATCAAATTAGTTGACTAAAAGTATGTTATCACAAATATTAATCAAATAATAGGGACAATTTTAACATTATATTGATGTTTTTTTATGTGCAAAAGGAGCATCCCCATAAGAGGATGCTCCTTCTAAAGTCATTATAAAATTTTTCAGCTCAAGATCAAAGCTTAGGGCCTGCAGCAACAAGTGCCTTACCTGCTTCATTGCCTTCATACTTCTTGAAGTTCTTGATGAATCTCTCAGCAAGATCCTTTGCCTTTGTCTCCCATTCAGAAGCATCAGCATAGGTATCACGAGGATCAAGGATTCCTGTATCAACGCCGGGAAGCTCTGTAGGAACCTCAAAGTCGAAGATCGGGATCTTCTTTGTAGGAGCCTTATTTACATCACCATTGAGGATAGCGTCAATGATTCCACGGGTATCCTTGATGGAGATTCTCTTGCCTGTGCCGTTCCAGCCTGTATTTACGAGGTAAGCCTTAGCACCGCTCTTCTTCATCTTCTTAACGAGCTCTTCGCCGTACTTTGTAGGATGAAGCTCAAGGAATGCCTGACCAAAGCAAGCTGAGAATGTAGGTGTAGGCTCAGTGATTCCTCTCTCTGTACCTGCAAGCTTTGCTGTAAAGCCAGAAAGGAAATAGTACTGTGTCTGCTCAGGTGTAAGGATAGATACAGGAGGAAGTACTCCAAATGCATCAGCTGAAAGGAATATAACGTTCTCAGCAGCCGGACCTGAGGATGTAGGATTAACGTTAAGAACGATGTTCTTAATGTGATCTATAGGATAAGATACACGGGTATTCTCCGTTACAGACTTATCTGCGAAATCAATCTTTCCGTTGCCGTCAACTGTTACGTTCTCAAGAAGAGCATCTCTCTTGATCGCATTGTAGATATCAGGCTCAGACTCTTTATCAAGATTGATAACCTTTGCGTAGCAGCCGCCCTCAAAGTTAAATACTCCATTGTCATCCCAGCCGTGCTCATCATCACCGATGAGAAGTCTCTTAGGATCTGTGGAAAGGGTTGTCTTACCTGTTCCTGAAAGGCCAAAGAAGATTGCTGTGTTCTTGCCTTCCATATCTGTATTTGCAGAGCAGTGCATAGCAGCGATGCCCTTGAGAGGAAGGTAATAGTTCATCATTGAGAACATACCCTTCTTCATTTCTCCGCCGTACCATGTATTGATGATAACCTGCTCACGGCTTGTAATATTGAATACTACAGCTGTCTCGGAATTGAGCCCGAGCTCTTTATAATTCTCAACCTTTGCCTTTGAAGCGTTGTAAACAACGAAATCAGGCTTGAAATCAGCCTCTTCCTCAGCTGTAGGCTTGATAAACATGTTTCTGATGAAATGAGCCTGCCATGCAACCTCTACAATGAAACGTACAGCCATACGTGTATCCTTGTTTGCACCGCAGAATGCATCTACAACATAAAGCTTTTTATTGCAGAGCTCTTTCTTAGCTATTTCCTTAACAGCAGCCCATGTTTCCTCTGATGCAGGATGGTTATCGTTTTTATACTCATCAGATGTCCACCATACAGTGTCCTTTGAATTCTCATCCATAACGATGAATTTATCCTTAGGAGAACGACCTGTATAGATACCTGTCATTACATTAACTGCACCAAGCTCAGTCTCAACGCCCTTATCATAACCCTCAAGAGACGGATCCATCTCTGCCTTGTAGAGATCCTCGTATGAAGGGTTGTAAACAATCTCAGTTGTTCCGGTAATGCCATACTGAGTTAAATCAATGTTTGCCATAGAATTAAACCTCTTTTCTTAAAATTATTTTTTACAGCTATCCAAAACAAGCCTAACTGCCCAAGTGAAAAAATCTGATGTTTTTTTCACAATCCATATTAATTTATACCACAAATACAATTATTTAACAATAAACATAATGTAAACTTTTAATAATCACTCTATAAGGGAATGAAAAACGGGTGATGCGTGTATTCATCACCCGTTTTCAGAAAGAGAGGCTTTATAATGTTTTAAGGTTCGTCAAAATCTTATTTGGAAGTTATCTTGACTTTAATGGTACCATTAAGCTGTGTACCGTCAAATGTAAGATAGCCTGTTGAAGAATCATAGGTGTATCCCTTGTTCTTCTTTATTGAGAGCTTTCTTGCCTTATCATCAGCAAGACCGGTATTTTTATTAAACTTATACTTTCCCTTCCGGACTACAGCCTTAATCTTCTTAACTGCGCCGTTCTTAAGGCTTACAATAACCTGTCCTTCCTGACTGTATTTTCCTGTCCAGAGAGTAGCCTCAGTCGCTTCAATGGCACGGATAGTGGCTGTTCCAAGAGCCTGTCCCTTGAGAGCCTTGTTTGTATCCTTGTCGAGACCGTTGATCTTCTGCAATGTAACGGTTACAGATGAGCCGACATCCTTCTTACCCTTAACCTTAAGTTTTACAAGACTTGGATCAATATACTTGCCATCCACGGTTATGCCCCTAAGAAGATACCCTCCTGACATCTTTTTGCCTGTGTAGGCTGGTGTCTTGGCTATTTCAACATTGATGGTGTGTCCATTGGCTGAAACTTCTGTATCGATGGTTTCGTTAAGAAGCTCGACCACCGGGTAGTATGTCTTTGCATAGCTTTCTTCATCATAAATGGTATCAAGAGTAACGGAAGCCCCCATATCGAAAGAATTGACAACATCATCGATAAATGCCACCTCATCACCATTATTATCCGAGATAGTACCATTTCCCAATTCAACCCACTTAATAATCTTCGCAGAACCATGAGTATGAACATAAGGAGCTGTTATTGTGAAACCGTTTGCAGCATTTGCTGTTAACTCAATTCCACTCAAAATATCATCGTCATTCTCATCATAAATAGGTACAAACTCTGATATATACATATCATTGCCGGAAACTACCAGCGCATCATAACCGCTAAACGTAACATCCCATTCACCGAGTGCTTCCGCCTCTGATGCAAAGATATAAGATGAAAGATGCGACGTTGACCAGTCTGCGGTTCCATCCGTAACGTCATCAGAACCGGTTTTTTCTACAGGGTCTGTTGACAGGCAGTAGATGTATGCCGTCTTTAATGCCTGTGTATCAGTATTTGCATTTATGGAAATATCAATATTTCCACTTTCCCACTTAAATATCTTATTACCTGCAAAAATATGAATGCTGACTAACTGGGTTATGTCTGCTGCGCTTACACTATACTCTTCTACTATTGAATTTACATCATTTTCATCCAGATCGGTAGTGCCTATATTTACCACAACATTTTCGCCATCAGCAGCTGCGATAAGCTCTTTCAATACAGACTGAGGCAGCGTCACAGAGCCACTTTTCAATATAATTTCAGTTTCTTCATTACCTGAGACCGCATTTAGTGTCTTTGTATCAATAATTATATTATCACTTGGATTATTATTGCTGATCGTTGCTTTTTTCGAATTCGATGAATTTACACTCTGGGAATCGTCTTCCTCTGTTACCTCCACAACATCACTTACATTTGCGGCAAAGGCAGACAGATTCAAGCTAAAGACCATTGATACCGCCAGCAGTATTGCCAGCGCCTTTTTATTCCTCATAACCCCGTCCTTTCTTTCGGAAAAGCCTCCGAAAAAAAAAAATTTTTTTGTTCCACAGCACCTCTCAAACTGTAAGAACCCCCAACAGAATTTATTATAACCTCCTCTGAAATATTCTAACAATAATTTCTTTAGATGTTTTTTATAAAGCGCATTAATTGCGGATCCCGTGTGATAAGACAACACAGGTGGCAAACAAGCCCACAAAAATTGTAAGTCTCATAGATTCTTTATCATGATGATCTTTGTTGTTGACCTGTTGTCTTTAGGATTTCTGATCTCCTCTGCATTGAAGTCGTCAACGTTGCGTTTTATAAATGTCATCCCCGGGAAATTCGAGCTGTCAAAAGCGTTCTTGCCGTTTTTGACTTCTGATTCCATTTCAATTATCAGTATTTTCTCTTCCGTGATCTCACATGTAACAACTACTTCTTTTCCAAGTGTATTATGGCAGAAAACGCTGTATAGTTCTTCCAGGATCACCTTCATCAGGGCATTTACCTTCGGAGGGATATCGTTCTGCTTCAGCTGCAGCATTACAAATTCCTGAAGCTTTGATGAATGATCCATAGTTGGAGGATACCTTTTTACAGCCTTTTTCTTATCCGGCTTCATATAAGATAAGCCCAGCATTAAAACCTCGCTGTCAAGTCGTGAGCCCTTAAAGAAATTAATTATGCTTTCCTCGGTTTTCGCAAGGATTTCCTCAACCCCTGCATCCCTGTTTTTATAATCTTCGACAACGGCAGAAAATCTTTCAAAATCATAGATCTCTCCGTTGATGTTACGGCTCTTCTCCAGCTTGCCGTTCGTGACAAATATCATGTCTCCGTCCTTGATATCCATCACTTCTGCCTTATAATTTACATTTTCGGAAAATCCCAGGGGATCATATATCTTTCCCGTAATATGGGTCAGGTTTCTGTTACGGTCTGTAAACAGTGCAGGCCGTGCACCACAGTTTATAAAATAAAGCTTGTTTTCTTCATTGTCTATCATACCGAAAAAAGCCCTGCATGAAGAATAGCTGTTTTGATTTACATATGCCTGCCGGTTGATCTCAGATATGCATTCTTCAAAGCTTTTGGCAGAATTTATATAGCTTTTTATAATAGCCATTATTATTGCCATATGCATCGTCGGCATTATCCCTGTCTCATCCATGCCGGCAAGCGTGAACACGATCTTTCCGTCTTCTCTTATGAAATAATTACATCCGTCTGCATTCAGTTTTGTTGTGATCAGCTCCATGCATCCCATTTTTGTAAATGATTCAGGTGGAAGGTCGAAGCTTTTAGGCATAAATCCTTCC
The DNA here is from genome assembly GCA_030434875.1 of Lachnospiraceae bacterium C1.1. Classification (NCBI taxonomy): domain Bacteria; kingdom Bacillati; phylum Bacillota; class Clostridia; order Lachnospirales; family Lachnospiraceae; species Lachnospiraceae bacterium C1.1. The sequence continues at coordinate 4,034,829 of JAUISW010000001.1, read as the reverse complement.
TTCATGTTCTTATAAACACTGTATTGTGTAAGCTCCCTCTCATTCTCCGCAGCTGCTGCGATCTTGTTTTCAGTTACCCACTTTAACTTGGATGCCAGTTCTATGAAAACCTCCTGCAGAACCTGGATCTCATCCCCCGTCCTGATCCTTTTCTTAAAAAAATCATTGGGGGAACTGATATCAAAACCGGCAACCTGCTCTGTCAATATTCCTATCGGCCGCGCTATCATATGACTCACGATAAGAGAGGCAAAAAAAGCAAGTCCGGCAACCGTCCCGGTTGTAGATACTATAACGTTGATCACTTTCGAGATGATATTATCATAGACTATATTCTCACTATAAGCATAGCAATAACCGATTATGCTGCCCTGATATCTGATCTCCTCTTTTGAATTACATTTGAATATTATCTCCGGATCTCCGTTTTCACCTACTTTTTTTATCTCAATATCGTAACTGTTATTCGACAGGCTGTATCCAAACTGATAATTTCCTTTCACATCTTTATATCCGACTTCACATAAGAGTACCGGATTATCAAATCTGTCAACCGTATAGATGGCTATTGCCTTGCCCTCGGCTATCCCATTGACCTCTTTTATGTATTCTGTGATCTTTTTTTTCTGCTCCAATGTAAAAAGTTCAGGCTTTAAGAGTTCGTCTTTATATTCCTCAAGCATAGTCAGGGCAACATTTCTGGTGATTATCCCCTCAGTCCTTATAAACTGGTTAATTATGGAAGCCGTAGAGAAGAAAAGAATCAGAACCCCAAAAATCAGGCTTATCGTAACCGTAAAAGCGGCAAAAACCAGGAATAATTTTAAATGGATCATTCCTCTTCTTGTTTTACGTTTTTTTCCCATCGTATGCCGCCTCCTCTATAAACCTTTCATGCGCGGCTCATGCCGCGCATGGGCATAAATCTTATTTTTTACGTATATTGTCTATTTCTTTCTTAAGTTTCTCTATCAGTTTATTGGTTTCTGCCTTTTGTTGGGGAGTTTCAAGTTTTGAAATTCTTTCAAGTCTCTTTATCCGCTTTTCCAGCATGGAAACCCGACCTTTTTTATAAGAATTTACCATTTCCGAAGCTGCTCTTTGTTCAGGGGATCCAAACAGATTATTAAGTGCCTTTGTCCTTTTATCCTCCTGCTGCGGAGCTGCAGCTTCCTGCGGCTTATTTCCATTCTGCCCGGGTTCCGCATCTGCCTGCTCACGGTTTTCCTCAGGCTGGTTTTCCTGCGCCTGATTTTCCTGCGCCTGATTTTCCTGTGCCTGGTTTTCCTGCGCCTGGTTTTCCTCAGGCTGGTTTTCCTGCGCCTGATTTTCATCATGAGCTGCTTCATCTTCATGATTCTCTTCCTGAGCCTGGTTTTCATCCTGAGCTGCTTCGTGCTCCTGTGCCGGTTCCTCGTCCTGGTCAAATAATCCTGAAATATCTACAGGATCAGTATCTTTTTCTCTTTCCTTTGCCCTTTCAGCTCTCTGCTCATGCTTTTCAAGACCGCCGTTGGCCATATTTTCTTCCATATGATCCAGACCACGGTTTTCTTTGGATTTCTTTATCTTTTCTTTTTCTTTCTGTATTTTCCTGGCATCTTTCTCCTGCTGCTTCTTTGCACTGTCAATTACATCCTGTCTCGCCATTTCTTTGGCTTTTTTGCTGCCATAACGTACTGTCCTGTATGCTTTTTTTATTCCTCTGCCAAGCTTCTTAAAGCCTGTGGCTATACCATGTCCAAGCTTCTTAAAGCCTGTGGCTATACCATGTCCAAGCTTCTTAGCACCGGTGGCTATACCATGTCCAAGCTTTTTCGCTCCTTTTACTATACCCTTGCCGGCCCATTTTGCTGCCTTAACCGCACCTTTTCCGACTGTTGTAAGGTCTTCTACAACCTTATCCATACCTTTATCACCGGAATATCTCTTTTCAATCTTTTCAGCTGCTTTATTCAAAAGGCTTCCTACAGCTTTCTTTCCCAGTTTTTTAAGTCCGTCAAGGAAGCCTTCCCCCTTGCCTTTGACCGTTTTCTTTCCAAGGAATTTAAGTCCCTTGACGATCGAACTGCCTATGCCTTCTTTTGATTCTTCCTCAGGGTTCTCCTCTGCTTCTTCTGCAGGTGTGTCTCCCTTTTTCTCATCCGGTGTTTCTGACGGTGTTTCTGACGGTGTTTCTGACGGTTTTTCTGCTTCTTCTGATTCTTTCTTAGCATCAGCCTTTTCTTCCTGATTTCCACCGTTTCCGAAATTTCCGCCAAACAGCTTCGACAGTCCCTCAAAGCTGAATTTGTTTGAGAATATCTGTATCATGGGAGCTGCTTTTTTATCGCTTGCCGGTTTTGCTTCTTTATCCTCTCCGCTGGCTTCCGATGCGCTGTCTTTTGCATTTTTCAGCTCTTCCTTTATCTTATCCGCATCTGACTTTCCACCACCCTCATCTGCAGCTTTTTCCTGTTTTTCTACCGCCTCGACCTCTTTTTCGTCGCTTTTTTCATGTTCTGTTGCTTCTTTTTCTTCTTTGATTATCTGATCTATCTCGCCGTTTTCTTCGGGAGTATTTTCTTCAGTCTGTGTTCCCTCTTCAGCATTCTGAGGAGTATTTTCTTCAGTCTGTGTTCCCTCTTCAGCATTCTGCGGAGCATTTTCTTCAGTCTGTGTTCCCTCTTCAGCATTCTGAGGTGCATTTTCTTCAGTCTGTGTTCCCTCTTCAGCATTCTGAGGTGCATTTTCTTCAGTCTGATTTCCTTCTTCAGCATTCTGAGGTGCACTTTCTTCGTGCTGATTTCCTTCCTCAACATTTTGGGGATTACTTTCCGCCGCCTGTTCTTCCGTCTGCTGCGGTTCCTCTCCCTGAGGTTCCTGCTCCTCTATGTCATTTGCAGAATTCGGGATAGTCTGAGCCGATTCACCGGCTCCCGAATTTCCTGCCGAATTTTCAACAACAGCTTCCAGTATTTCTGACTCGCTGCCACTTCTCTGAGGTAATAATTTTTTTCCCATATGGACTGCCTCCAAAATAAAGACATCAGTTATCATCTTTTACAGTTCACTCTCAATATCCTCTGCCTGAGCCTTAATAACACTTTTTTGCCGCATTTGAAAAGCTTTATGCGACAAAAAGTTTTTTCAGAACTCAGGTAAGGATCTGTTCATAACCAGTCACGTAAGTTTCATGTAACTGAAAAATTCCGTGCCCTTATAAATGAGTGATTCTCTGGGAAGAAGCTTTTCACATAATCTGATTGCTCCTTTGGATATGGCATCGATCGTAATGACAGTTTCCTTTGGATACTGTTTCTGTGCCTCTGTCAATGCCAGGCTCAAAAGCAGTATCGAAGGTCCTCTCCCGTGATATTCCCTGGGCGAATAAAGACCGGCGAGCCTGAGTCCCGCTGCTGACCTTTCCGCGATCAGCACACCGGCTATCTTCTTTTCATCAGCCACGAGAAAAGACAGGTTCTTCAATGGCTCCCTGTATTTCAGAACATTTACATAATCAGGGAATTCTCCCCTTGAGCACATCTTTCTGTAATTATCTATCAAATTCTCCGGACATTTATCAAATGCGTATGCCTTGAAGGGAAGTCTGCTGATATTGATAGGAGGTATATCGCCAAGTGCTATGATATATCCACCCGCAGAAGGTCTTGACTCATTCATGCCAGCCCTCTGCAAGAGACTTGTATGCTTTGGAAACGACTTTTCCGTATAATGGGCCGTTACACCGATAACCCCTTCTTCCCTTGCCGTATTTATAAGTCCCTTTAATATATATTCTCCAAGACCGATATTCCTGTAACCGGGGTCAACAAATATGCTCCGAAGCTCGATAACGTCCTCAAAGCGTTCAGCTATGGCCGTTCCGCAGATTTTCCCCTGCCAGACCGCCGATACGGCAAGGTTGCTTTCATCAGAAAGCAGATATATCAAGTTTTCAGGTATGTAAGAATAATAATTCTCATACCCTTCTCTTACCCTTACCAAATGAAGACTATCACCCATAACACCCTCACAAAACTGAATTGTAACATTCCATGTTTCATTCCAGCAGATCGGCATATTCCTGCAGCAGCTCCCTCACTACTACAATGCCGTTCTTTTTCATCTCATCCACTGCAGCATTTACCATATGCTTCATCGAAACTATGCTGCCTTCCTCTGCTGCAAGAAAAGCCGCCGATAAGACTATGTTTTTTATATATCCTCCCGAAAGCTCAAAAGTCCGTGATATGAAATCCCAGTCTATATCATCTGACAATTCCATTCCGGCAGGAAAAGTCCTTCTGTATATTTCTTTCCTTGCATCTGCATCAGGGAAAGGAAAATGGACTATAAACGTGATCCGCCTTAAAAATGCCTCATCAATGTTCTGCAGCAGATTTGTCGCAAGGATACATACCCCGTCATACTCCTCTATCTGCTGTAAAAGATAGGCACTTTCCACATTTGCATTTTTATCATTTGCATCCTTGACTTCATTGGTTCTCTTTCCAAAAAGCGAATCACATTCGTCAAAGAACAGGATACAGTTTGAATTTTTCGCCTCTGCAAATATTTCCTGCAGGTTCTTTTCAGTTTCACCTATATACTTGCTCACGATCTGGGACAGATTGACCTTAAAAATCTCCATCTTCAGATCATGGGCTATTATCTGCGCACACATGGTTTTTCCGGTTCCCGGTACCCCGGCAAAAAGGACTGAAAGACCTGTTCCATAGGTCAGCTTTTTATTGAATCCCCATTCGCTGTAAACCTTATGATGGAAACGCACATGTGCGATCGCCTGCCGCACCAGTCTTTTTATCTCATCCGGAATGACGATATCATCCCATGTGTATTTTCCCCTTACCTTCCTTGCAAGCCTTTCGAGCCTTGTGACCACTTCCCCGTAACAGCATTCGCTTACAGTATCCGCTGTCAGGGGTCTCTGCTCTATACTGTAGATTCCGCGCAGTCTGTCACACGCCCCTTTTATCTGTAAAGGCGTAAAATGGAATTTAACCGCTGTTTCCTCAATGGAAACCTCATCTGCGAGCTCCACGCCTTTTATGTAATGTTCAAACAGGATCATCCTCTCATCTACATCTGTATCCTCCAGATCAATACTTATTGCAGATAAAGCAGGATGAAGGTGAAGGACTTTTTCTGAGATGATAAACAGAGGCGTCCTGTACGGCTCCAGCTTTTCAATGGCTTCCGCCACTTCCCTTTTTGGCGCTTCTGTTTCTCCATCTGTCTTTTCTTCTGTTCCCTTTATCAGGAGGACTGCGTCAAAAAGACGGCTTAATGTATCCGCCTCTTCGATCATTTCCGGCTTGGATCTTGAATAGGTCAGGTCAGCCAGGAGGCAGTCCCTGTCATGAGCCGCTGCCACTGCTTCAGCCATAAAACTGCGCCCTATCCCGTCTCTCCCTGAAAGAAACACAGCCGTTCCCTCAGTTTCAAATACCGCATCCAGCCTTCTTCCGATATCCTGTCTTATAAGGAGCTTTTTACTTTTATCGGCCTTTATAAGTTTAAAACCGTTCCGGGTCTCCTCACTGCCGTTAAGGAAAAACAGTACCTCGTTCTTTAGTCCGAGCGTTCCCTTCTGGAGTTTTTCTTTTGAAAAAAGGTTTAAGAAAGGGGAACGTTCTATGAATTTCCTTCTCATGGAGGCTATATCAACTTCGTCACCAAACAGATCTGATATCAATGATATCCCCGGCATCCCCTTTGAGACATCATCCTGAAGATAAGCGATGATCTTTCTGTATTTATCAGAATTTTCCGCAAAAAAGCTTAAAAATACCGCCGCTCTTTCCTGATAATCGAGTGCGAACCGCTTTACAAGCTTCACTGCCGGAAATGCTTCACTGTCAGTCAGTCCGATACGGTTTTCGACAACGTCCCTGTAAAGCTTAAGCTCTGCTTTTTCCTCAGAATCACACTTTTCTTCCAGCCTTTCTTCAGAAGCCTTTGAAAGATTATGCTCAAACTCGTGTCTTGTTATGACAAGCCCGAGCATGTTTTTCATGTCATTTTTCGGGCCGACCCACTGATGATATTTATAATAGAGGTATAGACGGTGATCCATTTCGGCTGCGATATCGTGAAGAAACTCTTCCTGATCTGCATAAGCCTCATCAACTTTATCTATACGGATATCCTCGTCATCAATCTCAAGCTCTAAAAGATCCATAGCATCAACCTATCTTGACATTCATGGCAGGTGCCATCTTTATCGTTATCACGCCGCCGAAATTGCATATAAGCTTGCAGTTTTTATGTGCCGCCGGCATTCCATTGATCTTTACCGTAGCCGAGCCCGGTGCCCAGGGTGCTACGACCTGAGCCGCCGCAATACACGGTCCCGGAGTTCCTACAGCCATGCTTGGCTGCATCGGGCTTGTACAGGTACCAAACATCAGCGGTTTATTGTCCATGATGATGCCTGCACCCATATGGCATATCTTTACATTTGGTGATGTGACCTTCGGAACCGGAAATGGTACCGAACCAAACGTGCATTGACATAAGCATCCTTGTGTAAGTGGATTTGCCCCCATTTTTATACCTCCTCTATCTTCCCGATACGCAGCTGTTCCGGCAGCAATGTCGTTTAGTTAAACCTGTTGAAATAGATTTTTGCCGCATAAAACTTCTATTGATTCCGCATCCTTGAAAACTGCCCTGTACCTGCCTTCTTCCAGCCCAAACCTGACAGCAGGGACAAGTCTCGTTCCTCTTTTATGTGGATTTGCGAGTCCTGAGATCAGTCTGGCTTTTCCATCCTCGACCCTCTCGATACACACGACTTCGCTTTTGTCCCCATCCGATATGAGGAAATTATCGGGATAAGCATGACCCGCAAAGGAAGCCGGTGAAAAAACACTGATCTCTTCTGCCCCACCGGCAGACTCATTTTCAGCTATCTTTAATTCCCATCCCCTTTTAACAGGCGCGATCCATGCATATTCTCCATCTGCCTCGCCTTCAAATACCTTTGTGCCGGAGCCATATGGATAATGCTCGCCCGGCTTTAATGCCATTGCTATCGTTTCAGCCTTTCCCGATACATTTATTTTCAGCTTTTCCCTTAGATAAATCCCGCTTATGAACTCTATCTCATGCTCTCCGTAAGGCGCATTCATCAGGAGGAAATACCCGTCCCCCTTGGAAAGAAGCTTTACCCTCTCCCCATCAAGGAATGCAGTGAAAATCCCGTTTGCGATCACTTCGTGGCTAAAGCTGTCAGTTACCCTGAATATTGTGTTGACTATATATCTGAACATGCATCGAATCCCTTATCCCTTTGTAACTGTTCAGCTGCCCTGAACCACTGTCATTCACTTAAGTAAATGACATGCGCCCTGAACAGCAGCCTACTTTTCTTTATGGTCCACAGAAAATTCTGCATTCACTACTCGGCTTATCCTGATGGAGCGTGCAGATTCTATATTGATACCCGAAACCTTTACCACAAAAGAGGCTTTATACGGAACCTGAGGATTATTCCAGATTTTCTGCATCCTCTCCATATCGTAGTTTTCCATATTTGCAAATAGTGTTGCCCCCTCGGCAGCGAGCGAGCCGGTCAGGTATTTCTTATCAATGACAGGTGAATCACTCATTGCCTGTATCGCTGCCCCCAGTATCCTGTAGGTATCTGCTTCCCTCACCTGTACAGGTGCCGTGGAATGGGCTGTTATCATGAAATATGCAAAAATCAGCGTAGGCTCCATTTCCATCCTGTCCTGACCTACGGTCCTGTATCGCGGCATCCCGTTCTGTCTGTCTTCTTCAAAATGTAGAAGATGCACTGTCAGGAAATTATTTTCGCTTTCATAGGGACTGCAGAGAGATATCGTTTCCCTTTTTGCTATAGGTTCAGGGGTCAGTGCATCCCTCAGCATCTCGACAAGTGCATTGCCCGTTTCAAATATAGCTGTATAATCCGCCATTTATTCCTCACCTTCAAAGGAGTCTTTCATCCAGCCGTTGCTTTTTGAAAGATAGCCTCCTGACACGTCATTCATTTCAGAAGCGATCACCGTGAATGATGACAGATTGGAGTACAGACTCTGTCTCGCCTCCATTACCTCCATCTTTGCATCATCCAGTTTTTCCTCGTCCATTCTGCCTGTTTTGACTTTTTTCTCTATCTCATTCTGCCTTTCTATCGCATCAGAGTAATCACTTAAAGATGACTTGACAGTTTCTCCCGAAAGCTGCAGCTCTATCATCTGTGTCTGCAGAAGCTTATATATCTCCTGATCGTTTATCTCAGAATTCTCAGGCTTTTCAATCTCAAAAAGCTGTTCCAGAAGATCTTCTATTTCTTCTTTTAATTCATTGTACAGGATGCTCGTCCTTACATGCTCTTCTCCAAGTTCATAGTCTATGTCGTCAATGACTATCCTCTCGTCCATTCCGGAATCTTCAAATGCCTTTTCCAGCTTCTTTGCATTTTTTTTGACTGCATCCTTGTAAGCTGCCATGGCTGCCTCATGTTCTTCTTCATTTTTTGTCAGTGCATTCTGTACGGCAGCCTGTGAAAGCTTTTCGGGATCTATTTTTGATACGTCAAAAAAAACCGCAACCTTTGACATATCAGCTGACGTCCCATTGTCTCCACCTGTAAGGACCGATATCTCCGATGCATATTTCGCCATTTCAGAGGTTGCGAGAGTCAGGTCTGCCTGTGATGCATTTGCCTCTTTTTTAAGCTCCTTTACCCTGTCAGTCGTATCCTCTCCCAGAGCTTCATCAATATTGGCCTTTTGTATTGATTTCTCGATCATCTCACTCTTCTGCTTTGCGGCATCGACTCTTTCAGCGGCATTGAAATAAAGGATCATATTTTTTATTACAGTATTTCTGTCCTTCTTTTTGGCCTTTTTTATAACTTTACCGGGATCCTCTGTTCCATAGTAATCACTTTTCTTTGCCGGCGTTGTCTGTACAGCCGCAGATGCGCCTGCGGACGCGGCCGTGGCGGCTGCCGTGGTCACTTCGCCTGCCCCTGAGGACGCAGCTGCTGTTGCCGCTCCGGCTGTTGCATTTGCTCCTGCGGCGGCTGCTGTACCTGCTGCAGCTCCTGCACCTGCTGCTCCACCGGCTGCTGCTGTACCCGCTGCAGCTCCGGCGCCTGCTCCACCGGCTGCTCCGGCATCTGCTCCACCGGCTGCTCCGGCACCTGCTCCACCGGCTGCCCCGGCACCTGCTCCACCGGCTGCCCCGGCATCAGCTCCTCCGGATGCTCCGGCATCTGTTCCTCCGGCTCCTCCGGCGGCTCCGGCATCTGCCCCTGCATCTTTGTCAGCAGCTCCCGGTGCTTCAAGCCCGATCATTTCCAGGAGGTCATTCATCTTGTCCTGCGCTGCCTCAGCGGAATCTGTTACCGACTCTTCTCCTTCGCCTGCTTCATCATCCGTTTTTTCCGCTTCTTCTACCGCTTCCCATTCATATGTATTTATCCTGCTGTTTTTATCCTTACACCAGAAGCTTATCTTAAAGCTGTCCCCCTTAAATGAAGCATAGTATTCCTTCTCATCCTTCACTGGATTGACCGCATATCCGGTGCTTTCTTTCATTTCACCATATATATCCTGATGTTTTTTTATATATTTCTTAAAATCGCTTACCTTCTTCCATATCATCAGGTCGGCATCTGATTTTGATCCGGTTCCCGAAAGACAGAATTTACTCACCCTTGGCTCATCTTCTGCTGTTGCAAAGGAAAAGAACACGTTTGCTCCAAGCTTTGGATAATAATACATGAAGCCGTCTTCCAATATTTTCCTCCTGCCCTTTTTCTGAAAAGCATCAACGATATCTTCCAGTGTAAGACCGGTAAGTGCGTAGCCGTTAATGGTTCCCTGTGTCACCGGACCGTTATATATCATTACCCCGTTATTAAAGATCTTTCCGTTTCCATCCGGAATATAGTCAGTCAGGCTGCCTTCATACCATAATTTATCATCCTTAAAGCAGTTGGCATCGCCAACAACGGTTCCATGGTCAAAGTTCCCCTTGACTATCTCACCATCATCTAATGTTAAAACTCCTTCCCCCGAATAATATCCGTCAACAAATTCCCCCTTAAATGCTATTGTTCCGTCTTTATTGTAAGCTATACCGTTTCCGTTATAGAGATCGTCTTCAAAGTCACCTTTATATTTAATCTTTTTCTTCTCGTATTCTATGCCCTGACCGGACTTTTTTCCCATGGAAAACTCCCCGTCATAGACCATGTTTCCATCATCGAAAAGCCTTCCACGTCCTTCGTAGAGACCTTCCTCAAATTTCCCGTCGTAAACCTTTATTCCCCTCTTATACTCTATTCCGTGTCCACTGTATTTTCCCTTTGAAAAACTCCCCTCATAGATAAGCTCTCCCATCTCATAAAGAGAACCTTCCCCTTCATATACTCCGTCTGCAAGTCCTCCCTCATAAAGGATCATGCCGTTATCATCATAAATGGTTCCCTCTCCATCATATACACCTGCCTTAAATGTGCCGTTATAAACAGGAACGCCGTCTTTGAAGAGCTTGCCCTTGCCCTCATACTCGCCGTCAAGATAAACTCCGTTAAAGACCTCCATATTGTTTTCGTCATACGTGATCCCGGCTCCCTGTCTTATCCCCTTTTCCAGCTTTCCCCTGAATTTGGGGTTCTTTTTCTCCTTATCATAATAAAGCACGACCTTGCCGTTATATGCTCCTACGAGATTATCCTGTTCCCACATATGCCTTGTGAGGAAATGGCTGACTATCCACGGCCATACGACCGTTACAGCCAGTATGATGGCTATAACCAGTCCTATGGCAACGGTTATGAGAAATGATTTTGAAATAAGGAGATTTCCCGTTTCAACATAATCTTCTCTCTTAGAAGGTTTTTTTCCGGTTGATGCCGCCGCATCAAGAACCTTCGGTCCAATCTTGGAAGCATGGCGCGTAATGCTCACCATGCTCCTTACCCTGGATGTGATACTTGTAAGGAAACGCAGGAAAAATGCCCTGAATGTCCTTATTACTACGCCCAGTGATGCAATTATCCTTCCCAATAAATTCTCGAACATAGCTTTCTACTCCAGATAAAATATTTTTCCCTCATCCCTGTTTTCATTGGTATCTGCAAGATAAAGATAATACTTTGCGATCCCATCGTAAGGATTTTTCCTGACCACCTGCAGCAGCTCTCCTCTTGCCGTCTTGTAGTCTCCCGAATAAAAAGAATAAAGCGCATCAAGAAAAATCTTCTCTGTAGACATCTTCCTTGAGATAAGCTCCGGCATATCACCGCCATACAGCTCATATACCCTGAGATCCGACTTTTTCTCTTTTATCTTGCCAACATATCTGGTCGGATACTGTCCCACAAGTGAGATCACATTCTCTGTACAAAGGATAGAAGCCTCCGCCCTTTCAACAAAATTCAGAAGCTTGCCTATCGTACTGTAGCTTTCGGATATGGCAACTGCCTGCATTTTTTCATCATTTCCGACAATTCCGCTTTTTACGGTATTCGAGTCGATCACCACATGAGCCTTTGCCTTGTCATCATTCCTGAATTCCTGGACTATTTTGACAGCTGCCATAACAGAGCTTGGATTTCTCTCCTTGAAATATGCAACGAATCCGTCATATCTGAAATCCAGCACCGTTCCTCCTTCGTGATCAAGGATCTCCGATGACCTGCCAACCAGACTGTTCATTTTTTTGAATATACCTTCCGAATCATCATCATAGACATCCGCATCTAACGAAAATGATACCGTCATCATGATAAGCTCATTAGTGGAACTTGTTTCTCTATTGATCTCATGGGCATCCCTGACTCCGAGCAGTTCCACTATATTCTTTGGCATGAATTTTTCATAGACCTTTTTGTGTTCCTTCAGCTCCAGAACATATTCACGAAGCTCGAGCCCGGCAGCATTGAGAGCATAATTAAGCTCACTTATCTCATCTCCATAAAAATCAACCACGCTTTCCTCTTCCGTAAGAAGATTCCTGCTCCGGCGGCTTATGATAATGACCCTGACTGAATATGACACGAGAATGCCTATTACCACGAACCATATGAAAGCCATAAATGCCGTAATAGAATTCACTATATACGTATACAGCCTGTACATATCCGTGAGATATACATAATCCCTGACAGAAACCGCCCTTACCCTGTTATATCCTATCTTGGTCGCAGATATGAAATAAAGCCTGTCGTTCCTGTAATAGTAGGCATTAAAGCATCCGTTCTCACTTTTCATGGCTTCTTCGATCAGACTGATGTAATCTGCCCCAAAGAAAAGCATTTCTATGTTGCTCTTGCCTTCAGTATTCTGATAATATATTTCCTTATCATCTTCAAGCTCAAATTCCACAAGATTAAAATCACTTCTCGTCTTCCTGAGCAGATCCAGCCTTGGTTCTCCCTGATTAAGAGTGTTCAGGTAAGTATACTCGTCTTTTACAAGCTCATTGAAGATCGCTGAATAGACATAGGGTTTTGATAAGATCCTGATAACACAGAATAAAACAAATAAATATGCTCCCCACCTTACAACAAGTGAATAGTACATCCTGCGTCTTACGGCGATCAGATACCAGAGGACCAGACTGACAAAGATCATGATCAGTTCGATCGTCAGAAGGATAAGTACTGAAACATACCTCGGTCTTGTAATATTCTCCGTAAGATCCACGTATGTATTGCTGAAATAATGGATAAGCCTTTCACAGTTATCTATTACCCATATTCCGCCATTGATATCAGCATCGATATAGGTAATGCCATTGCTCCCGGCAAAAATATCCTCAAAACGTACCTTATATCCGTCAGTGGATCCGAAATATCTGGTCCAGATATCACCGTTCAGGGCATCAAGATAATAAACACCCTTGTCTATTTCCCAGAGTTTCGTTATGTTGGTATCTGTTCCTACATCAGCGAAAATCCTGTCATTATAGTAAAGCTTTCCCTTTAGCCTTCTGATCACAGAACCGTCATTCAGTACAAAGAAAACCCGGTCTCCGGGTTCCTCTTCCTTTTTGTCAAATTCTGCGATGAGCGTTGTATTATGTTCTTTCGGATCTATCCTGTATGCTTTTGTGTCCGTCGCTCCTGATACAAGAAATGTACATACCTGATTCTGTTCTGATATATCTGTTATCCTGTCTACGCTGTTAGTCGAAGTAGTATAGCATCTTACAGCCTTCCCCTTTCCTTCCTTCAGGAAAACAACAGAATATGTATGATTGCTGTTTTCAACAACTATATACAGATCCCCTCCGGCTGTAGTATGCATGTTTTCAAATCCGCATATGTCATTTATCCCGAGCCTGTCCAGTGTATCTGACCTCATGAATTTCCCGTTGTGGTCGAGCCGTGCCAGTACCCATCTGATATGTCCTCTTCCATCAACGTCTGTTCCATACATTTCGATCACATCCGTATAACCGCCGCCGCTCGATACCAGCTCGGGATGGACATCGACCTTATTCATGACCTCATTAAATACGACATGCATATATTCATTGCCGACAGCCCGTCCCATAATATTCAGCATCCCCAATATCAGGAAGAAGAGTATAATTTTTCTGATCCTGAGTTTCATTATCTATCCCCTCCCCCCGAAAAGATCCTTGAAAAACCACTTGATATTTATTGCAAGCAGACTAAGAAATCTTTCTATAAACGGCATGTTTATCTGCTTATGATACTCACTTTCTATATCAGGAAAAGCCTTTTTCCATCTTGCGTAAAGTTCAATTCCATCCTTAACGGGTCTTTTTTTCAGATCGAGAAAAAACTCCCTCTCCTTTTCCGGCTCTGAAAAGCTCCTTGGCAGTATGACTCTCAGGCAGTTGATAAGGATCTGCAGATAATCATTGTTATAGGTCTCAGGTTCGAGCATGAAATTAATATCAATTCTTTCAGACGAAGCCTTTACACAGAAGTTTTTATAATTTATCATTCTTTTCCTGATCTCATCCGGATAGGATTCCGCTATAAGACCTATATTCAGGAGCTGTCCTGCAGATTTCAGCCTGTATTCCTCCGATCTGTGGGCATTCTTTTTAAATACGTCAACAATCTTTTCTCCGCTCCTGTAATCAAATACGGCGATCAGGCATCCCTCTTCAACTATTAGACCCTTGTACTCAGGGCAGTTTTTCAGGTCATGAAAAACCTTTACAAACTTTTTGGCATTGGAACCCGAATATACATTCAGGAGATAAACCTTTTTCTCTCTGTCCTCTATATCGACTCCCCTGTAAGCCACGTAATCCTCAGACTCAGTTATACGATATTCAATTTTATATCTTTCCTGAATCAACTCTGCCATAATCTATTTTTTCCCTGTCGTTCTTTCGTTAGGTCACTCTACTATAACGTAAGCACTTGCACTTACATCCGGATCTGCCGTGGATGTTGCTGTCACCTCATACGTTCCTGTCTGCTCAGGTGCCTGGTAAACACCGTTTACATCAATTACTCCTCCATCATCCTCAACAATTCCGAAGGTTACATTCTTATCATCAGAATTGTCCACCATAGCCCTGAAATGAACCTTATCGCCTGCAGACAGCCTTGTAACCTCCGGTACGATCCTTACGACCGGTTTGGATTTATCATATATCCTGTCCGTATCCCTCTCCGGCTTCTGGGCAAAATAGTGGATCCTTATGCTGTTTCCGTCCACTGTGTCGTGCAGCCATGCGCCTATCTTCATCGTTCCCTTTTCAGGAAATACCACGCAGGCGGTCTCAACCCATGGCGGATTTATCCCTGAATTTTTTGAACGAAAGACTTCCTTGTTTCCTAAAAGCATAGCCTTGTCGTTTTCAGCCGTCCGAAATTCCACAGACAGCCTCACATCAACTGTTCCTGCACCAAGGCCATGCGGTATCTCTTCGGAGCATATCCTTGAATTTACCTTTATGCCGCCCGGCATCTGCAGATCTACAACGCCGTGACATACGGAATAGTCATACTGTTCAGGTGTAGGTATCCCGAAATCAAAGCTGAGCCTTCCCTTGTTGGGATCATATGATGACTTGACATCAGGCTTCTGCCAGTAATCAAGCTTCCTTACACTGGTAGCCACTTCCATCATTCCGGCAGAACTGTTTCCCCCGCCCCTGTTTTTCCTTATCTTCTGGTCAAAGGGTAGATCCGTCAGGGCATTGATGAAAACGCTCGCTGATGAATGGATCAGTTCTATTTTTGAAAGATAGATTGGCACATTTTTAGTGCTCAGATGTGCTGACAGATTATCCCTGCTTCTTCTTAATGCGTCAGCCTCAGCTTCTGTTGGCAGCACAGTCAGCTCTATAGGTATTTTTATATAATTCTTGTAGCTCCTTGTACCTATCTCCAGACTCAGCTCCACATTTCTGCTGAAAAGCTGTCCCTCGTATTCACTTACGCCATCTATATGTACCGGCATGTCCACGATCATGCACTGTCTCTTCTCGTCAGACCCCTGGGCATAGCCTGCCGATATCGTTCCGCTCTCCGTGAACTCACTTTCACCATTGAGTTCAAATTTGATATGGGGAGTATTATAATCCTTTACAATAAGTGCATGGATATATATGTTTCCGCCGGCTACGGCAACATCATCAACAGCGATCACTATGGAAAGGTTTTCTGCCGAATACAGGCTGGTAACGTTTTTATAGCCATTTGCCTCGAGTATTTCCTTATAATCAGGCTTTTCCGCGGAAATGAAGAGCCTGTAGCTCTCCCTTATCATATTGAATTCACTGTTTCCGACATTTCCGGTGTTCACGGCATTTACGGGATTTATGTTCTTTTCTTCATATACAAGTCCAAGCCACGCATCATTGGAATCCCCGATATCCTCATAGCCATCTATCATGGCAAGCTTTCTTATCAGTGATTCCTCCAGCACGATCTCCTGTCCTTCATAATCGATGGCAAATCCGCTTTCTATCAGCAACGTGGCATCATCATGCATGGAAACGCCAAGCCCGTATACGACGCCTGCCCCGTTCAGTGCTATATTTGAAAATCTGTGTTTATTTCTGTTGTAGTTCTGCTCGGTCTCAAAGTCCTTGACCGTAAGAAGCTTTCCGTAAAAATATCTGTTTCTCTCTACAGGAAAAAAATCATTTGACATCGCTGTCTTCCCTCCTCAAAATCTGACTAACACTGTCGGCTCCCACCTATGATCGTATCAAACTGAAGCGAACTGTTCTCATCTATCTTAACGCTTGTATAATCTCCAACCATCGAGTTCACACCCAGATATGAGTGCCAGTCAAGCTGGATGCCCTGTTTCAGTAATATAAGCTCCATTCTCCGTCCTGCCGGGATGAAATGCTTCATATCCCTGATAAATGACTCTTTTTCATCCGTATTCTTAAAAGTATCCTCCGGAAGCAGCACGAAAAATGTATATGGGTCATCACCATATAGCCTTTCAAACACCTGAGGATCAGAACATTCACCGGAATGTGGATTTACCTCAAAATGCTCTATAATGATGGAATCCTTCCCTGTCAGAAGTTTTATGCTCCTCATCAGACCTTTTTTGGTATATTTATCTTCATGGTCAAAAAAAGCCGTCTTTATAAGCTCCCCCATCTTCCCTTCATCTATCGACATCCCGGGAATGGCGAGCCAGTAGGAAAGCAGCTTTATAACTTCAGATCTTTTTGAATTTATATCAAAAATCTCAGGTATATCCTCGATGCGTTTCTCCATATCAAGAAACATGCTGTTGAATATCGAAAGAAATCGTCTTGTAAAATCGTCTTTCCTATATATGGCAGGAAGATAATCCGTCATATGGTCGCTCTCAACCGTGACCGCGATTTCATTTACCTCCGGTGCCTCTTCGCCGCCTGCCGATATTTCCATTGCTATCAGAAGCTTTTCCCCTTCGAGGTTCAGGATGGAATCTGTCGATCTGGATATCGGTGAGCCTAGAAAGAGATTAAAATCCTTTCTTATCTTTTCATCACTACCATTCATGTCCTCATTGTCGGAGAATTTTTCCAGCCCCTCTGCATTCCACGCCTTTGCATAAACACTGACTACACTGTCATCCGGAAAATAGCCCTCTATTTTAAGCCTTTCCCATATAAAACCATACTGACCACTGTCTATGACAGGAAGTATCAAAAAAGCGCTCCTGCTTTTGTCCAGATCATGAACAAGCTTGTCTCCCACAGGGATAAAGCCTTTTCCGGCACAGCATATCCAGTCTTCCTTCTTGCAGAAATACAGTTTTTTCTGACTTTTCCCCATCTGATCGAAACCTCTCAAATCGTTACAATCCAGTTACCAGTGTCATTAAGTTAAGCTTTGAAATCAATTTTTGTCCGCATTTAAAAACGCTTTATGCGGCAAAAATTTATTTCAACAGGCTTAACTTAATGATGTCATGAGCGAATCTTCAGGCTATGGAGCCAGCATACTCCGTCAGAGGGTATCTCCATATAGCCATAAGAATCTTTATAACATTCCGCAGCACTTGTCGATATTTCAATTCTCGTTACGCTCAAGACCTCAT
The DNA here is from genome assembly GCA_030434875.1 of Lachnospiraceae bacterium C1.1. Taxonomy (NCBI): domain Bacteria; kingdom Bacillati; phylum Bacillota; class Clostridia; order Lachnospirales; family Lachnospiraceae; species Lachnospiraceae bacterium C1.1. Next base: position 4,017,292 of record JAUISW010000001.1, on the reverse strand, counting down.
CTATCTCGCTTATCGCACTTTCTATGTCACCTTCAAACACAGAATCCCCTATCTTTCTGTGTCTCCCGAGTGCAAGCACACTTTTTACCTTATCACTTATCAGTTCTTCCGAAATCCTGCCCTGCGTCAGGACCTCCACCCTGATATCCAACGGGATATATTTAGGACCGCTGACCCTGACCAGAGTGCCTATTATTCTCCTGTCCTCCAGATTTTTTCTGACCAGATTCAGGAATCGCTCATCCGGAACCGGAAGCTCCTTATCCGAATCCGGTATGACCACCACAGTTACCACAGGATAACGGCTGACCCTTGTGGGCTCGCTTCTGTCAAATCCCGGAACTGCCCTGACAAATCCTACCCTGAGTCCCGGAGTTTCCATCGCCGCCCTCTCATAGTCAGCAGCGGTCACGCATTTTCTTGTATTATTTATCCTGTTGCGGCAGCGCATTATCATATCTGGAATATTTTCCCTGTCCCTGCCGTAATTTGCCGCTGTGTTTTCCACTTCGGTATCGCTGTCAATAAATTTAAGACCGGCGTTCTTAGGAATATTTCCGGCACTGCATTCCGAAATCTCCATTGATGATATGAGGATCGCGCCTTTTCCCCTCGGAACCACAGCTCCTCTTTTTCCATCTCCAAATATGATCTTTTCATTTTCCCGGTCATATACAAAAACCCTTGACCTGGAACCGGCAGAATAAAAATCCGGGACCGCTGTCCATTCCTCCTCCGATATGCTCCCATCCTCCATGCGGCTGTCGCATATCAGCCTGAAGCTGTCCTCAAGTACATTTTTACCATTCAGGGTAAGCTGTATTTCCTGTCCAGGCATTCCTGTTGAATCAAATAAAAAGTCCTCCTGTAAAAGCGCCTCAGCATAAGATATCCTGAGATTATCCATGCCGTCCTCTGCTGCTTTAAGTGAATCTATGATTATGGTCTCGGCTATAAGGTTCTCAGAATACTCTATGTCATATTCAGTCTCTGTCCAGCCCTTGCCCGTCCTCAGAAAGACCGTATACCCTGCTTCCCTGATGGGACGGTCCCTGAGCTCTATCCGGCATGACTTTTCCCTTTCCACCTTAAAATATCGTGTTTTCGCAACGGTTCTTTTCTGCGTTGCCTTGAAATCACCCGTGCATATCCCATTGATTATGACTTCTTCCTCGCAGCCCTCATCTATGAGCCTTGCGACAAGTGTTTTCCCGTAAACCTTAAAGCTTATCCTGCCGTCTTCCGAGAGGGCATTGGTCTCATCCGATACAAGGCACTCCCTGTCATCTCCGAGCCATCTCCATTCTATCGTTCTTGGCACATCCTCAGACGAATCCGGCCTGTTCCTCTTTCTTATATTGTGCTCAGCCACATCAAAAGTTATATTTACCAGATCATCTTCCATATCTTCAAATTCGATGATAAGATCACCTTCTGCGAAAGGATGTATCCCAACCCCTTCATTGATTATTCCGCTTACATCTGACCTTTTTTCACCATTTCCTATAAAAATCCCCTTTATAACAGGCCGCTTCTCAGGTATCTCCTCTTCCGTCTCAAATATGATCCCCTCATTAGTCTCAAGTCTGGAATGTTTAGGATAATACTGCCTGATATCAGGTGAAATATGTATAAAGCATTCTGCCGGCCTGGAGCTCATCCTCTCGATCCCCGTGAGCCGGAGAAGCCTTTCCGCTATCGCCTCACTGTAGAAATTAAGCTCATACTGCTCCATTTCCTTATACCAGGCGAAAAGATCTATAAGCGTTATTCCCGGATCTGAAAGATTATAGTTAGTCCAGTTGTCCGAATAATTCGCTATTCGTGATACTGCCCGTTCTGTAATTTCATCAAAATTCTGATTATCTAGATTCTTTGCCTGGATCATAATCTGTCCTTATATCTCAATATTGACCTTATGCTCCCCGCTCCTTACCGTCGAATATGGAAATTCCGCATCATTTTCGATAGGTGAGAGCATACGCTTCCCGTTTTCATACCAGCTGCCTTCAAATATGATTTTCTTGACTGTCTTTATATTCCTTATCTCTTTCAGGGCTTTATAGACTTCACTTAGTTTTATCTGATTACCTATCTCCCTCTGAGCCCATTTTTCTTCGATGAGTTTTTTTATCGTGCCCTTTATCTTTTCCTGCGTTGATGCCGCCTCATCCGGATTAATGATAGTCACCGTGATATCTGCATAGATCTCGATATTTGAAGCTGTCCTGACTTCCAGGTTCCCTGCCGATATCAGGGTGCAGTCTGCGTGTTCATTAAGGAATCTTTTGACCTTTGAGCAGAGCTCCTTGTCTGTCCTTTCACTTCCTCCGGGCATTCCTGAAATAACAACAGTCACATGCCCCTTTTCCGGCTCTCCGTCAGCGTTCATTCCATCAAAGGTCTTAACATGTGCGATGCTCCCGAAATTTTCATAAATGATATTGTCAAAATCCTCGACAGATACTGCCCTGTTCTGATGGCTTATCCTGTACTTGCCATATTTCAGCACCCGTTCCATGCTGCCCTGTCCCATGCCTCCGCTGAGACTGCTGATATTTCTTACGGACTCGACCCTTGCAACAGGTATCAGGAATGACTCCAGCCTTCCGACATCGGCATTTCCCCTGATCCCACCGCCGTAGGTATAGTTAACCCTTATATTTTCAAAGCCCTCCGGAACTATCATCCCGTATTTTCCATCGCCAAATCTTATCTCTGCATTATAAGGATCGACTGTATATACCCTGTCATTTTCAGATGCGCTGTCGCTTTCGCGTATCCGCTTCCACTTTATCCAGTAATTTGTTACGCCGTCCTCATCAACTTCTTCGCGTATCCTGTCAGGATATTCTTTTTCCAGTTTTTTTATTATCTCTGTCTTTATGCCGTCCGTTTCGTTGACCCAGACCTCCAGATCCAGAACAGGTGCATTCAGAAGCTTTAACTTTTTATTTTTTATATATTCATCATTGGAAAATATTTCCTCTTCGGCATGCTGCCGCTGGATAACCCTTGAAACATTGACGGATATCCCTCTGACCCTTGGACAGAATTTCTTTGACCTTATGGGCTTCTGTCCCGCACTTACCCTGAGCCAGTAGCCGTTCTCACCAAAGAAATCCCCCTCCGCGGTCTCTGCATTAAAGTAAAAATATACAGGTCCCGAATGCTCCAGATTATCCGTATCATCTATCACATGAACTGTTTCAAACCTCTTTCCCGTCCAGACCTCATAACGCACCTGTTCCTGAAGTATGGCGTTATTTTCCAGATCAAACATCACCGAAAAAGGCATGCCCATAAGTTTCTTTTCAAAGCATATGTAAACCGCCGGATGGAGCAGCTCTATATCCGAAAAAATATCCAGCCTTACCGCTGACTTTCCATCCCAGCCCGTAACCGTTTTCTTTTCTGCATTGTTCTGCATTTCAAATTTTTCAGGTACTCTCTCTTCTATGCAGCTCCATTTTATATTTACATCCTTAACGAAAGGGAGAAGCCATCTCGGTCTCGTACTGTTGGCATTTTCCACGCTTACGACCCTTGCCCGTATATAATAGCCTTCCCTTGAGTTGACATCCGTACTCTCGATATCCTCCGGTATGATGAAGCGTATTGCCAGAGCCCCGTCATTTTTACCGGAAAACGGATTCTGATTGCCCTTTGTTTCGATATAATTCCATCCGCTGCCGTTATAGTATTCCCAGACCAGCTCGCTTACGTAAACATCCTCAGCCTCCAGCGCAACAGCCGAATTTTTGTCAATTATCATATCGCCATATACATATTGCGGAACAGAATCGTCATATCCGATATAGCTGATGATATCCATATCAAATTCAACAAGCACTTCCGAGCCTTTTTTATTAAAGGCGGTATCGGATTTTATATAAAATTCTTCATAAGGTGCCGGTGCATGTCCAAAGCAGTAACCGCCCTTTTTCCTTGTGATCGGGAACTCCCCGTAAAAAAGCTCATCAGCATGGATGGCTCCTGCGGCACTTCCGCTTACCCTTATCCCGTCGAGGAAAAAATCTTCCCATTTCCCGTTTAATTCACAGAATATTTTATAATTGCCGTCTTCATCAGCTATTATCCTGTCATCCGTGTTCTTTTTAAGTATGATGTTTTCAGTACGTTTACTGATGTCATCAATATTTTTTTCCCCATCCTCTGTCATGTAAAACCATCTTACATGCTCTTTATCAGTCAGATGGGATGAGACCTCATTTCTCAGATAATCCGTTTCCGCAATGATTCTCAGGGCGATTTCTGCCTTACCGCTTAAATTAAAAATATCATTCTGCGATATTGAAAAAAAATGTCTCTGAAGATTTTCATGGTTTCCGCTCATGAAAAAATTTTCCACGCTGTTAAAATCAAGCTTTTCTATAAGTCCTTCTACGGAATTCACATAGTATGCAGCTTTCACGGCATTTGATGATGCGTCTATCGACTGGCATGTTTCATAAACCACGCTCTCATCATCATCGTCCTCCGGTGCTATATATAAAAGTGAATTCTCCGGAACCCTTACTGTATCGTCCACGGAATCAGATATATTAAACTGTACAAGTCCTTCCGCCGCCTCCGGACGGGAATTTTCCACCCCGAGGAGATTTAGATATTCATAATAAAAACGTTCAGGAACGTCATTCAGCCTGTCGATCATCCCCTCATACATTTCAGAAAAAATCTCAACAAGAGCAGCCCCCGGGTCTTCCCTGTCCTTCTCCTCAAGTCTCCATTCAGGAACATAAGATCCCGCAAGCTCTTTAATCTCTTTTAATATGTCTTCTTTTTTTCTGTCATCCAAAGAGAAATAATTCATCTGTCATCCTGACCTTCCTTATAAAAAGGATAAACTTTGTTATAGCGGTTATTAGTCGTCCTTACCGTATAGCTGACGCTTACCTCAAGTCCGCCATCGATACTGCCATCCCTGCATTCAACTTCTATGTCCCTTATCCTCGGCTCATCTATCAGCAGCTGCTGGTTTAATTCATATGCTATGCTCTCCTTCTCCGTGTAATTCACGGGAGAAAATACATAGTCAGGTATGTTTGTCCCGAAATCAGCTCTCATGACCCTCTCTCCCCTATAGGTAGAAAGGATTATCCCTATTGACTCTTCAATATTTTCCTCAAGAGTTGAAACTGCTATCTTACCGGTCCTGGGATCCAGCTGGATAGGAAACTTCCATCCGCTTCCCAAAAAATTCTTGGCATTCTGCATTTCTTTATCCTCAGTTTATATTTACTCCCGCAGGTCCCTTCAGGTCAGCCATCGAGCCCTTCAGTGTAAGCTTTCCGGAAGCTTCCACCTTGGTGCTGGCTCCCTTTATCTCCATGCTGCTCTTTGCATTTTCCTTGATGCTGCTGCCCTCTATCGATACGGCTCCCTTTCCCTTGAGTGTTGCCTTTCCCGAAGATTCCATTACGAGCGATGTATCCCCGGCAGCAAGTGTAAGCTTCTTCTCAGCCTTTATCTCGATTTCGCCTTTTTTTATATTTATCGTTATGGTATTTTTTTTCTTTTTATCGGTAACTGTGAGCTTTTCATTTTCATCATCCAGACAGATCTCAGTTCCCTTTGGAGTGGAAAGGGTTATTTTCTGCTTGTCCTTCTGGTCTGAAAAATGAAGCTCGGAGCCTCCCGGTGTCTTAAAGCTGAAATCGTTGTTTTTACCGTCTTTCATCTTGTACGGTGCTGTGCTCTTTTTATCCCATACACCACCGACCACATACGGACAGTGGGGATCTCCGTCAAGATACGCTATCAGGACCACATCATCCACAGACGGCAGCAGGAATGTTCCTGCATTTTTCCCCGAAAGAGGCTGTATCACATCAGCCCACTCCATCTCCAGTATATCCTTTTCTTTTTCTCCGGTTACAGGCTTGCAGAGAACCCGGTTCTTATTCTCGGGATCCTTTATGTTTGTAACCTTTGCCAGGGTCAGCCCTAACCGTTTTGAACGTCTTTCTATGTCATCAAACTGGCTTAACTCATTTTCATAAAAATCAAAAGCCATTTATTATCCCCTTAATCCGCTTAGTTCAAACTCCGTATTGTAACCATCCTCTGAAAGTATCTGTGTTACTTCACTGATAAAATAACTTCCATCGGACTTTGAGTCTATTCCCTTGAGTTTGATAAACCTTCCCGGTATTATTTCCGGAAGTCCTATGCATCTGCACTCACCTCCCGAAAAGCCCATATTCATATAATTCAGGATATTCTGTGCCATATCCTTGCACTCTTTTTCCGACTGAAGGAAATTCATCCTGATATGCCTTGAAGTCTTTGACAGTCCTTTCAGCTTCTCGGCACCTGTCTTGCCGCTTTCTCCAAATGATCCCGGCTTATCGGCTTTTCCCCTTACCTCAGTCTTGTCAGGAGTACCATTGCTTATTACCGTTACCGAGCCCACCATATTTTTATTAAGGGCAACGGTCCTGGAATATTCGAGAAGCTCCTTTCCCAATGTCAGCTCCATCAGTGGAGATGAATTTTTCATCAGGTTTGAAAATAAAAGCTCCCCGTCTATAACGCAAAAATTGACAAAGCTCATCTCAGCTATCTGACTCAGGAAATCATAGCTGCTGCAGTTTGTCTCTTTCATGAGCTGGGTCTTAAATTCCGGAAGCTTATCTATCGTCACCTTGTTCACAAGTCCCGCGCTCTGGCACTCACCCAAAAGCTCCTTGACTATCTCTCCGGTCTTCTTTTTTCCAAAATCCTTTCTCGTTCCTCCGCTCATCAGAAGCCCCATGCCATCAAGTGCCGTGACAACTATCATCGGCTGGCGGTTTGCCCTGTATGAAACAGTGTAGGAATCAACATATCCGAAAAAAACCTCTTTTTTCGATTTTACATATCCCAAGCTTATGGTAACCTTCATTCCCACATCTATTTTCTTCAAAAGTCCCTCGGACCATTCTCTTTTTTCATAATCATAAAGTCCGTTTATCGCAAATTCAGCTGTTCCTGCCCTGTTCCTGACAGACTGCTGGATTTTTATATAGACTATGGGAATCTTCATTCCGTCAATCTTAAAAGAACCGACCTTTATCTCCGCTGCCGGTGCCGCATAGGACTCATATTTCTTTACAAGGCTTGATACGTCATATTTTCCACTCTTATCAAAACCCCCCATTTAACTTCCCCCTTAGACCCAATGTCATGATGTCAGGGTCAAAAGGTATTTTGCCCCCAACTGATGCCCACGCATTGCTCCATTGCTTCGCAATTCACGCAATGCTGCAATCATTCGGAATCCGCTTGTTTACTGCGTAAACAGCTACTTCCTCATGATTGGGCGGGTCAACAAGTCATGCAGCAGATCATGCAAGCATGACTGCTGTATGACCTTTTGACCCTGGCATCATGACATTGCCTTGTTATAATGCGGGAATCTGTACCGTTGTCCCGCTCTTTAAAAGTCTTGGATTGGAAATATTATTTGCCTTTGCTATCTCTCTCCATTTAAGCGGATCTCCAAATTCATCCGAAGCATATTTCCAAAGTGACTCCCCTTCTTCCACTGTCTTATACTTTGCGGTATCGGGTGAGCCGAATGGATTGCTCTTGACCTTGACATCCATTTTGCTGAATCTGAAAAATACAACATCCATGGTTGCCCTCACGGGAATTCCCAGATCGGTAAACTTCGTAAAATTGACGTTGCAGCTTTTCAGCACCCCTTCAAACTGGAGACTTGACCACTCGACCTTTACCAGTGGGGGAATGTGCACGCTCGCCTCTATCTGCATAAGCGAATAGACCTTATCCGTAAACTGCCTTACATCCAGAAATTTTGCCAGTGCATTGATCCGCCTGGTACCTTCCAGCTTAAGCCCGTCTGATACCGAAGGAGCATTCAGTGCACCTGTGCTAAATGTATCGAAAAAAAGCTGCATCGAAAGTGTTTCCGTAGTACCGTGTGAAAACTGGATTCCCGGGGATTCCGAATCAAATGCCGGCTGGACACCGAATTCCGCTGTCTTCCCGACTGCATAAGTCGTAGGATTATACAGGACGAAAAAGCTTTTTTTGGTTACCATATTGGTTATCTTCATTTTCCTTAACGGAAAATTCTTATTATTGTTTCCGTCTCCGGCATACATGGCTCTATATCCTTCCTATTCTGCGTCTCTCTTTTCTCATTCTCTCTTCCACAAGCTTAAAGACCTTATCGGCTGTACGCCTTATATCAGCATCCGAAAGTCTGGCCTGCCCCGTATTTTTTTCCTTACCGCCCCCGGTATTTTTCTCCTTGAAATTCAGGTCATCCATGTAACCGTAATTTCCGAAGGGAGCCTGTAAAGGAGTATTATTGTTCCCGGCAAATGCCGGATTTACCCATGTTGTGTTCTGCGGAGCCGTTATCCTCTTCTGAACTGTTTTCATCAGTTCAGTGGCTTTTACAGGCTCCTCGACAACAGTTTCCTGAACCTCTCCCCGTAAAAATTTTTCCGCTGCCGTGTCATTTTTCATTTCCAGGGGATTTATCCCGGACAGCTGTTTTTTCACTGCCTCATTTATGATTGCCGGATAGGAACTGCCATATTCCATATTGACTGTCGGATAGAAATGGTCGTTCTTCTTTCCCCTGTCTTTTTTCAGGATATTTTTCAGTTCCCTTATCTCCCTTTCGTGAACCGCTCCCGGCAGTTCATCAGCCCTCAGCCTTGCAGGAAGGTCATCTCCTTCGTTTTTCTCAAAAAGGATGTTTTCCAATCTTTCCGGCTCAAAGCTCATTATCCCATGCATATATTTTGACGTTATCTCATTGACAGCCTCCACGCTGCTATCCGGAAATGCCTTTCTTACGAGTTTTGAAATATTTGTCATTCCCCGTCCACCGGCCGATCTCAAAAGCTTTATAGTCGCAATTTCCCTGATCACTGGTGCCAGCGCATTTCTCACGGTTTCATTTATCTCAATGGAGCGTTCTAATTTTTCCTGCCTTTTTTCCTCTTCCTTCTCCCTTTTCTCCTTTTTCTTTTCCTCTTCTGCTTCTTTTTTTTCTTTTTCCGCCTTCTCCTTCGGGATATCAGCCTGAATGGTTTTCTTCAGCTCCCTTATATCTCTCTCCTGCCGTGCACTTGTCTGCATGATCCTTGAAATCTCTTCATCCTTCTCATCATTGGCTGTCAGCAGGTCCTCTATGTCGGCAGGTGTATATCCCATCTGCCTTATGATATATTTTTCCCTTATTTCATCTGTTGCTTCCACGCTGTTCCACGGCAGTTCATCATGAACCAGCCTGCTTATATTCCTCAGTTCGTACCTGTTATTCCCGCGAAGCAGCTTTATCAGGGCTATTTCCCTTGTCAGCGGATTAAGGGCATTTCTTATATTATCGCCAATCCTGAGATTTTCCCCTAATTCAGCTGCTTTCTCAGATACTTTTTCGGATGCTTTCTCAGACGTTTTTTCAGATAGCTTATTTTCCCTGTCAGATGCCTTGATCACCCTGTCTTCCGAGTCTTCACGGCTTCCCGTTTTCTTTTGCTTACTACCGGAATGAATTAATTTTGCGGGAGATAAAATTTCAGCATTCCCCAGTATCGTCTTTAATTCCCGTATCTCCCTTATCTGCTTTTCGCCAATAAGCTTTGCCGTCCTGACCTTTTCGTCCATGTCAGCCGCGACATCATCCATAGTGGGAGCATCCTTGAAGTCCACAGGCTCAAAGCCCATATCATAGCGTTTCAGCTGTTGGGCAATGGCATTTATCAGATTCGTTCCGCCCTGAGGAACTATTTCCCTCAGCGTTTTTATCCTGTCAGCCGTCAGCCTGACAGTCGTTTTTGCAGGCCTGTCAGGAGGCATTTCCGGCGAACTCTCATTATCAGCTTCAGTCCGGATGCTCTTACCGCCATAGCTTATCCTCAGCGGGGACATAAGGTCTGCATTCTGCATTATCGTCTTTAATTCCCTTATCTCCCTTATCTGCTTTTCACCTATAAGCCTTGCCGTCCTGACCTTTTCTTCCATGTCGTAGGTCATATCACCGGCTCTGTCTGATGCCGTATCCGATACAGTATCAGATGCTTTATCAGTTTCCCTGTCAGCATCAATATTGATATTATCCAGCTTAACAGGCTCAAATCCCGGTCTGTTAACAGACATTCCCTGCCTGTTAACATGTATTTCCGGCCTGTTATAATTTATCCTTAGAGGTTCATATATATCTGAACCTGTGATGATCTGTTTTAATTGCCTGATCTCCCTTGTCTGCCTGTCGAGAACCCGTTCTGTATCCTTATTTAGCGTTTCAGGTCCGCCGTCTGCCCTCAGGTCATCGATATCAGCGCTAGTGTATGGATCGCCTCCGGACGAAAAGGTATTTATGTCATATCCCCCGGTCTCCACGAGAATCTTCTTTAAGCTTCCGATCTCCCTTCTCTGCTTTTCAAGCATTCTCTTCAAGCTTTTGGCTGTCTCTTCCGGCTGCCTTCGGCTCCGGGGATCATTATCGGCTATCCTGTTTATAAAATTTATTCTTTCCCTGTCATTAATGATCCTGTTTACTCTGTCAAAAACAGATTTTTTTCTATCAATGTTCTTTATCGTATTATTCCTGTCCAGTAGTTCGTTGGAAAGACTTCTGATCTCCGTCTCATTTTCGATCAGCCTGTAAAGATCTGTATTTATTTCCTTAGAAACAGTATTTATCTTTGTTCCGCCGGAACTGTCCGGCTGATGAGATTTTCCTTTACTGCTTTCCCTTAAGATCCTCTCCTTAACCGTCAGGTATTCCCTGTAATTTTTTATGACGGGAGAGCTATTAAATCTCGAATGTCCTTCCAGTATCTTAAGGCTTCTTTCAAGAAGTCTCCTTTCTTTCTCAAAGACTCTCTCGACTTCCTTCTTTTCATTATTTTTTTTCCTGCCTGACTCTTTCTCTATGGCCTCCAGATGTGCCAGTACCATCTTAAATGTCAGGTCATAGTTCAGATTGACCTGTTTTGCCTTAGGAAGCGGTTCCGGTTCTCCGTTTTCTTCCTCCAGAAAATCAAGGTCAGTGAATGGTGCCGCAAAAACTTCATTTCTTTCCTTATCAATGATGTTCTGGGCAAAGGAAGCGCATAAAAGTGCCTCGGATGAGATCATCGCAGATGAATCTATGACTGACATATTTAATTTTGTCAATGCAATAGAACCATCATTCCTCATGTGCATCCTCCATACATCAGGACTATCCTGCTTACCGCAAGCTGCGGTGAATTACTGTTTAATTCGGGTCCTGTATAGCTTACAAGCACTGCGTCATTTATATGCCAGATCCTCATAGTCTTTCCGGCCGCATCCTTAAGCGTTATATCTCCGCTTGTCGGCAGGCTTATCCCGCTGTTTGCCTCTTTTATCCATTTTGAAAAGCCGTCTTTTTCAGTTACCGTTCCCTGCTCGAGGATAAGCTGCTGCGGAACTGCATTCCCCAGAAGGAAATGCGGTGCCATTGAACCGCCTTCAAAATACGTTTCATATGACATTGTCATCCCAAGTCCGCTGACCGATGTGAACTTTCCGCTGAGACCGCTTATGCCCCCGATTTTCACTTCAAAATATGCGCCTGACACATATTTTTCCATTTCCTGTTGATCTTTCATTATTCAGCCTCAGCTTCCTGCCGGTGGCTCTTCTCTTCCGAGACCACTGTAGGCAAATTCCACAGATTCCAGCAACACTGAATTGTTCTGTGCATTCAGGTCTCCAAGCGTATAGGAAACCGGATATGCCCCATAAAGGCTCCATATTATCCCGGGTTTCTGCAGTTCATCAAGCACGGTTATCCTGACCGTCCTTCGCACCGGATTTGCAGGTCCCTTCTCAAATGAAGGAAGACATTCAAATACCCAGTTAAGAAACCTGTTGCTTGAAGAGGCTCCTTTAGTCAGGGTCAGATTGCTGTATTCAACAGTGGCAGGAATAATGCCCTGTACCCCTCTTTCATCAGAACCGCTCCGCATCTTTATGACATGGCTTATCACCTTTATGCCGGAGCACTCCGCGAATGCCGCATCCGAACTCGCAGTCTCCCCGTCTTTAACATATCCCTCCCCGCTCATTGTTACCTGAAAGCGGAAAGACGTATATAATTTATCTGCCATAAAACGTCACCGTCATTTAAACTCAAAAGTATTATTCTGATCTCCACTCAGCTTCCTGTTTATTGAAGATATCTCACTGCACCACCGTCTGCGTTCCCTGTGATCCATGTTCATGAGATCATCCTGTGACCAGTGAAGATAATAAGCAAGAAATGCCATTTCCTTATAGAGCCTGTCCTGTGGATAGCTTACAAGCCCTGATTCAATAAAAAATCCAACGGTACCTCGAATTTTTTACCACAATCCGGGCATGTTACAGTATATGATGGTATTTCTTTCATATTGATTCTCTGGTAAAAATCCTGCAGATATGCCAGATCCATGGTAAACAGCTTCTCGATGACCTGATTTGATATAACAGGAAGAGTTCCCAGCTGTGTTATGACTCTCGATAAGAGCACTATCGTCAGATATGAGGAATTCGCCTGAACACGCGGATCCCTTAAAGGCAGTATCTCATCTGCCGCTGTTGCAAGTCTCATTTTCCCCTGCCTGTGGATTTCCCCCGATGCATCCACATAGCCCTTTGGAAGCATAAACTCAAACTCAGTCTGCATTTTTCCTCTCCTATGTTGTTTTTATCCTGTTATCCGGTATCCGTGAAAACCGGATACCGGATAACGAAAATTAAATCTCCGAAGGTGTTCCTGCAGGTGCCGGTGAAGTACCTGTTGTTGTCCAGATTCCTTCATGGCAGATCTCGATAGACTGGATAGCTACCTCTCCTCCAAGACCTGAAAGATCAGGTATAGTGTAGCTGACCGGCCATGCATTGATGAGTGTCCAGGACGGTCCTGACGGCTCACCCGCATCTGTAAACAGTGAAATGGTAATATTGTGCCTTGTGATTCCTGTAGGACCTGCGGAATTATCAGGTGCTACTGAGTGTATCCACTCAAGGAATTCAACGTCCTCGGCAATGCCCCAGCGGAGCGTGACATTACCAAAAGTTGTAAGCCCCGGAAGTTTTCTCGGGGTATTTCTTAAATCATCACCTTCACGGTACTCGATCGCTGCGGTTGCCAGATTCATTCCGGAAACCTCCGAAAAACTGGCCCTGTTGATTCCGTCTATCACAACCTGGTACCGGAACACTCTATATGGGTAGTTAATAGCCATTTTATTATTCCCTCACTTCCTATCATAAATTCTCGTAAAAAAGATTTATCCGACGGAGTATCCCTATCAGCTTGTTGCCGTCTTCTGCGTAATGCGGAAGATTACGAATTCAGCCGGTTTTACAGGTGCGATTCCGATATTACATATGAGTCTTCCATTGTCTATGTCATCCTGCGTCATTGTCGTAGGTCCACATTCAACAAAATAAGCCTGATCCGGAGATGTACCTGCCAATGCTCCATCTCTCCAGCATGTTGCAAGGAATGATTCGATAGTGCCGCGGACTCTTGTCCAGAGCACTTCTGCATTAGGCTCAAATACTACCCAGTTTGTATTTGTCTTGATCGACTGCTCTACATAGATGAAAAGACGTCTGACATTGATATATTTCCAGAGTCCATTGGAGCTTAAGGTCCTTGCGCCCCATACGCGTATTCCTCTTCCTGTAAATGCACGTACAAGGTTAACTCCTATAGGATTCAGTATATCCTGCTCTGCATCATTGTAGCTGCATGACAGGCCTGTGCATCCTGAGACTGTCTCATTTGCAGGTGCCTTATGAACGCCCCTGTCACCATCAACACGGGCATAAATGCCTGCCATCGCTCCTGACGGCGGGAAGAACTCCGTGCGCTTAAGGAGCGGATCGAGCATCTGCAGCCATGGATGATAGATTGCGGCATAGGTAGTATCGTATGCATCACGGAACTGTGCGATCTCATCTACCTTCTTTTTATCAATCGGAATATCCAGTATCGCAAAGCAGCTCGATCTGTTCTCACAGAAAGCAATGAGCGATGACTGTACGGTCTGATCGGTCACGCCGGGGATCGCCATTATGGAAACATTGCTGTTTTCTATAAATGCCTGAAGTCCTGTACGTTTTCCGGGTCCATTGTCAGTACCTACATAAACATCAGCCGTAACCTTTCCTACGGAGCCTTCCGAACCGCCCGAAAGAGTAACGGATATGGAGCTTCCGTTTCCACCTATCTGTGCGAAAGGTGTCTGTGTTCCGCCGGCTGCGGCAGCAGGTGCAGGTGCCGGTGCTGACTTGTCTTTTCCGTCCTTGTCCTTGCCATCCTTTGCGTCTTTATTGTCTTTCGGAGGCTGAGCCGGTGCAGCAGCTGCTCCGCCCTGTTTCACGGTGAAACGTACAAGATCTGACTTTTCCGACCTGATTCCGATATAGTTTGTCGCAAAGGTATTCAGGCACACGTTTTCAAAGGTTTCAACCGCATCATCAAGCTTTGCGGTTACGGTAATTTCCATGGTACGCATATATTTCTGCGTAACAAGCGCCTTGTCAGCTATATCAAGTGATGGTGGGCTGTCAAGAGTAACAGTCTTATCTATTACGCTCTTGACTGTCGAATATGCCCTTGATTTTCCGTCGAAAAGCTCTACAACGTCTCCCGGATTAAATCCGTCAGGATGCTTTACTGTAAGCTCTGAGCCGCTTACGCTGTAAACCTGTGTTCTGGCCTTTGATGAAGGTACAGCAGTAACGACCAGCCTGTCTCCCCACTCACCGGGGCTTGCAGCTTCAATATTAAGACATCCGAGTGCTCCGGATGAAGCTTTTGCATCATCAGGCGCAACCCTCATGATATATGCCCTTGAGCCACCGTTTACAAAGAACTGCTCAACAGCATATGGAAGATATCTTGCATCCCCATATTTTGTATCACTGAGATAGCTGCCGTAAATCCTCTTGTAATCAGCAAAACTGGTTACAAACTGTGGTGCACCAATGACAGGACCACGCTCCGCCAAACCAATGAAGCCTGCCGTACTAGTGCTCACCCCCTGCATCGGTACCGGACCGGAATCGTATTCTTCGGTATATACGCCCGGATGTAAATACTCTGCCATGCTTTTCTCTGTCCCCCTCGATCGTGTGGGAACAATCCTCCTTCCCTGTGGATGAAAAAATGTTTAACTGCCAAAAGATGCTTCTGACGCCCTGCTCCAGAAATGAATGATAACGTTGGCGTTGTATTCAAGAGCACGCGCCAGACATTCATACGAACTGTAAGCATCAAAAAGATCCGCAGTAGTGCGATATGTCAAATGGGCTTTATATATGGAAAAAGCCCCCATGACCGTTTGTAAATTGGAGGCGTTGCAAAATTCCAGCCCCCGTTCCTGATTTCTGCATTCAAAGGGATATATCCCCCATATAAGTATTTTTTCCTCCAAAATCTCAAATTCGCTGGTCCAGATATTCCCGTTATCTCTGAATTTAAGGCTGTAATGACCATTTTCCCCTGCAAAACTATAGCCATTGTATTCTAAAAGATATTTCAATTCCTTTTCTGCATCATTTTCATCCCAGCTCAATGAGTTCGGGCGTTTCAGTTGAAATATCATTTATATCTGTCTCCCCTGCGGACGGATGGAAATCACCTTTTCTAAGTAATGGCCCGCCGCCTCCCAGTATGGCTGCAAGCTGCTGATTTCCTATTATTTCTGCTATTTCGCTGATTTTTTCAAAAGATAAGTGCCTTATGACTTGAGGATCGTTCTGCAGGCTACCAACAAGATTCTGCAGACTGAATCCTTCCCCGGAAAAGCTGCTGTTTATCTCTTTTTTTCCGGTGCCTTCCCCGGTCTTTTCCCCTTTGCCTTTATCTTTAAGATCTTCTCTGTCAAATTCCGCCATGATCAGCTTTCTTTCGGATCTATATCTCCATCGTAACTGTTCAGGTACCAATGTCATTAGATTAAGCTACCCTGAACAGTTACTCTCCATCATCATTGTTATCTGCGTCATCCGGAGCCTCTGATGGTTCATCCGCCTCATAAACACTGCTTAAAAAATCCTCTGATAAAAACATCTGCTCTGCTGTCAGTGCATCAAACTGAAGTTTTTTTAGGTGTTCAAGAAAGCGCCTTTTCATCTGCTCTTTCTTTTCTATCACATGCTGAAGCTTGATGATCCCGGAATTCAGTGCCTGTTTTTCCTTTAAGGATACAGCCCCTTCGAGCTTATCCCTGTATTCTGCTATCAGAGCCCTTTCACCACTGTCTGTCAGAAATGGATACTGTTTCCTGTAGGTTTCAGCTCCGGCTGCACCCATCCTGCCCTCAGCGATATCCTGCATGCTTTTGAGTGTCCATCTGGCATCCTTAAGCGAATCCACCACAAGACCTACTGCCGACTCTGCCTCACCACGGTTTACGATCAATTTCGCCCCGTCATTACCCGGAACTTTTCTATGCAGCGATTCTTTCTGAAATAATTTTCTTTCCTTACGGTTCTTTGCGTCCTGCTGTCCGACTGTACGGTTAAGACAGGAGAAAAACATAGTCTTTGCAGTGCCGGCAACTACTGCAGATGAAAGCTGTCCCCTTTTAAATGCTGTCTCTGCAAAGCCCCTGACCTGCGGCTCGTTTTCTTCCTTTCTCGGTTCATATTTATTATTAAAATCTGTCCTGGAATCTTTGTTTAGAAATGATTCCCCCTCATTGGTCTCTTCTCTCTTTTCTCCGCCAGACTTTTTATTTTCCCCTGATCTGTCTGACTCCATGGCTCTTTTCTGACCCGCCAGATCAAATGTCTGGCAGAATGATTCATCAAGATGCCATATCGGATCCCTGTCATTAAATGCCTCAGTCCCCGATACTTTTGCTATCTGCCGCCTGACATCCCCTGTCTCATCCTGCGGCATTTCCCCTGATTCAGAATAATTGTCCCTTTTATTCAGATATGTTTTTATCTTACTCACCATTACCTTTCAGTCATGCATAAGATAAACGATTTTAAATTCATTGTACACTCTTAAATTTTCATTTTAAAGTACATATGCACAAATTAATTGTACTTTTTCGTATACTTTTTGGTTATTTTTAATTTTTGTAACTGTTCAGGTGCCCTGAACAGTTACTAATTTTTTTCATACCGGAAAAATTTACTAACCGTCTTATCGGACAGTATATTCCATGCCAATCCGGATTGTATCTAATAAAATACAATTTTTATAAAAAAAATTTAAAACTTTTCTAAAAAAATGTGGTACTATCTATCGTGCGATTTAGATATCGCACTTAGCTATGATTTTTGAAATACAGGCACAGGTATTTCATAAACACTCAAAGCCAGGTTTTCGAAAGAAAGAGAGGAAATTGAAAAAATGAACAAGAAAGCACTTTCTCTTCTGCTTGCTGTATCTATGGTATTCTCAATGAATGCTGTTGCATTTGCAGATGAGGCAAACGACGAAGTAGTAGCAGTTGAAGATGTAGTTGAGGTTGAGGCTGATGCAACTCAGTCAACAGACAGCATGAACAGCCAGACTGTTTCACAGGTTACCCTTACAGATGGTTCTGTTGTAAGCTACAACAAGACACCTCTTTTCACAGGCGCTAAGATCGACGCTAAGGCACTTAACATGAAAGTTACCGTAAGCGGTCTTTCAGTTTCAAAGAACCTTACAGTTGCAAAGCTTAAGTTCGCTAAGGGCTACAAGAAGACAACAACAGGTACAGTAAAGGTTGGCGTAGCTAAGTTCGACAAGACAGAGGTTAAGGCTCTCAGCAAGGCTGACAAGAAGGTTGTTAAGAGCTTCATCAAGACAAGCAAGAAGACTCCTTCTATCGAGATAGAGATCGGTAAGTTCTCTGTATCTTACAACGATGTAGAAGCTCAGCTTACAAAGAAGGTAACTGCATTCACTTCTTCAAGCAGCAACTATGCTATATCTGCAAAGATCAACAAGAAGAATACAAAGGCTACTGTATTTGTATGGTACAAGAACTCAAAGGGCAAGCTTAAGAAGGCTAAGGTTAACAAGAGCAACGTTAGCTATTCAAACAACACAATTAAGCTTTCCGGTAACTATGAGGGAACTCTTATCGTAAGCGGTAACAGCCTCACAGTTTCTGGCAACTAATTTAGAATATAAATTAGCCAATTAAAGATAAGAAAAACTCCGGTGGGTCTGCCGGAGTTTTTTTGTGCCTTTTTATAGTTCTACTTCCAATCAGATACTGTTTCTTTAACCAATAACACTATTTTAACATTAGAAAATAAGTACCATATATTGATATTTTTGATATAAAACAATTAAGCCAGTAAAGAAAGGAACATACGAATGGTCTTAGAAAACATGACCAATGCAGAGCTTGATGAAATTCAGGGAATGCCTTGAATCAAGAAAGAAGAAGGTTGTTGATATTATGATGGCATTATACAAGCCTCACATTTCTTTATTTTTCATTTCCTCAAAAAATAATCCGGCTATATATATTGCAGATTGTCCATATAATCCCAATTCATCATCCGAAAACATTTCCCCTGTAGCAGATGAATAAAACATATCCATTGCCTCTTCATCATTCCATGGATATTCTTTTTGAATCTCTTTTATGATCTCAGGTAATATAGTTGCTCGAATTGTAGCATGCATTCATTTTTCCCCCACTTTGTAACACTTAAAGCGACACGGTAGATAGAGAGAATTTACGAATCCTCAGGATTTTTCCTAAAAAAAGAACGTGAAGCCCCATTTATAACACTTCACGTTCTTTCATTTCTTTTAATGTTATGTTAACTTCCCATGCCGATAGGCTTCGGGGCGGCGTAACTGTTCAGGGTACCTGAACAGTTACACTTTCTATATTATTTCAATCCTGCAAGCTGCATCATTATATCATTGCTTCTATTGATAAATGCTGTCATCTCTGCCGGTGCAAGCTGCTTGTTTGCGAGCATTGCCAGATCGTAGAGCTGCTCCGAAATAAGCTTTGACTGCTCATCCTCAGGTGCATCCATGACCTTCTTTACAAGGGGATGTGTTGCATTGAGTATAAGTGTCTGTCCATCATCAGCCATCGGATCGTCTCCCATTGCACCGCCCATTGCATACATCTTCATCATATCCTGCATACGACGTGTCTCTTCAGATAAGGTTATCATAGAAGCAATTCCTTCGTCCTTGAGCTTCTGAATGCTTACTTCAAGCTTTTCCTTCTTTAAGGTATCCCTCAGCACCTTCTGGATGCTCTCTGCCTTTTCCTTGAAGCTCTTTGTCTCTTCCTCAGACTCTTCGCTCTTCATTGATTCGGTAACGTCAGCATCAATTCTCTTGAATTTTACACCTTCGTTCTTCATCTCAAGCTGCTGCATGAAAGGAGTATCTATGTTGTTTCTTAAAACTACTGCTGTCATGCCGGCTGATTTAAACATATTTATATACTGTCCCTGCTGTTTTACATCAGTTACATAGTAAATAACATGCTCTTTCTTTTCTTCCTTATTTTCGCCTTCAGCATTCTCATCCTTCTTCTCGTCAACAACCTCTGCCTCAACCTTTTCGCCTGTCTCGGCATCAGTTACCTCAGCCTCTTCTGTAGGTTTTACATCAAGACACTCAGGAAGTGTAAGGAATTTATCATTGATATCCTTGAAGAGTATATAATCATTGATCTTTTCTGCGAACTTCTGATTTCTTAAATAGCCGTATTTAACGAATGGGGAAATGTCCTCCCAGTATTTCTCGTAATTTTCCTTATCCGTCTTGCACATACCGGAAAGCTTCTCTGCAACCTTCTTTGTGATGTAATCGGAAATCTTTGTTACAAAGCCATCATTCTGAAGTGCACTTCTTGAAACATTAAGCGGAAGATCAGGACAATCTATAACACCTTTAAGGAGCATCAGGAATTCCGGTATTACTTCTTTGATATTATCTGCAATGAATACCTGGTTATTGTAAAGCTTGATAACACCCTCGATAGATTCATATTCAATATTGATCTTCGGGAAGTAAAGGATACCCTTCAGATTGAAAGGATAGTCCATATTCAAATGTATCCAGAAAAGAGGCTCTCTGTAATCATGGAAAACTTTTCTGTAGAAGTCCTTATATTCCTCATCTGTGCAGTCTTTAGGTGTCTTCGCCCAAAGAGGATGAATATCATTTATCGGCTTCGGAGCTTCAGGCGGAACCTCATTTCCGTCCTTATCCTTAGTCGGCTTGGGCGGCTCGGCATTTACATCTGTAAGATAGATCTCTGTAGGCATGAATGCGCAGTATTTATCAAGAACTTCCCTTACTGCATATTCATTACAGTATTTCAGGCAGTCCTCGTTGAGGTAAAGTGTTATCTCTGTACCAACCTTGCTGCGGTCGCCGTCTTTCATGTCAAATTCAGTACCGGCTCCTTCGCATTCCCAGTGAACTGCTGAAGCGCCTTCCTCATGGGAAAGTGTATCTATCGTTACCTTATCAGCAACCATGAATGCAGAATAGAATCCAAGTCCGAAATGACCGATGATCTGGTCTGAATCTGACTTATCCTTATATTTACTGATGAAATCAGTTGCACCTGAAAATGCAATCTGATTGATATATTTATCTACTTCCTCGGCAGTCATACCGATTCCGTTATCTATAAATTTAAGAGTCTTTGCCTTATTATCAACAATAACATCAACTCTTCCCTTTAATCCGGCACCTTCACTGCCGTCTGTCTCCTCTGCAGGTGCTGTATATTCACCGATAACTTCGAGTTTTTTAAGCTTTGTGATAGCATCACAGGCATTCGATACAAGCTCACGGATGAATATATCCTGATCAGAATACATCCATTTTTTAATTATCGGAAAGATATTTTCACTGCTTATTGAAAGACTTCCATGTTTATTTTCCATTATTATAGTGCCTCCCTATAGAGTTATTTTCGTTAAGTTTTCCCAACAAATACTATTCTAAGACCCCAAAGTTTAAAAGTCAATAAAAAATTAGCACTCTTTTAAAAAGAGTGCTAACAATATTACTATTATTTGATCCTCACGCAGTTACGTCCATCATTTTTGGCTGTATAGAGTGCTTCATCTACCCTCTTTGATATGGTCATTGAATCTCTTCTTTTTCTGTCCTCTTCATTAACGGAGGTTACACCCAGGCTCGCGGTTACACGAATTTTTTTAGGAAATTCATATTCTGCTATATCCATTCGGATTGATTCAGCCACTTCCTTCGCTTCGGATATGTTTTTTCCGGGAAGGATTATTATGAACTCCTCTCCTCCGAATCTTCCTACTACAGCATCGCCTTCTGGTGTCCTGAGCGAGCCGGCATGACTTTTGAGGATACCTGCCACCTTCCTTAAAACAATATCACCCGTATCATGCCCGTATCTGTCATTAATCCCCTTGAAGAAATCTATATCCAGCATAATAAACGATGCCGGAGTTTCATTCTGTACCGCATGGTAAAGGGTCTCTATCAGCTTTCTTTCAAGTTCACGTCTGTTGTAGACTTTTGTGAGCTCGTCTATTATCGCATATTCTCTGAGCTTTTCATTTGCCCTTTCAAGTTCTTCCGTAGTTGCCCTGGCAAAGGTTGCAAGACGGCGCAAAATAGAAAGCTGGCCATGAAGCATACTCTTATCCACATGCACCTCTTCTTTTGGAAGATTTTTCTTTTCTCCTTCACGAATACCTACTGCAACGAGACATACATTCTGTTCTATTACTTTCCTGCCGATCCTTATTATTTCTCCTCCCGAAAAAAATCCGGAGCATCCTGCCAGTTTCTGAAAAGGTTCCATTTCCTTATTTACAAAATAAGACCAGAAATGCTTTCTGGCAGCACAGGAAAAGATCATAATTGCCTCCGGCGCAAAATCACTTGTCCTCTGACAGGCCTTATCTGTTTCTGCAACGATATTTTCAGGGTCTGCATAAGCTATCCTGACCTTCTCGCCTTCAAAGAGGTCTGACACCATCCTGACTCCATTTGCAGCCGTTTCGTTAAATGGCTCACGAAGAAGTGTTATTCCGTCTCTTTTTAGGATCAGCGGAAATTCGATAACATTCAAAAAGAAGTTCTCATCCATTTTTATGCCGAGATAATGACTGTATACTTCTGTTGCTGTAATGTTGTCAAGCTTCTCAAGGGTTTTATTCTTAAGACCGGTAACCGTAAGTTCATGTCCGAGTGCCTGCCATCCAAGTGAGTACTGAAGATCGATATTCAGCTCTGAGCCATAATAAAAAACAACGGTAACAGCATCTCTGATAACAGACCCTTCATCCGAAAATGAACAGCCAAATTCATCATCCATGCTGTGTCCCTTGGATGCTCCGCCAAAAATCTTCACGCTCTCGTCCAGCTCTTCAAGTGCCAGCAGGAGTTTATAATGATATGCCGTTCCCTTAACAAGAAGAAGCTCTATTCCCTTAAGATCATCTGCCTCACTGTCTTTTATTATTTTCTTAGCTGTTTCCTCTTCTCCATCCAGCGGGAGAGCATAATTCTTCACCTTTACCCTTGTTGTCTCAAATACCCAGGCGGTTACAACCATCTCCGGGTCCGTAAGGTGCCCTTCAAATATTTCACCATTTGAAAGACATCCCACAATATGCGATCCTATATATTTTTCTTTTAAATAATCTCTTAAGCTCAGTATTTTCTCTTCATCATTTATCCCGGTGTAAATATGGAATAAAAGGGCTGATCTTTCATGGCTGTTCAGATATTCTGTTAATTCCCCGAATTGTTCTTCGAGTTTATTCAAGTCAAATACTTCAAACTGAAACTGCTTCATTAGTGATAAAATTCCTTTCGCACAGCGAATTTCCCTTAAAGCTGTGCCTGTCTCCAAACCTTAAATTTCAAACCTGATTATTTTCTCATATTCATATAACATAAGCGTGAACAAAAAGTGAACATCGTATACACAACAAAAGGAATGCACTGGAGGAGTATCCTGTTTCCTGAGTCACTGGTCCTAACCACTAAAACACCGCCTCTTGCCCACGCAACAGCGATCGTGGTCATTAACATTGCCGCAATGTATGCCGTATTGTATGAAATATTTCTAAATTTGTTTATAATTATCTCCAATGCCATAAATACTATTGCTATCGCTAAGAAAATGCCAAAATATCCCCAGCCGTTCCCAATTCTTATATTTTGATAAAATGTATAAAGATTTGTTAAATAACGACTGTGACTTGCTGCGAGGATTGCGACATTCCCTGCTGCCACTGCAATTATCAGAACCGTGTTTATATTGTCAGCAATTATTTTTAAGAACTTTCCTCTCATGACCAGCACATAAAATCCCACTGCTGCTGTAGCTCCGAGAACGAGCACCGCTTTTTTCCAGTCAAGAAAACTGTAGAGCGGATCAACTCCGAGCCTTAAAAAGAGCATGAGATAGTAAAATGCCTCCATCAAAAATACCGGCAGGACAAAATTTAATCCAAGTCGCTTATTCGTATATTCAAAGGAAGATGCTGCAATTATGAGCAGAAGCACCATAACAGTTCCTTCCTGTCTTATCATTGTAACCATCGCAAAAAGGATAAATTCCGAAAAACTAAAACCTCTTTCCTTTTCCCTGTCTCTTTTTAATAAATAAAAGAGAATAAAGCTGTAGTCCATAAAATATACATTGGAGAGCACCCATTTTGAAATGATCATAAAAGGTGTGGAGCTTGCAAGGAAAAATGTTCCGGCTATTGCCGCTATTAATGCGGTCTTTACAGATTTTTTGAGTTCAAAGGCATCTTCATAAAGAATTTCAGCAAAGATCAGAATAAAATTTATGTTCATGAAATGCTGTATTCCAAAGCTTGTATCAAATCCATAGAGAAATGGCAGGCAATTAAGCACTGCACTTGTCTGTCCCACATTTGTAAGATAGGTATCGAACGATTTTGCATACGCTCCGGCCTCCACGAGCATTGCAGGAAACGATGAATAATAATATACCGAATCATTTGAAACATTAAGGGAAAATATTCCCGAGGAAGCGATCGCAGCTATAATTATCACCGCTATCAAGGCCAGCAGCTCTTTTTTTACAAAAACTTCTTTTAAATCTACCCATCTCTTTTTAATAAAAAAAAGAAGAAAAATAATAAGAACCGGTGTGAGTGCAGCAGAGACAGGAGTAAAAGGAATCCCCACCATAAGTAAAAAGGCGCCGGAAACTGAAAATAGCGCCAGCCCCATAGGAAATGACATAAGAATCCTTCTCAAGCCTGTCTCTTCATCCGTAATATGCAAAAATACAAGTCCAAGCAGGAATAATGCCAATATTATAAGGATCTGATTCAGAAAGTATGACTCTGTTAATCCTTTTATCATTTCAAGAAGCATTTCTTCTGTCAAAAATATTTCCTCCCAGCCGTTAAGTAATTCTAAAATTTATGAATCTGCGTTCATGTAGCGGTCATAGTTTTCGCGGCTCATGAGGTAGAGATCCTCGTTTTCAGCAATAAGAGCCACGAGAGTATCTGCCTCAGCAATGTCCGATGTGTTTACGTAAACATTAGGGAACAGATCCCTTCTCTTTTTCACATTTTCCAGATGCTGAACTTTTTCAGCATAAGTATGATAATACCATGAATACCAGAACGCAGTCGCTTCCTGATAGTGTTCATGATTCAACGGAAATGAATAACGGAGCATGTCGTTTGCCTCACCAAAATCAGTAAAATCCGCCTTATGCGGAATCATATTTTCAGATACCGCATCATTTGTCGGAAGAGATGGATCATATTCATAAGAGTCTGCATAACACATAAACCAGTAAGTAAAATTATTTTCCTTGAAATAGCCGGAATCAAAAGGATTCAGATAATCATCATCATGACCGTAACTCGAATATTCGGAATATGATTTAGGAGCTCTCGCAAGAATGACCTTTTTATCACGTACCAATACCCTTAAAAAAAGATCAGGATAGCTTCCGTTTTCAAAATCTTCTATAGTATACATTGCCTGACTGTCCGGCTTTTTCAAGCTGTAGGACTCGTCCGAATATGAGCTGTTATAAACACAGTTCAAAATGGAGACAATGATCGTGAGCAGGACAATAGCCGACGGCAGATATTTTTTTAATTTTGATCCCATATGCTGTCATCAGCCTCCTTTCATCCTTTCAGATATTGTCTTGAAAATATATATAACAGTTTTTCTTTCTACAATAAAAACTACTGCTATCATGACAATTCCCGCAGCAACCGACATAAGGAATTTATCGCTGAATGCCGCCAAAGATGCCATGAAAACGAGTATCAGACTGTCAATAAAGGTTCTTTTATAATCATAGCCGACCTTCCAGCTTTTTTCTGAAATATAAGAGCCTGCCACAAAATATATAAAATAAGAAAGTCCCGTTGTTATCGCCGCTCCAATACCTGCAAGCCTGGGTACTAAAAGAACATTTCCAATGATGTTTACGGCTATGGATGCCGCCGATGCTATATTTAAGAGCATATTTTTCTTTACGAATTTTATTCCCTGCACCGTAACCTCAAACATCATGGCAAAGATCGGCATTAGGGTGAGGAATGGTATTATCTTATCCGCACCTCTGTAACTCTCTCCTAAAAGAAGTACTACAACACGACGGAATATCATCAGTCCGATAGCTGCAATTACAGATAAAAACCTTATTGTATCAAAGGCATTTCTGAAAAATGCTGTTGAATCCTCTCTGCTCTCCTGTTCATATTTTTTCATGGCTACCGGTGACCAGAAGGCAATAAAAGAGTTCTTAAAGGTCAGAAGGATCACCATGATTTTCATGGCAGCTTCGTATACGCCGATCTCTGAATAATCAGACCACTGTTTAAGGGCTATCATATCACAGGAAGACAAAAGCCATTCCATCAAAAGTACGAGGATAAAAGGCGTGCCATATTTTATCAGCTCAGAACGCGGATAAACAGTTTTTCCGTCTTTCTCTGACAGCTTTGGGTCTCTGAGCCTTATTAAATAACGTATGCAGAGATAGAGTGTGGTAAGTCCCCATGACAAAGTCATTGCATAGAGCACCACCCTGAAATCATCTCCCAAAAAGTACCAGGCAGCAAAAATAAAAGCAATATTCAATATTTTCTGCGTTATATTTATATTTGAATATAAAACGCCGTTCTGCTGCATTCTTACATCCAGAAATAAAAAGCGCTCAAATACCGATACCAGCGTGTAGGCTGCGACTAATATGATTATATCCGTACCATTCTTTTCAAAAAGATACTCATTCACTCTCGCGCTGAAAATAAAGTAAAAAACAAGAAGAACGCTGACTATGCCGAGCGAGGGCATCAGGCAGGATCTCATAAGAGCCCTGCGATTCACGTCTTCTTTGTAATAATAGCGTATATAAGCCTGATCCATACCAAGGACTGCGAAGATATAGATGATCGATACTGCCTTTTCAAACATGCCCGTCCGGCCATATTCATCGGTTGACATAATTCTTGTGACAAGGGGTGTCTGGACAAAGCCAAGCAAAAGAACAACAAAGTTCCCGTAAAAATAGCTTAGAAATCCTCCAAACGCTGATTTTTTATTTTCCGAACTGCTCATGAGACCACCTTCCGATAGAGTTCCAGATGTCTTCTAAGATAAGCATCAGATGTATAATTATCTCTGTATCGTTCAAGAAAATACTTTCTGTCAGATTGAAGCAGCTCTCTGTCTTCTGAAAGCCTTTTTACGTAATCCACTGCCTTTGAGAGATTATCTTTACTGTATAGATTCTCTTCCTTACCTATTACCTCCGGCAGACCGCCGACTTCAGTAGATATTACGCTGCAGGAACGGCTCATTGCCTCAACTGCGGCTTTTCCGAATGACTCAAACTGCGAAGTCATGACAAAAAGATCGATATTATAGTAAAAATCACTCATTTCATCCTGGCTGAGTTCTGTAAAATACTTTATCCTCTCTTCGCCGACTATTTCTGCAATTTTATCCCTTAATTCCTTTGCCTTAATGTCATCGCCCTTCTCAAAAAGAGACAGGACCAGATGAACTTCGAAATCTATCCCGGCATCATTTAAGGCTTTTACAAGAACCGGTACGAAAGGCCAGTCTTTTTCTATGCAGATCCTTCCTGCAAATCCTATCGCAAAACGTCCGTCCTTTTTCTTCTTTTTTTCATCATAGACCGCAAAGCTGTCGCTTATCGTATTTGGAATAGTATAAAGAGGCCTTACAGAGCTGTTCTCCTCCCAGAGCTTTCTGTTCCTGTCAGTAGTTGTTACCATTGCAGAGGCTTTTTTAAGCACCGGCATCATGAAGAGCTTTGAGCGTGTTCGATATCCGAAATACATTCCCCTGTCGGTATAGATATAAGGGATATCCTTAAACGTTCCCTTTATAAAACCGTAGGTTATGAGAGATTCTGACATTTCAATATGTATAAGATCAGGCTTTTCTTCCCTGATGATCTTTTTAAATGCCGAAATTCTGTATATCAGATTAATTAAGCGATTATCTCCCATTTTATAAGTTCTGATCTTAAAAGAATAATCAGATTTCTTCAATTTCAAAAGCTCAGGACAGACCACGACCGGTTCATAGCCGCTTTCACTGTCATTTACAAGAGCATCGCAGATACTCTTTGTAGAAAGCTGTGCCCCGCCCGGAAGGTCAATGGGATATTCCATTAAATAAAGGATTTTCTTCATTCTTTAAACCAATTATTATAAATATCTTTGCATTTCGAAAGCGGACCATGCTCATAATTTACCTTTTCACCCTTGAGCATAGCTTCCGAAAGCTCTACTATACGTTCTGCTGCAACACGGGGATTCCAGTATTTCTGCATATTGTCATAGGCTGCATGTCCGAGTTCCCTTGCCAGATCTCTGTTTCTTAAAACGATCTCCATCTTTTCTGCAAGGCTTTCATCACTTCCGTTCTTAAAGACATAGCCTGTCTTACCCTGTCTTACAAGGAAAGGTGTTGCCCCTGCCGCATGGCTTGCGATCACGGCGCATCCCGACGAAAGAGCCTCATAAATTACCGAGCCCCAGCCCTCGAGGAAATTGCTGGTCATTACGAATACATCAGCCTTTTCCATCTCCATTCTGGTCTCCTCCGGAGAAAGGAATCCCTTAAATTCGGTAATGTCCTTTAATCCAAGTTCCTTAACAAGTGCACGGAGCTTTTTTTCCTCTGTTCCGTCGCCTACAAGTTCAATTGTAAATTTATAACCATCATCTCTGCATTTCTTCGCAGCATATAAAAACAAGTCTGCTCTTTTAAGCTTAAGGAAACGTCCTGCCCAGAGTATTTTCGGAGGCTGGTTTTTATCCTTAAGCCTTGCAAGCTCCTGAAATGACTTTGTTTCAGCCTTTGGAAAATAGCCGAATTTAAAACATTTTCCGATATAGGACTGCATAAATTTGTAATCTGATGAGCAGAAGGCACTTGCTGCCAGAATATAGATATTTTTATCCCTGTTCCTGTAATGATTATGATAAAACTTCTTTGCAAGACGAGGAATAAGCACTTTTACTCTTCCCTCTTTTAAGGGTCTCTCAGAATATCTGAAAGTCAGCTTATTTTCATCAAGTCTCTTTTCTATCATATCCTCAGGTGCCGTACCCATGATGACAACATCACTGGACTCACCAAGTTCATAGGCTTTTTGAAGGTTTTCGGCCGATGTATGTGATTTAAGGACATAAGGCGGAATAGCCTCTTTTCCCCATCCCATTTTAGAACGGAATTCCTCGATCTCCTCTGTTTCAACGAAAGTAAATCCGTCTCCTAAAAGTTTATAAAGCTCATTACATAGAGCTTCCTGATGATGATTAAAATAATTTGAAAAAAATGTAAGCTTCATGTTTCCGGTCAAAACCTCGATGTAATAAATTTGATCAGTTCAAAGGCCACACATTCAAAAATATAAAATCTGCTGTAGCCATTCACCCTGTATACCTCATAGCGTCTCTTTATTCTCGGAATTATCTCCGATGCCTTTATCTTGCTTGAAACACCGCCCATCTGGAAATTAGCCAGTGTCTCATGGATTACCGTTATCTTATATCCTGCCCTTCTCACTCTGAAATAAAATTCCATATCGTCACTCATGTTCTTGAGTCTGAAAAGATGCTTGTCATATACCGATCTCTTCACGAACTGGGTCGGATGATTCCAGTCACGGCTTGTTATATATTTTCTGAGCCGTGCTTTTTTTATAAATGTATCGCCGCTCGGCATATGCATCCTGAGATCGGCAAAGCAAAGATCAAAGTCCTCTATCCAATACTTTTCCGCAACATTTTCAACTGCATCGACTTCATACCAGTCATCGCTGTTTATAATTCCGACGATCTCTCCTTCAGCCTTTAAGACGCCTTTATTCATGGCATCATAGATACCCTTGTCTTTTTCAGAGTATATCCTGTAGATATATCCCTTCTTTTCAAAGGCCTCTCTGTATGATTCTGCGATCTCAACGGTCCTGTCACTGCTGGCTCCGTCTATGATTATATATTCTATATGCTTGTAGGTCTGATTTAAGACCGACTCGATAGTACGACTTATCGTAGCTTCAGAATTATAGGAAACCGTGACAATGCTCATGAGCATATCCGATTTATCTTCTCCTGACTCCACAGTTCCAAAAGCCTCCGTAGAATCATCAGCATTAAAGAAAACAAGTATAGTCTGGAATAAAAGACTTATATCCATGCTTATACTGAAATTTTCAATATACATAAGATCAAGTACGAGCTTGTCTCTCGAGGAAGTATTGTATCTGCCTGCGACCTGCGCCAGACCTGTAAGACCTGCTTTCATTCGAAGCCTGTATCTGAATTCCGGAAGCTCTTTCTCGTATTCATTTACATTTTCGAGCATTTCCGGTCTCGGTCCCACCAGCGACATTTCTCCTCTGATAACGTTCAGAAACTGAGGGATCTCATCAATCCTGTATTTTCTTAAAAATTCTCCGGCCTTTGTAATTCTCGAATCATTCGCAGACACCGAAATATTTTCGGAATTCTGCTTCATTGTACGAAATTTATATATATTGAAAACTCTTCCGCGTATCGTCGCCCTTTTCTGTCTAAAAAATACCGGTCCACCGTCATCTAACTTTATGAGGATTGCTGAAAGAAGCATTATCGGCGAAGCAATTATAAGGAAAAAGGCTGATATGAAAATATCCATAAGCCTTTTGATTATCCTCTGTTCCATGGTCATGCCTGAAAATTCCTTTGCAAAGAAAGGAAGGTCTCCAAACATTCTGTTTTCAGAGCTTTTCGTAACAATATCTGAAAGAGACGGATTCGAGTAGACACTTTTTAAATGCTTATAGCAGTATTCCGTAAGTATCTGCTTATCCGGTGAAGGTAGATCATAGAAAAATACTGCATCGGATTCCTTGATATGTTTCTTTACTTCTGCGTCATCATAACGGATGATACGCGTTATATCAAAAAGCTCACCTGAATTTTTTATAACTCTTAAGACATTCGCTTTTTCAGAGAAATCCGCAAGTACGACCAATGTCTTTTTCGGCGGTACTACCCAGCTGTAAAAGCGGTTACCCTGATATACGAAGAATACGATCAGAATGAATTGTATCAGAAATGCTGCCAGCGGTGCCCACGGAGAAAGAAAGAGAATCTTCCTGCCATTCTCATCATTTGTCGTCATAACGATCAATACCGCATAAGCCGCCAGATCCGTAAGAAAATGCGCGAGTATCAACGAAAGCCTTATCTGCCCCCGGTTTCTTTTTCCCGTGTCAAAGCCTCCGTATATCCTTGTAAGGACATACATGACTCCCATATAGGCAAGTGTCATCATTACCGAAGTTCTTGAAATTACTCTTGTCTGCCGGTTTTCGATACCGAAAAGTCCGAATAACGCGATATAGCCGCCTAAATATATAAAGGCGGCAAATATTCCCATTATGCTGTTCTTAAATCTGCTGCAAAATTTCTTCATCTGATTTTCTGTTATTTTATGCCGGCGCGTTTCATCAATAAACGCGCTTCAAACCGTAAACTTTTGTCATGTATTCCTCGTAGCGCTTTGCTGCCGAGTAATCCTTTGCCTTTCCAAGGCAGAATTCCCTTACTCTCTGATCATTTCTGTCAGTAACGTCATCTATTGCCTTGCGAACTGCTGCCAGATCATTCTTTTCTACTATTGCTCCCGTCCTGCTGTTGACCGATTCCGGACTTCCTCCGGCTCTATAGGTTATTACAGGTGTTCCGCAGGCCATCGACTCAATATTTGTAGTCGGGAATGTATCCTCATATGTAAGATTTACATAAACATCCGCTGCCGTATACCATTTAACGATATCCTCTATACTGTCAGTCTTTTCCAGGCCGATTATATTATCCGGAAGTGCTCCAAGCTGATTTTTCTTAAGCCCTATCATCACTATCCTGTAGTCATCATCCAGCATTTCGGCAAGCTTTATAAAATCGTTGTATCCCTTGCGTTCTCTCCAGGGATTTGCGATTCCCAATATGAGCTTCCTCGTACCGATCTCATACTGATCACGGATATCAGATTCCACGGGACGGAATCGGCTTAAATTGATGCCTGTTGGTACTACGACCACAGGATATTCCTTGAGAAATGACTTCCCAACTTCGCCTGCAAGCCATTTTGAAGGTGTCACAATAGTCAGATTCTCTATCCCTGTGAACATTTTCTTTTTTAATTCATAATTAGACTTTGAAGCATCGAGGAGCATGGTCTTCGGATACTGATCCTTCTGCGGACAGTGGCTGCAGCCCTCGAGCCATTTATCACAGCCAATATATTCATAATGTGAGCAATGACCTGTAAAAGTCCAGCAGTCATGCAGCGTCCAGACTATTCTCTTTCCGCAGCTCTTAAGATAATTAAAAAGGATCTTAAAATTCAGATAATAACCATGCACATTGTGGAGATGGATTATATCAGGGTCATATTTCTTTATTTCATCTATAAGCTTCCTTGTGGCAGCGTTAGAATAAAGGGCATGCCTATCAGTCACACGGCTCAGTACCCCATGAACTACCACATCCAGATTATTTCCGACTCTGTATGACTTATACTTTTCCGGTGCCTCCCATCTTCCATAGGCGCACATGGAATCGATCCCCCTGATCTCAAGAGAATCCATAAGTCCGGTCACAAGTCTTCCTGTGGAACCTGTCCCACATATTGTATTTATAAATAATACCTTTTCCGGTCTCTCCATCTGATAATTCCCCAAATTCTATAAAAAGATCACTTCTCCAAAATAAGGTCTATAACTCGCTGCTGTCCCTTCTCAAATCTGTGAGTAAGCTCGGCAGCCCTCATCTCACGTCTTACATTCGGCGTATCTGCCAGCCATCTTACCGTCTTCGCTATCGAATCCTCATCCAGCTTCTCTCCAAGACCTAAGTTTATAAAGCCATTCTGGATAGCTGCAAATACGTGCTCTGCCTCTCTGACATTCTGAGCCATTACAATCGCAGGAACTCCCATGCTTGCAAGCTCGTAGATAGTACGTCCCTGACTTGTTACCGCGATGTCCGCATTTTTCATATATGCCGAAACGCGTTTAACATCTTTATGTATAAAAATATTTTTTTCAGGTATATCCTTTATATTGTCCTTGCCAATATATGCAAATCCGGTGATAAAATGAAATTCACAGCCGGGCAGTGCATTATGAAGTCTCTGGCATACCCTGTAAAGCTTTCCTGTGAGGTCAGCCGGATCAGCTCCGCCAAAGATTATCATGATATTTTTGCATTCTTCGCTGAAAGCCTTTGGCTTCTGCTCTAAGAATTCATCTCTGATGAAATAATAATCCGAGCCTTCCTTAACATTTCCGGAACGCTTTGAATTATTCTCATAAAGGGCATTTATTACAACATCCGCAAGCCTTGCGCCCTTGCCCATATCCTCGAAATTGACGATCCTTCCGGCATATTTTCTTTCAAGGCTCATAAGTTCCTCTGTTGTATCGAGGATATCATTTACGACTATATCCGGATTGTAATCCTTAAGAACCCGATCAAAATCCTCAAGTCCCGAAACTACCTTATAAGGGAAGAATGAATTTTTAAGTCTCTCTATACCCATTTCACTCTTGTCATCGGTAACAAAGAGGAGTTCATGTCCCACAAGCTTATAGGCTATTGAAAGGCATCTGTAAACATGACCCATTCCGAGTTTTCTCTGACCTATGCAGTGAAAAAGTATCTTCTTTCTGCCAAGTATTGCCTCAGCCGTTATCCAGTCCTCGTCAGTATCGATATCTACAGCTTCTATCGCAGAAGTTTCATAGACGGAGATCTTAGCTCCGATCCTCGAATCCTTCTTAACAACAGCACGTTTTGACATGACAAAAGCTCCGGTCTCTAAATAATTTGCCGGAAGCTCCTGTGAATTAAGACGTTTATCGTAGTTCTTGACTATCGCTCCGTCCTTCTTTGTCCATGAAAGGTGCGGTTTATTTACAACGCTGATAACTGTATCGTAATCACCCTTCTCAAAATATTCGAGAGCGCCCAAAAGAGTTTCTGTTTTTAAGGTCGGGCTCGTTGCCTGCATTGTTATGACACAGTCATAACTCTTAGACTTTCTCTCTTCCATTTTGACAACTGCATCGTAGATAACGGGATCTAAAGTTACCGAATCCGCCGAAAGCTCCTCGCCTCGCTCTATAAGCTCTGCGCCGCTGTCCTCTATTATCGCTGCAAGCTCTTCATCATCTGTTGAAACTGCAACATCTGCATCGTATTTCTTTGAAAGAGCCATTGCATGCTCTACAGAGTAGAGTATGAGCGGCTTTCCACACATAAGGCGCACATTCTTCCGGGGTATTCTCTTTGAACCTCCGCGCGCCGGGATAACTACTAAAATATTCATTCTCTTCCTACATAGCCGAATCCTCCGATTCAGCTCTTTTTTCTGTTCTTGATTTTAAACACCATTGCCATTATAACATCATTTTGCCAATATGCCAAAATTCCTAATATTATTAATCCTGCCGCATATCTTATGATCCAGTGGTCATAAAGCATGAGACATCCTATACCGGCTGCCGATGTTGCGAGCAAAAGGATAAAGTACAAAAAATCACTGTAAAGCTTAATTTTCAGGATAAAGCGCGTAGACAGGAAATGGAGTATCATCAGGATAAAATATCCTGCCAGTGTTGTGTATGCTGCCGCAATATAGCCGTATCTCGGTATGAAATAGGCATTCAGTCCTATGTCGGCAACTGCAGCAATACATGAATTTACAGCGATCAATGATGTTTTTTTATAAAAAAGCTCAACATTTACATAGTTTGTGTAAAAATACTGGCATAAAGTTCCCAGTGCCACCGGCGGAACTACATACATCGCTTCATGATAAGCCGGTGCATAGAGTATCTTTACAGCCTCGGGCGCAGCTGCGATAAATACAAGCGTTATAGCACAGCCTGCGGCCATCATATAGCGGTTTTTATCCCTGATCGACTTATAATCGTTCTCATAAAGCCTTTCATTAAACCAGGGAAGCCAGGCATTTCCCACTGCATTTGTGACAAACATCAGCAGACTTCCTATTGTGTAGCCTGATGTATACAGACCTACATCTGAATAGTTGCAGATATTTGCTATCATCGAGGTATCTATCCTTGCAAGAAGGAGCATAGCAAGACCGTGCGGTATCATCGGAAGCGATATTCTCAATGCATAGAGCCAGTATTCTTTATTGTAAAAGGTCTTTCCCTTGCGGATTATGTTGATATAACACCATAAAGCCGCAAGTCCACCCGGAATTACCGTACCGAGTATCTTCGCAAATCCTCTGTTATCCGGCATTGCAAAGAGCATTATAAGTGTCAGGATCACAGTGGATACGGTAATTATCACTGAGATCGCGATATTTTCCTTATATCTGTACTCAAAACGGTATTTATACTGCATATAGTCTATCGACGGATAAAGAGCCAGATAAGCAAAAAGTATCAATACCACAGTCCTTTCAAACTGAAGCATTCCCTCTGCCGGACAGAATATAAACACCGCTGCCATGACAAGGATTCCGAAAGCTCCTGAAAGTGACTGTATAGATGATAAATACTCGTCAAAATGATCCGCAAAATCAAGTTTGGCTCTGCCGACTGAATATATGAGACAGAGGCCGGCTATTACACTTAGGATACTGACATAATTATTAAAATTATTGGCATATCCGGTTTCTGCTGTTGTTAAGAGTCTTGTGTAGATCGGTGCGGTAAGGATACCCACAGCCCTGATTAGCACGTTTGATATTACATACCAGAAACCGGATTTTACAGCCTTTTTGCCATTGTTATCAGAACTCAAGAGAACATCTCCCTCTCGATTATGGTGTCATCTTTAATGTCGACTAATGCCGTTTTTCCTATGACACTATCGATCTCTGAAGGTGAGATACCTACGCCCGGTCGCTTAAAGGTGAGCATTTCTTTTGTAATGACAGTTCCCTTTGCGATGTCAGCAGCTGCAACGATCGATCGTCTTGCGTTTGCCCTTGCCGCGCTCTCGGTCTCTAATGCCTTAAGTTCTCCCTTTCCTCTGAGCATTTCGATCCTCTTTATCGACTGAAGGATCTCCATTGCATCCCCGGGATCCATGGCATGATAATGATCATTTCCCTTGAGGGTCTTATCGAGAGTAAAATGCTTTTCGATGACCTGAGCACCAAGATTATAGGCGGTCTTTGCCACATCACACTCCTCTGTGGGCTTTGTATGGTCTGAGTAGCCTATATAGCAGTCCGGGAAGGTCTTTTTAAGTGTCTCTATCTTTAAGAGATTAGCATCCTCTAAAGGTGTAGGATATTCCAGCACGCAATGGAGCAGTGCCGGCTTTTTATCATTATTCTTTTTTATAACCTCAAGAGCAGCTCTTATCTCGTCCTCGTTTGAAGCACCGATTGAAAGAAGGATAGGCTTGTTCTTCTTTGCCTGATACTCGATAAACGGCAGATTTGAGAGATCTGATGATGAAATTTTATAAACATTCATCATCTTATCGAGATAATCAGCTGATTCGAAATCAAATGCCGTTGATAAAAATTCTATTCCAATGCTCTCAGAATATTCAGCAAGCTCTGCATACTCTTTTTCTCCAAAGGAATCAAACTTCTGAAAAAGCTCATACTGTGAAGCTGTGGGCTCTTCTCTTCTGTCCCAATAGGACGGGGAAGCCTTTGCTGCTAGGGTTCCAGCCTTATAGGTCTGGAATTTTACTGCATGTATGCCGACCTTTTTAGCTTCCTTTATCATAAGCTTGGCAGCTTCCATGTTGGAAATGCCCCTCTCCCTCGCTATATCATAATAATTAACGCCTATCTCTGCTATAAGTACGAATTTTCCGGCTTCAAGCCTGCTCATGATATTATTGATCATCTTACTTTACCCCCTAACCAGTTTTTATAACCCTTCTCATAGAATTTCAACAGTTCTTCGAGCATATTATCAAATTCTGCATCTTCTTTTTTGCGTCCTGCGAATATCTCTTCTGCTCCGTCCATCAACTCAAATATCCTCATTTCGCAGCCTGCTTCCTTTACAGCTTCGATATAGGATGCAGCCGAATGAATATTGTCTATCGGACCGAAATCCCTGATAGCGGCGCCAAGATCCTCGAAAGAGCGAACCCTTGTGATACCGTCTATAAGTGAAAATGGAACATCGCCGAAAACAATTGATTTCTTACCCATCAAAGCGGCTTCATAGGCTGCTGTTCCGGTGATAGTAATGACTCCCTTTGCCTTCACGATCCAGGGCTTCGGATCTTGATAATGATTTACCTGAACAACCCTTACATTTGCAATTTCCGCTGCCCTCTTATAAAACTCCGGATCTCTTTCTCCGAGCATCGCCTGATGCTCTTTTACATAGAGTTTCCAGCCTACGGGCAGGGCCTTGGATATCTGCTCGATAAGATTGAGCTCATCCACATAAAATGATGCCTTTACAAACACGCTGGACTCCGGAATCAGATGGAGCGGCATGTATACGTAAGTCTCGCCCTCCACCGGCGGCTCGAAATATCCATTATCGGGAACGAGAAATTTTCTTTTTCTCATCATCGTATCCCAATAATGCTTAAGGTAGGGCTTGGACGGCGCATAGAGCATCCTGCTCTTTTTCTTGAATTTAAGGTTTCCTGCAGTCATATCCTGATTCCAGAAATAATTCCACTTACCGCGCATGACTCTTAATATCCATATGATCGAATCTCTCTCATACTGGGCTGTCACAGAGCCTGCAAATTCCGGGTTCATTATATCGGACTTGGATCTGAAATCATTGATATAGTCGATCGATTCCTGAAGCGCTGAATCGTCAAGCTTCATTTTTTCCTCGTAAATATTCTTAAAATAAGGATCTATCCCATAGGAATTCTGAAAGCTTGGATATTTATAATATCCATATTTACCGTATTCCACGGTCATATAGGGTATATTTCTTTTATATGCCACTTCACAGAGTATCGTTCTCTGAAGCTCGGCATTATCGAGATCTAATATGACATCCGGCTTAAAATCATCTAAAATTTCAAATATCTTTTTATAATTGAGCTCGAGCCAGTAATTGTTTTCCTCATCAGTTGTAAGCGACCAGTAGTCTCTCCAGTGATAATGTCTCGTATTTTCCTGTGAACTCATGAGCTGCAGATTAAGGGTCTTAAAATGACTGTATTCTTCCTCGATTTTTGTAAGGAATTCCAGGTCTGCCGGTGAATCCGACTTTTCAAAGCCCTCTACAAATTTATCACAGATGTCTGCTACGTCATAAAGCTTAACGTCCGGCAGATTTTCTCTGAATTCATAGATGGTATGCTCATTGTAATAGCACTTATTGAATTTACTCTCCGAGGACATTATATAAAATGCAGCGACTTCATTTTCTTCTTTTAAGTCCCTTGCGAGAAACCATAAAGGCTTTGAATAGGTCTCTCTGCATACAAAAAGTATTCTCTTCTTCTTAAAAATTTCTGATCTCATTTCCTTATTCCTGTATAAAATATTTTCGGGGGGCTAAGACTGGCTCTTTTTCCTTGTAACAAGCCTTAAAAGTCCCGGACAGTAAATGGTTAAATATATCTTTATCCTCGTATTACGGTCAAGTCCGTCCTTTTTTAATACTTCTCCTGCATGAACTTTAACATAATCCCTGTGAGACTCCGCCTTTTCTTTGCTGTAAATCCCTTCGAGCAACATGTTCTGAATGCAGGTTATATGGTCATATATTAAAAATTCCTCACACAATCCCTTTAATGAAGGATAGCGTTTGATCACCATATCGCAAAAAATTTCATCTGCCTTCGTATTCATCTCAGAGTCAACAGCTGTTTTGGATATACTGTCCTCTCTCACTCTGTAATGATAAAGGGGCGTCGTATCATAGACCACCGATTCAGCAATTGTCAGTATCTTTCCTACTGTATAACGATCCTCTAACTGACCGATAGTTGGAAATTCCAGTCCTTTAAATAACTCAGCCTTAAAAAGCTTGTCCCAGCAATGAAAAAAGAATCCGTTTTTTTCAAGAATCATCCTGCAGGCCGCTTCACCGCTTAAATCCCTCACCGCATGACGCTCATCTGCCACGGTTCTTCCCGGATATTCACTGTATTTTCCGCATACTGCTATGTCTGCCGCATGGAAATTCAGATTCTCGTAGAGCTTTTCAATAAATTTTTCCTCTACATAATCGTCACCGTCAACAAAGGCTATATAATCACCGCTTGCAGCCTCCAGGCCCTTGTTTCTGGCATCACCTGTACCCATAGCCTGACATCTTACTATCTTTATTCTATCGTCCTTCACAGCATAGCTTTCAGCTATCTCAAGACAGTTATCATCTTTTCCGTCACCTTTTTCTCCGACCACGAGGATTATCTCCAGATTTTCATAGGTCTGTCTCACAAGACTTTTTATGCAGTCGTCAAGATAGGGTGCCACATTATAAATTATGGATATTAAAGATATTTTTGCCTGCATCTTTTCCTTATCCCCATTCTGCTGAAAATTCATAATAAAAGCTTTACTCTCTTCCCAGTAACAAAAGAGTCATAAATACAATATTATACGGCGGTACTATAAAACCGTTCTCAAAAAATGATGCAAAAAGCAGTGTAAATACTCCTGCTATAGCCAGTCTGCAGTCAGGTCTGTAACTAAAAGGAGTATCTGCCGTTTCATTAAGCCTCCTGACCAGAAGAAAAAGTACAAGGGCGAAAACTACCACTCCATGTACCGTCAGAATATCAAAAAGTCCATTGTGAACTTCAAAAATGAAAAAACTCTTAAGCTCATAAGATGAACCGATACCTGTGAGCGGGCTTTTGAAAAAAGCTTCCCAGAGCTCTGCCCATATATCCTGCCGACCGGAAAGTATATCCTTATAAAGGATCGTGACATTTATTCCAAGCTTTCCTAAAAGCATATAAAATACTGTAAAAATAATGCTTCCAACGGTCGCGGCAGCTATTAAAAACCTGTATAAAAGCTTTCTCTCAGATAAAAAAGGCAGTAATTTCCATATAAGTGCGTATATTATAACACATACCGCTGCCGAGCGTGCATGATAGCATATGGTCAGAAGAAGGGTTGTGAAAAAAAGCCCTGTCTGGACATAGCCCATATATTCAAGATCATAGTCATTTTTCATATATTCGGCAAAGATCTCTCCTGTCATGAAGATTATGATATAGAGAAGGCCTGCCATATTGAAGCCGTATTCCCAATGAATATAAGCATACCACCATATCATCAAAAGAGATGCCGATCCTGCCGTAACTCTTCTCATGAGATCAGTCATTTCAAGCTTTGGCAGCAGCAAGAGCATAAGTGCCATATCTACCGGCACAAAAAACGCTCCTTTTCCGGATTTTATGATCAGAAGATTCGCTGCCGTTACGACTGCCGTAATGAAAAACAAAAGGATTTCCAATTTCTCAGACTTTTCAGCCTTCTTCAGATCAATATTTATAAAGGCGAGCAGTGCA
This sequence comes from Lachnospiraceae bacterium C1.1, assembly GCA_030434875.1. Classification (NCBI taxonomy): domain Bacteria; kingdom Bacillati; phylum Bacillota; class Clostridia; order Lachnospirales; family Lachnospiraceae; species Lachnospiraceae bacterium C1.1. Next base: position 3,977,278 of record JAUISW010000001.1, on the reverse strand, counting down.
AGCAGAAGAAAAGTTATCAGCGTTGCGTATTTGCCCGTCATTTCATAAAAGTCCTGCTTTATAAACGACGAGAATATCAGCCATATATAAAGCGCCGTATATAGCCATCCACTGTTCTTTTTTAATTTATCCAAAAAAGACGTCTGCATTATCCAACTTTCCCCATCAGCATTTCTTTAATCCCGTAAGGAACTGAGCGATTTCCTTCATGTATATCAATAGCAGTATCAGCAAAATTATCGAATTTATAATATAATAGTTCTTTATATTGACTATTACCGCCAGTGACTCAACTATCAGCAATATATAGGCAAAAAAGTTTTTTGCCATGGAAACATCTAGTTTAACATATTTTTTCACCATGATATAAGCTGCTGCGAACATCACAAAATAAGAAATAAGTGTTGCTATCGCAGCGCCCATTGCGGCGAATTCTATTATCAGAAAGTAGTTAAGTACTATATTTACCAAAGCTCCGAGTCCTGTAGCCCTGCCTATACTTTTGCCATCCTTAAAGGCAAGACATATGGAACCCATGAAACCTTCAAGTGCCCCGAATATTACTGAGATAAGCAGCGGCGGCACCAGTACCCATGCTTCAAAAAAACTTTTTTGAAACATTATCCTGGCCAGGATTTTTAGGAATAAAATTATTCCTGAAGCACCGAGAACCATTATGGCGCTGTATATCCTGAACATATTTGAAAAGAATTTATCCCTGTCTTTTTCATCATATTCCTTTGCTGCAGACATCTGCCATGCCTGTGCAAAAATCCTCTGAAATATAGTAAGTATTGCCGGTATCTTGTAGGCTGCGCCATAAAGTCCGTTTTCCGAGCTTCCAAGCATCAGCAATATATAATAACGGTCCAGTGCATTATTTATCCAGCTCGATGTCGAATAAAGAAGCATTCCCGAGCCATAATCAAACATTTTCCTCTCAAGCTTCCTGTCTTTTATGATCTTTTTGATCTGAACGTCTCCGCCAACCATACTAAACATCAGCATTGCAGAACCCGTATAGGCGATCATCTGGGCAAACAGATATCCGTAAAGCCCAAGCGACAGAAAGAGCAAAAAGAAAATATTGCATATGATGACAAGGAATGTACAGGAAACACTTCCCATTATCATTATCTGGACTTTTTCCGTTCCCTGACAATAAAGAAGCATATATTCGTAAAAACTGTTAAATAGAAAAAGAAAGAAAAAAAGTACAATATATTCCGGTTCCGGACCCTTTTTCGTTATCAGTCTGAAAGCAAAAAATCCACCTGATAAGATAAGCGCCAACAGATCCGAGAAAAATACCCTCTTTAATCCTATCCTCAATATTTCTCCGTGATCAGCTCCCTTATCCAAGCCAAAACGAAGTGCCGCTTCTCCGGCATTTATGGATAATAACGGCACTCCGAGAAGTAAGGTCGACTGCATTACATCAGCTATTCCGTACTCCGACTCTGTAAGAATAGATGTATAAAAGGGAACAAGAAGAAACACAAGCAGTTTTGACACCAGACTGCTTATGGTAAATAAAGCCATATTTTTGAAAAGATATTTATATTTTCCCTTTATCAAACCCTAAAACACTCCTCTGTATAACAACTGCTAATTTCCCGCTTTAACCTTATTTCGTCTGTGGACTTCTGCCAGCAGGAAAAGCAGAAGCGGAGAATAATCCGCCCACATTAGATCCATATCTATAAATGACTCGATAAATATCGCAAAAACTGCCGATGCCGCGCATAACTTGATAACATCAGCTTTATCAAGCTCTGCCTGCATCTTAAAGAGTCTCGAAACGATCACAACAAGTGAAAGAATAAATACTATTACCCCATGTACCGCAAGAATATCGTACATGGAATTATGGATATTATATTCCACAAAGGATTTAAGCTCTCTTCCGGAGCCTATTCCCGTAAGAATGTTCTCTTTTAAGATATCCCACACTTCCAGCCATATCTGCTCTCTTCCGGAAAAGATATTTTTGTAAAAGAAGGGAAGCTTGAAATTAAAGCCCGTGGATCCTAAAATCACATAAAATGCCACGAATGCTATAGATCCCAAAGTCACAAAAATGCAGAGGATCCTGTATAAGATCTTATTTTTCCAAAAAGACCTCGGTATAATAAAATAAAATATAAGAAATAAGGTCAGTGCGATAAAAGCTCCTCTTGCAAGATGCCAGAGCACCAGTGTTATCGCCCTGAAAACTGCCAGTACCGCAAAAAATCCATATATTTCCTTTTTCTCAGTCAATCTTATCAAGGCTGTCATTGCGCCAAGCAGGGTAAATACCGTTACAGTTGCACCTGTGTTGGTATTATATGAAAATCCTCTGTCATAGAGAAACCAGCTTATATACATTATTAGGAAAAAGATCTCAAGTGTTTTAAGCTGTTTTCCGCTGAAATCAACTTTAGGCGCGAGATACCATATTAAAAGGAAATTCGCCAGGATCAATATGCAGCCCTTATTCGAACCGATTATAAAAAGATTGGCAAAAGCTATCACAATTGCCGCTCCCATGGCATAAAAGACCGGATTTTTCTTAGGTCCTTCTCTCAATTCCTTCAAGATATCAATATTTGCGAAAAAAACTATCGCAAGCGATATAAAAATTATAAGTGAATTATATTTCTCTGTAACTCCATAGAACTTGGGTATTGTCCAGGTTCCGGCATAAAATATCATTTGTATTATTAACGCAATCCATGTTAAAAGATTTCTTACCTTTTGATTTTCTGCGCTATTGCCAAGAGCTCCTCTGCTCTCTTTGTCCATGATGTAGACTCCTTATCAGTCTCAACGACTATCCTTGTATGATTGTCGTCTTTAAGCATTTGCTTTATTTTTTCAGCAATTTCCTCCGGATTATCCGGATTGTCTATAATATCCTTTTCCTCCATGCCTCCGAGCACGGAAAGAACTCCGCAATATTTAGAAACAAGTATGTCTGCTCCGGAAAGCACAGCCTCCACAGGAGCCAGACCAAAGGTCTCAAAAATACTGTTCTGCACGAAAAGCTTCGACTCGTGATAAAGCCTTTTCATTTCTGCACGGTCAACAAGCCCCCTATTGTTTACAAAAGGATAGCTGTTTATTTTCTCTGTGTCTGCTCCCTCATCTCCGACTACAGTCAGTGTCAGATCCTCAAATCCTTCTTTTTTAAGGATCTCGATGGCCTCGCAGATTCTCGTTATACGTTTTCTCGGCATTCCTCCGCCAACGCTTAGGATCATATTTTCATTACGTTTCTCACCGGAGGCAAGATTCCCAAAGCTTTCCCAATCTATGCCATTTACAAGGTGCGAAATTTTATCTCTGTATTCAACATAATTAGTCTTAAGCCAGCTCTCAAACTGCTCTGAAACTGCCAGTATCAGATCTGCGCGCTCCATCATGGCACGCTCATCTCTTGACATTCCTTCGTCGACAGCCTGGTTTATCGTATTCTCATGTTCAACGCAGCCATGCATTATGTATATGCAGGGTATCTTTGCCCTGTGAGCCATGTCCATTCCCATGAGATTCTGTCTCGAATGACCTGAAAAGACAGCAACATCAGCCTTACGCATTTTCATTGTAAGCTCAAAAGCCCTCATTGCCTTTGATCTATGCTCGAGGTAAAGGGTATTCTTAGGCAGATGTTTACGCAAGGCATAAGTAGCATTTGCCGGTCCTGTATTTGACCAGTCATCACCAACCAGAAAGATTCTTTTCGCGCTCATATTCGTGTGCCCCCTTATACATATATCTTAAAGCATCTCTTAAAGACATTTTATCTTTACCGTACTCTTTTTTCTTTCTTAATGCGAACTGCCAGATAAGAATATGACTAAAAAAGCCTGCCATTCTGTAATATCCGGCTCCTCTGTTGATAAAAAACCTCTCAGTATATCCCTTAAACCAGGTTGATTCATTTTCTATTAACGAGGCAATTTTTACCGGCGCATAATATATCCTGAGTCCAGCCTTTATGGCATCATACAAAAAGATATTTTCTTCTCCCATGCTGTATCGCGCACCGGCTCCAAAATCCTCATCCAGCTCAAGTCCGGCTTTCACAAGCGAGCTTTTTCTGAAAGCCAGCTCAGGAGAAAAAGTTTTCATCGTAGAAAGATAGCCCATCCTTCTTCTCTTCTTAAATATTGGAGAATGTCTCTCAGGCCTCTCTATAAAGAAAACAATGATATCTGCATCTTTCATCCTCCGGAATTCGCCTAGTATCAGCTCTTCATAATTATCCCGGTATTTCACATCATTATCGCAGAAGATGCATATTTCTCCCTCGGTCTCTCTTACTGCCATATTCCGGCTTTTGGAAAGACCTCTCTCCCTTGTTGATATAAAACGAATCTTCCTATTTCCGTCTTCTATCCTCTCGTCACCATCCCTGTCGCATTGGTTGATCACAAGGGCATTTCCGCTGATATTTAAATTGTCAATATAATGCCAGTCGTCTAACTGCATCGCTGAAAGCAGCACAGATAAACGGCTGGCTGAACTTACCTTTGTCATATTCGTCTTCCTACCGCATGCACAGCGTAAAAAACAAAGCACCATGCACTATACACAGGACTTAACTTTTCTACATTCCTGTATAAATTCCAGATTCTCTTTATTGCGGTCTTTTTGTTGGAGGAAAGAGTATTTCCACTCCTCCTATAGAGCGTAAGAGGTCTGTCAAGACCATATGCCATATAGCCGGAACGAAGTATTTTCCACCATGTGGCAGTATCTTCACTCGGTACATCAGGCATTCTTATCTCTTCCTTGCTGATCTTTTTCATATCAAACATGACCGTACTTGTAAAAATAGTCGTATTTTTAAGAGCCTTTTTATAATTCATTATTTTAGGGACTCTTACTATCTTCTCGATACCGACTCCGGTCTCATCGGCAAATTCATAGCCTGTAAATGAAAATGCCGCCCCTGTTTTTTTCATAAATTTAAGCTGCTGTTCGAGCTTTGGAGGTTCCCAGAGATCATCTGCATCCAGAAAAGCGATATATCTGCTCTCTGCTGCGTCTATTCCCGTATTTCTGGCTGATGCCGCCCCCCTGCCCTTTGAACTGAGCACTCTGATGCGGTCTCCGAGTCCCTTTTCCTCGAACTCTTTTACCATAATGTTCATGCATTCAACGCTGTTGTCCGTACTGTGATCCTCCACAAGGATTATCTCCCAGTCTTTGTAAGTTTCTGCCAGTATAGAACGCAGCGTATCTTCTATAAACCGGCTCGCATTGTGCACCGGAATAACTACTGATACATTCGCCATAGACATTTACCCCCACACGGATAGTTCTATTTGCTTATTTTACTCAGCCTGCTCTGTCTTTTGCAGACGTTACCTTCTCTTTCGTTCCCTCTGTACTTTCCTTTGTAAAAAGAATCTTGACCGTAAGTATCATAAGCTTTATATCAAGCCATAATGAATACTGTTCTATATAATAAAGATCAAATTTCAGTTTATCATAAGGAAGCGTGTTATATTTCCCGTAAAGCTGGGCATATCCGGTAATTCCTGCCCTGACCTTCATTCTGTATGCGAATTCCGGCATTGTTTCCAGATATTTTTCTATAAATTCCGGCCTTTCCGGTCTCGGCCCCACAAATGACATATCACCGTTAAGGACGTTAAAAAGCTGCGGGAGTTCATCTATCCTGCAGGCTCTGATAAACTTTCCAATCGGTGTTATCCTCGGGTCTGACTCTGCCGCAAGCACTGCTACTCCTGCACTTTCGGCATTTACGATCATGCTCCTGAATTTATATATTCTAAATTTTCTTCCGCCCTTGGTACATCTGACCTGCGAATAAAGTGCAGGTCCCCTGTCGTAAAGCTTTATAGCCAAAGCTGCAATCAGCATTATCGGCGCTGTGATTATTATAAGGCATAAGGAAATAACTATATCCATTATCCTTTTAAGGACTCGCTCTTCATATTGAAGCGGATTTGCCTCTGTGAGCAGGAGCGGTGTATCAAAAAGATGTACCGCCTCGGATCCGTTCAATATGATGTCAGATATTTTAGGCATTACATATATACGTTTTGATTTCTCATAGCAGATCTTAAATATCTGATTTCTGTAGCCCGAAGGGATATCCCAGAGCATCACGGTATTATACTTATTGATAAGGCTTCTTAACTTCTCTTCACCCTCTCTTATATTCACCGAATCTGCTATATGAAACTGATCTTTCCTCGTTGCGAGCTTCTCCCTGAAATTTTCTATTGACTCGCCTTTATAGATCAGCAAAACATCATAGGGCTTGAAACGATTGCCGTAAATCTTTGCCGTAATTGATATCCAGCCCGACGAAAATATGATCTGTACCAGTAATACCAGCAATAAAGGGATCGGCGTCGGAAGTTTATAGGACAGGAGCGCTACTATAAAATAAAAAAAGCTCCCCGACATCAATGCCGCAAAGAGAAAGCTGAACATAACCTCTCCGGCTTTCCTTACTCCGACGATTATTCCTCCGAATACCTGTCCCAGGAAAAGCAGCACTACTACATACATCCCCATTACAAAGAGATGTCCCCTGAAATAGAGCTGGGTCCTGAATTCTAAATTGTATATAAAGTGCAGTGCATACAATATCATAGCCGAATCTGCTGCGACCATGATCGTGCATACAAGCAGTGTATATAAGCGCTTCAGCGCTTCTTCTGATCTGATTGCTCTCATTCTTACCTGCAAGTTTATAATTTTCTTCTTAAGCTCAATGCCAGTGCACCCGGAAGCCCGCATAGGATAAGCAAAGGCGGCAAAGGATTCTCTGCCTTGTAATCATCATCCGCCAGGAGGGAAAATCTCAGACAGTGCGCTGCATACTTAAATTTTAAGACACACCAGGGAGCTGCCTTCGCGCGGTTTACATAATACAAATACCATGCGGTCGGGTTATTCCATCGCAGCTCATCAACCCTGTCGGTATATCCCTTTTCAACCAGTTCACATACCGTAAGTATCTCGGGCATAAGATGCAGATAATATCTGCTTCCGATAAGGTCATAAACATAGTCCTCGGGAACATATTTTTCCCTGTCTATCTCCGGAAATTCATGCTCCTTTAAGACATCCGTCCTGAAGACCAGCGTCGTCTCTCCCTTAAAGCCCTTAAGCCTAAGATCGAAGATCGTTGTTCTTTCAAGGTTTTCCGGAAATTCCTCATTATAAAGAATCTCTGTCTCGCTGCTTCCCTTGTGGGCAACTATGCCTGCACATTCCTTATCATCCCGAATGTTTTTCCATACGTCCAATATATCATTAACTGCGCTCTTTGTAAAATAATCATCGGAATCCAGACAGACAAAAATTTCTGTTTCCGCCATTCTTACGCCGGTATTGTGAGCTCTCATCTTACCGCCGTTTTTCTGATAATGATATCTTATGGATATTTTTTTCTCTGCTTTAAAGGATTCTACAAGTTTTCTCGTCTTATCCGTAGAACCGTCATCTACTATAAGCCATTCAAAATCCTTATTCGTCTGCTCTGTAAGGCTTTTATAAAGCCTCGGCAGCATATTTTCACGATTATAGCTTGGTGTAAAAACTGTTAATGTATGCATTTTTCTGTTACCATCTGCTGCATCGGCTCTTAGAAACCGTCAGCTCTTTCATACTGCGTTAAAAAATCCCGAAAAATTTCTGTGCATTCCAGACATCATTATAGTCTGCAAGCTCGAACTCTCCGGCATCCGGATTTTCCCTGTAAAGCACAAGGCGGCTCTCTGTATCACCTGCCTCGCTAAAACCATTATCCTTTAAGTAATCGATTATCTTACTCTTTTTACTGAGAACTATAAATTCTGTATTTGTTGACTCCAGTGCCTCCTCCAGCACCGGCTTTGAAATACGTTTTTCCTGAACCAGCATCGCCAGAAGCTTTTCCTGATAATATCCATCTGCTTCAAGCATCTCATCAGTGATATTCCCGGCAACCGCAGCCATATATCTTTCCCTGTCAGCCGTCAGAAGTATTGAAGCATCATACTGGCGTATCTCCATGTTGAGATTATAATCACAAAGAGCTCTAGGATATTTTACCTTAGATGTCCTTCTGATTATTTCCGCTGTCTGTATGACTTCCCCGGGCATTTTATAATTATTCGTTGTAGGAACGTAGCCTTCGGCATATACGAATCTTCCGCTGCCTGCCAGCAGGAGTACAAGTGCAAGGAGCGCCACTGTCCTCTCTCCTCTTTTTGAAAAATATCTCCATATAAGCTTTACTGCAATATAGGATAAAATTATCACCACCGGCGTCAGCCATATAAATCTGTAATACTCCTTATTTATATCAAAAAGGCTGTTTATGACTACCGGAGTCAGCGGATTGTAGACAGTCAGAATCAATGTTATACCGGGATATAAAAATATGTCTTTTTCCTTTTCATTTCCCTTCTTGAAAAGAAAGATCAGCGCAGCTGCATAAAGAAGGAGATAAAAGCAGCTTCCGCTGTAATAGCCTATGCATTTGAAAATATATAAAAAGCCGCTCTCCGCGACAGTAAGTGTCTGCATTTTACCTTATTTCCTTTCTGAGCCAAACCATTAATGCTTACCAAAAAGCGGAGGATAAGTATAGAAGACAAATACTCCCTTTACATAGAGCACATAAGCCAGCAGCATGAAAAGACATGGACTCACACAGAGCAGATATTTCAGAAAAATTCCTGCATTCTTTTTCCTCATAGCATAAGGAATACTAAGAATTCCCAGAGCTGCAGGTACAAGCATATCAGACGAATTCGAAAGTATTGTAGATGACAGGCAGACAAGCGCCATTATCCACCAATATCTCTTCGCCTTAAAATCTTCTCTTATCTTTAAGAAAAGATATATGATCATCGGAAGGACAATATTTGCAACCAGCGTCTTGCCCTCATAGCTTCTCGTGAGCAGAAATTCCGAACTTGTAAATGTCGATATATAAAAGAAATTTACTATTCCTGCAAAAAATATCATAAGGACAGTCTTCAGATCCTCATTTTTTTCGCCCTTAAAAAGCTCTCTTCCGATCCTGTAATATATTATATTCGATAAAATAAGTGAAGTTGCCGCCATGATCGTCTTTGTCCATATCAGCGGATGAATCCCTGTGATATAGCACATTACAGCCTCTTCCATCGGATATGTTGCAAAAAGATATCGCATTTCAAAATGATTCTGCCAGTCACCTGTATAGGGATTGTAGATATTCATTGTGTTCGTCTCGAGCGATGTTGTTACATTCGCAACGTAATAGGCTGCATCCAGTGTAAATTCATAAGCATGAAGGATTATAGCGGTCTCTGCCAGCACTATGATCACTGCTGCGATCGTCAGCAGGGGTTTTGCCTTAATATAAGCTATAGCCTCTTTAAAGCAGATAAGCCATTTTTTTCTGTTTATTATTGCCGATATCAGAACTATAAGCGGCATCATTATTCCCCAGCAAAGAGCCAGCCATGAAAGCGGCCTCCAGTGCAGCATTATTATCAGGCAGGGAATATCAAAAACACAATAGTAAAGAAAAAATCCCAATAAAACCGAAATTGTCGCTGACAGTCTCGTTTTCTTAAAACGGGAGCTTATCAGCGATCCGAATGCAAAATATATTATGAAATTCATGCAGATCATTAAGACTGCTTCAAAAAAAACTATCATCTGTCGACTACCTCTGTAATGAAAAGGCTGCGTATTTTAACGCAGCCCTTTCAATATCATTAGTTTATGTCAGTTCGCATTCGAACTGTTCTCCAGTTCAGAAACTGTTTCTTCCAGGGAACGCACACTGCCGTAAAGTGTGTTAATTTTCTGATTGAGTGTAAATATGGAAACAGCCGCAAATACTGCAAAAAGGATAAATATCACATATCCCGCTACTATAAGCCTCCATTTGGCCTTTCCTGTCAAATCATCATCCTCCTCGTCTTCAAGATTCTTATTTTTCGCCTTCCATTCGTCTGACTTCTGATATACTCTTTCCAGCAGAGCACCGCTCTTCCTGGCAGTTAAGATCAGCACGAAAGCAACTATGATGATCAGCAGCCGGGCTATCATTTTCTCAATTCCTCTTCTTCCTTAGTTTAACCCTTCTACGTAATCTCTGATAGCATCATGCCAATCAGCAAAAGTATAGCTGTTTGTCAGTCTGAGCATGTAATTATCAAGAATAGAATACGCAGGACGGGGAGCACTGGCCGGATTCATAGCCTTGTACTCTTCTGTCGTTACATGGTTTACCTTTGTCTTAACCCCGGCAAGACGATATATCTCGTCGGTAAATTCTGCCCAGTTTGTCGAACCTTCACAGGTACCATGGAAAAGGCCGTAATTATCAGTAGGTATAAGAGTATGGATTGCTCTTGCAAGCTCTTTTGTACTTGTTGGAGTTCCGAGCTGATCCTTTACAACACTTACTTCATCATGGTTCTCTGAAAGTCGGAGCATTGTCTTTACAAAATTCTTTCCATCACCATAAAGCCATGCTGTACGGATCATGTAAAAATGTTCTGCAAACTGTTTTACAAAATTCTCACCTGCAAGCTTTGTTGTTCCATAAGCACTTACAGGACCAGTAGGGTCAAATTCCGTATAGGGCTTTGATGCATTTCCGGCAAAAACATAATCTGTTGAAATATGAACCATCTTTGCCTTATTATCAGTTGCTGCTATGGACAGATTCCTGGGTCCGATAGCATTGATCTTATAAGAAAGATCCCAGTCTTTTTCCTGGGCATCAACTGCTGTATATGCTGCACAGTTTATTATGGCATAGGGCTTAACTTCCCTTACACATTCCTGAACAGCCTCAATATCGGTTATGTCAAGGGCATGAATTCCTTCGCCCTCTGCAACATCGGTATTGTAAATTTCGAATTCATTGTCTGCAGCAAATTCAATATTAACTGCACGACCAAGCTGACCGTTACTTCCTGTAACCAAAAGCTTCTTCATTATTACTCTCCTAAACCGCTTTCTATAATTTTTACTAATGTATTGAGAGCTTCGCCCTCATCTTCACCTTCACACATAAGCTCGATCTCATCCCCGCATTTCACACAGGCACCGAGTACACTAAGCACGCTCTTGGCGTTAGCTGTATTTTCCTTAAAACGAAATGTTACTAAAGATTTGAAGCGCATTGCCTCTTTGCAGAATATTCCTGCCGGTCTTAAATGTAACCCTGTCGGGTTCTTGACCGTAACTCTCTGACTTACCATATAAATTCTCTCCTCTATAAATGCGTGTCCATATTTCTGCCTCGAAAATAAATGATCAATTAGATTACTGTCTTTGTAATAAGGTTTGCAAGGTCTTTTGCATCATTATCGATAACTGCCTGATCCTTGCCCTCGATCATTACTCTGACCAGCGGCTCGGTTCCTGAAGGACGGATAAGAACTCTTCCCTCTCCTGCATACTTTCTCTCGAGATTTTCAATTGCTGCCTTAATTTCCGGATACTCCATATATTTTTCTTTTTTATGATTCGGTACTGTCGCATTGTAAAGTGCCTGCGGCAGGACTTCCATAACTTTTGTAAGCTCCGAAAGCTTCTTTCCTGATGTCTTCATTACCTCGAGAAGATGAAGTGCCGAAAGCAGTCCGTCTCCCGTTGTGTTTTCCTTGAGGAAAATGATATGTCCCGACTGTTCTCCGCCGAGACTGCTGTTTATCTCTCTCATATGTTCAAGAACATAACGGTCTCCTACCTTTGTCTGATGTACTTCTATGCCCTCTCTCTTACACATGAGAATAAATCCTAAGTTGGTCATTACAGTAACAACTATGCTGTTTCCTGTAAGTTCGCCTCTTTTCTTCATATCAGTTCCGATAACAGCCATGATCTCATCACCGTTTACCGGCTTACCGTTCTCATCTGCTGCAAGGAGTCTGTCTGCATCTCCGTCAAAGGCAAGACCTACATCAGCATGCTCCATAACAACCCTTGCACAAAGTTCTTCCATATGGGTTGAACCGCAGTTTGCATTAATGTTTGTTCCGTCCGGATTATTATGAATGGCAACTACTTCAGCGCCAAGTTCCTTTAATGTCTCTACAGAAGTATAGTAAGAAGCACCCTCTGCACAGTCTACAACTATCTTAAGACCGCGAAGATCAGTCTTTATCTGGCTCATTGACTGATTTATGTACTCTTCTCTTGCATCTCTTCTGTATTTGATCTTTCCAACTTCTGAGCCGGTCGGCTTCGGGATATCCTTATTATCATTTCTGATATGAGCCTCTATCCTGTCCTCAAGCTCATCTGAAAGCTTATATCCCTCACTGTTAAAGAATTTTATTCCGTTAAATTCAACAGGATTATGAGATGCAGATATGACAACGCCTGCATCAACTTTATATTTCTTGGTTAAATAAGCAATTGCCGGAGTCGGTAAAACGCCAACATAAACCGCATTTGCACCTACCGAACAAATTCCTGCCATCAGGGCATTTGCAAGCATGTCTCCTGAAATTCTCGTATCACAGCCAACCATTATAGTAGGTCTGTATGAATTCTGCTCCGTTAAAACATAAGCACCGGCAGCCCCAAGCTGCATTGCCAAAAGCGGAGTCAGTTCTGAATTTGCTACTCCCCTTACACCATCTGTTCCAAAAAGTCTGGACATAAAACATCCTCCATATCCAATATGTTTATATTATTTTTTAATTATCATCATTTTGAGAATCGTCATCTGTCTGCGACTCATCATCATTGTCGTCGTTGTTTTCTTCTCCATCAGTATCCGTCTCAGTATTATCGCTTTCATCATTCGCCGGAGCTGTTTCAACTCCATTATCAGAACCTGATTCCATACCTGTGATAACAACTGAGACTGTTGCCGTTCCGTTCATGGTGACTCCTGACGGAAGAATAAATGCAACGTTCACATCATATACACCTGAGCTTAGACTGTCAATACCCTTGCTCTGCTTATAAAGGGCAAGATCTGCAGCACCCGTGATAGTTGCAGGCGTAACCGCAGCAAGAGCATCACTCAATCCGCTAAGCGTTACCGCACATGTTCCATGCGGTTCTGCCAGAGCCGCACTCATTCCATTTGGCAGATTAGTGATAGTAATATTTGAATTCGGTATTTCAACTATAGAAGACTGCAATGCCTCAACATTAACCGAAACAGTGACTTCTGCATTTTCTTCTGAATCAACTACAAACACTCCTGATGGCAGATAGTCCGAAATATCTACTGTTTTAGATACCTTTGATGTAGCCCCATCCACGTTTACAGCATCTGATGGTATCGTTACAGAGCTTATCTCCGCAAGGGCTGATTTTGTACCCATTACGGTGATTGTTGATTTAGACGGCGTTGCATAACCGGACACCACATAGCCTTCTGCAGGTGCACCGCTGTAACCGGCCTTAACGCTTATGTCCTTTGTCTTATATATAAGGACTGTCACACCGGTCTCTTCTATAGACATCTTTAACGGTGCTGCATTTACAGCGTTTCCGTATTTATCATAAAGAATGATCTTTTCGGTCGAATGTATCTCGCTGTTCATATTAGATACATTTATCTTTACCTCAGCCTTGTCAATTGTTGACACCACTGATTCAGGACCCTTTACCCTTACTACGTTGGTTGCAAGCGAAGTCGATCCCACTGCATATCCATCAGCCGGCTCTCCGGTTGTTACTGCCTGAAGCCTGAATTGTGAAGATTCCAGATTTTCCGTATAAACTGTAGCATATTCAGTCTTGGATGTGATACTTTCTATCTTGTCTGAATACTTTGTTGCCTTGACCTCTATTGGAACTCTGTTGCCCTCGAGCTCACTCATATCGACTGTTGCAACAAAATCGTCCCTTGAAAGTTCTGAAAGGATAGACCTCTCAGCCCTGACAGTAACCGTAACAGAACGGCTGGAATCCGATAATTCAAAAGCCTTTCCGCTGTCTTCGAGTACATCGGCATTCACCACCGTTACCGGAATAGGTGAAAAAGGCAGCGACATAAGCGGATTATCAATACTTACCACTACCATCCAGAGAAGTATTGCGCATATAACTGACAGAAGTTTTATAGAAGCATTCTCAGTCAGTTTTTTAAGAAATTTCTTAAAATTATTCATGACCGGACCTTCCTTTCTGATGCCAGAAATGGAATCTGTGATCTTCTGTCGGTTTATCCTGAAGCATCTCCATCTTTTCTTTTAAGAATTCAGCATCTACATTTCGGTAAAGATTTCCCTCATATGCTATAGAAACATGTCCGGTCTCTTCAGAAACAATGATCGTAAGCGAATCCGTAACTTCCGAAATTCCCACTCCCGCACGATGTCTGGTTCCGAGCTCTTTTGAAAGTGCCATATTGTCAGAAAGCGGCAGATAGCAGGTAGCAGAAGTGATCCGGTTTCCCCTTACCACTACTGCACCGTCATGAAGAGGCGTATTATGTTCAAAAATATTTATAAGAAGCTGACTCGTTAAAATAGCGTCTACATCTATTCCTGTCCTCTCAAATTCAGTCAGGGAATCATTTTTTGCTATTACTATAAGGGCTCCTGTTTTTGCCCTTCCCATTTCATAACAGGCCTTGATAAGTTCTGATATGGTCTTGTCTGAAAATCTTCCATCCGGTCTGTCCGGTGCATTAAACTGAACAAAGGAAGAAAAAATATTTTTTCTTCCCAAAACATCAAGAGCTTTTCTTAGCTCCGGCTGAAATATAACAACAAGAGCCATAATTGCCACATTCAGGGCATTTCTGACTATCCAGATGATCGTATTCATCTGGAAGATATAGGCAATAAAAATAAAAACGACAATAACAATAATACCGCGAAGCAGTGACCACGCCTTAGTATTTTTTATCCAAACCATTAACTCGTAGATAAGGAGGCTAATGATCAGGATCTCAACATAGTCAGTAATCACCATTCTCGGTATAGAGTCAAACGATATATATCTTTCAAGAAAATTTGTAAAAGCATCTACGCCAGTAGCCATCTGTCGTACTATATATCCCTTTCTGCTTTCCCGCTCAATCGTCTGATTCAGCGGTCGGCCGTGCTTTTGTCAACTTTATCTTCGTCATATCGGGCAGTGATCTTTGGAACTGCCTTCACATAATAATAGTATTCGTCATCTTCAAACTGAAGATTTTCCGTCTTTGCATAATCAACGGCAAAAAGGAAGAAATTTAATACCAGTGCTATAGGTATAGCTATGATCGTTCCGATCAGAAGATTCAATATTGAAACATTAAGTCTTAAAATAGCATTACCCGTTAATATAAACAGCATATTAAAGCTTGCTCCGCCAATGATCGCTGCTTCTCTGCAATAATTGATACTGAGCCTTTTAACAATTGAAACAAGAACCGTAGTTAAAGCAAAAGCTGCCAGTACCAGAAGCATATTTTTATTAACAACAAGCCCTCCGATAAAAGACCTGAGTGACGAAGCGGTTGCTTCAACATCAGCCTGTGAAATCTCCAGTTTTACTGATGCACAATATTTAACAACATACCATGAAAATACTCCTGCTGCTACCGATACGCATGAAAAAACACCGCCTCCGATACCTGCACATAAAGGAACTGCATAAGGTATATGAAGCGCAAAACTTATCGGCGTCAAAAGCACTATGATCGAATCCTGCGGTGAGAATCTAAAATACAGAAGATACATAAGCATAAAAGCTATGAGAACCACAGCAGCACTGAATATCGAATCTGCATACATATGAAGCACTGAAAATGCACACGCAAAAACTATTATCGAATTTGTAGGAAGTATAGCATTAAGCAAAGCCGCCAGAATCATTATTAGCGGATTTTTAAGAAGCTCCATATTGCCAATGCTTGAATTTATCAACGCATAAGTCACCATAGCAAGGACAAATTTCACTATCGGATCTATAAACGCCGCATACTTCCCGTATATTTCCTTTATTCCTTCTCTTGTACGAACCAACTCTCTCATTTTAATCAGTTTTACCTTCCATACATCGAAATTAATTTTTTCAGTGCCTTCCGGTAAACCCTGACACTTTTCCTCGCCTGCGTATACCTGTACGAATAGAGGATAAATGCGATCATCAGATAAAAAATGATCACAACTGCAAAAACCATCAGCAATTTTCTGATAATAAATTGAAAATCTGTTTCATAAAATTCTGCAATAAACCTGTCAGCATTGCAGAAAATATAAATTCCCACAACAGTAAGGAAAGAAATTGTCACCGCTACCGCTGTTTTGAGCATTCCAAAGGCGACATAGTCGCCTCTGAAATAGTCGGTTATACGGATCATTTTCTTTCCTTCTGTATTTTCATACGATGCCATTCTGGTCATCAGCATGATTCTGTCTTTATCAAGCATAGTCTTATTTCTCAGTGTCCAAGGAAACGCATCTTATTGCCTGAAGATTCAGGCTTCTTAGGCTCAGGTTTCGGCATCTCAGGTTTCTTGATAGAATTCGATAATCCGTTTGCCATAGCGCGTTTACATTCATCACAAAGTCGTCCTGTTGAAATTGCCTTACCGCAATTCTCACATACGATCTCTCCGCTGCTGCCCTCGAGTTCAAGTCTTTCTTCTCTGATCCACTGCTTTATGAGTGACGACTCAACTTCACATTCTTCTGAAGTTTCTTTAATGTTCGTGCCCGGATGGCTGCGAATATATGCTTTAACTACCTGGAACTGCTCCTCCATTTTTCTTTTACAATTGTCACAAATAGGCGGTCCTGAAAGATAATTAAAAATTCGTCCGCATTTTCTGCAATTCTTTACATTCATAAGAATACCCCCTTCGTAGAGAATTCAATTGTGTCAACTATATCGGTGTTCCGCTGCATAAGCTTACCACCATAACAGATTTAATCCCTGCATTTAACAGTTCCACAGAAATCTCGTCTGCAGTACTTCCTGTTGTATACACATCATCAAGAAGAATCACCCTATTTAATTTTACATCATTTCGACTCATTATAAAAGCTTTTTTCAAATTTTTGCGTCTTTCGGCGCCGCTGAGTGATTTTTGTTCGTCTGTGTCCTTAAGTCTCTTCAGAAAGCCTTTATATAAACTGATTCCAAGTCTTCCGCTAACTTTCTCAGCCAGAAATTCTGCCTGATCAAAACCTCTCTTTTCAAGTTTTTTCTTAGTCAGCGGCACTGCTATCATTCCATCCGCTCTGAACGCTTTAATTTCTTTTCCGAGATATTTTTCCATCATCTCTGCGTAAAAATCCGCGTACTCACGTCTGCCGTGATTCTTGTAGCGCAGAACCGAATTTCTCATAGCATCATTATAAACAAAAACCGATCTGGCCTTTGTAAAATAATGTTTTTCCCTTTTACAGTCTTCGCAATATTCCAGGCTTTCATCATAAAGACGCTTGCCGCATTTTCTGCAGCTGACACTGCCCACTCTGAGAACTTTCTTTCTGCAATCAGGACAAATAAGTCCAGCGCCGAATTTCAGAACTTCATCACATACCGGACACCTCCTTGGAAAAAGTATGTCGATCAAACTTTCTCTTATGCTCGAAAACGTGTTATATAACCTCCTGTATTTTTTAGCTGCGCATTTTCTCAAATATTTCTTTTATTCTTTCGGCAAGGGATGTATATCTTTTCTGTTCATTTGTATTCATGATCATATCTTCTACAGTCCTTTTTCTGCCGATTATCACAACGCAGCTCTTAGCCCTCGTTATTGCTGTATAGATCAGATTTCTGGTCATGAGTATCTCCGGTCCCGATAAAAGCGGCAGGACCACTGCCGGATACTCCGATCCCTGCGACTTGTGTATGGTTATTGCATACGCAAGTTCAAGCTCTCCTGCGGAGGCTGAAGGATATTTAACCTTACGTCCGTCATCAAAAAGAACATTTATATCTCCAAAGGAAGGATCTATGGATGTTACTATCCCCATATCTCCGTTGAAAACTCCGCTTCCGCTTTCCTGAAGCGGTGAATCCTCTTTTTCCATTTCCCATTCAAGCTGATAATTATTTCTGGTCTGCATGACCTTATCACCCTCACGGATGACCCAGTTCCCTAAGTTTTTCTCGATCTTGCCCCTATGAGGCGGATTAAGCGCCTCCTGAAGTCTCCTGTTCATAGCCTCAACCCCGAGAAGTCCCTTTTTCATCGGTGTCATTACCTGGATCTCCATGGGATTTGACTTTACATAGGGCGGAAGTTTTTTAGATACCAGGTAAATAACTCCCTGTATGATCTCTTCTGCATCTGTCCTTGAAAGAAAATAAAAATCCCGGCTTTTGTTATCCATCTCAGGTATCTTTCCATCGAGTATCGCATGGGCGTTCATAACGATATCGCTTTCTCCGGCCTGTCTGAAGATTTTCTTAAGAGTAACCATTTCAAACTGTCCCGATGCGATCAGATCTTTTAAGACCGACCCCGGTCCCACGCTCGGAAGCTGATGTTCGTCACCGACCATTATAAGCCTTGTTCCGGGGGCTATCGCCCTCAGCAGTGATCTGAATAGCGGCAGATCCACCATTGACATCTCATCTATCACCACTACATCCGTTTCCAGCGGATTTTCAGAATTTCTCTGGAATATCCTTGCACTCTCACCATCGCCGGCGCCTCCGGTGACCTCGAGCATACGGTGTATAGTTCTTGCCGACATTCCGGTAGCTTCGCTCATTCGTCTGGCTGCCCTTCCTGTCGGTGCTGCGAGCATTACACTCATTCCTGCTGTCGTATAAAAATTCAAAAGTACTTTAAGTGTGGTCGTTTTTCCTGTTCCCGGGCCTCCGGTCATTATGAAAACTCCGTTGCCGATTGCCTTTATGACCGCACTCTTCTGATTATCTTCAAGTGTAAGTGATGTCTTTTTCTCGATCACTTTTATTGCGGAGCTTATCTCATCTTCAGGTAATTCTATGCGAAGATCCAGATCATTTAAGAGCTTTGCACACTCTATCTCCATATTGTAGTAGGAAGCCAGATAAACCGCTGTTCCTTCATCATTTTTCCTGCAGATCACCTCGCGTTCTATAGCAAGCTGACTTAAGGAAGCATCCACTTCATCTCTCTCAACTGTAAGAATAGATGCGGTCTTTTCTAACAGCTCTTCCTCCAATATATAAACATTTCCTTCATTCGAAGCATTTTTCAATACAAATAGTATTCCTGCCCTGACCCTGAAGGGTGAATGTCTCTCAATCCCTGCTCTTTCAGCAATTTCGTCTGCTTTCTTGAAACCTATTCCCGGAATATCCTCACACATTCTGTAAGGATTTTCCTCGATAATCCCATACATTTTGTCATGATATTTCTCATATACCCTGACAGCCATGATGTTCGATATGCCATATTTCTGCAGAAACATCATCGCCTGTCTCATCCCGGCTTTCTCAGCAAAAGATGCCGAAATCTGCTGAGCCTTGTTTATACTTATTCCCTTGATCTCAGCAAGTCTTTCCGGCTCCTCTGACATGATCCTGAATGTATCATCTCCGAATTTCTTGACAATTCTTTTTGCCAGAGCCTCTCTTATGCCGCTTATAGCTCCCGAAGCCAGGTATATCAGCATGGAATCACTGTCTTCAGGCATTTTCATACTATAGGAGCTCACCTTGAGCTGGAGTCCGTAAGATGGGTGCTGTACCATTTCCCCCTCAGCTTCCAGATAATCTCCTTCATCTATTACAGAAAAAATGCCTACTAGTGTTAACTCGTTACCATCTCCGGTATTAAGTTCCATCACTGTATAGGCATTTTCAGCGTTTCTGTATATTATATGTTCAACAAATCCTTCTATCGTCACTTATTCTTTCCTCTGGGGTTTATTATTTCAACAGCGCAAAAACTGCCTGTCCTCCCCAAAAGTATATCATGTTTCTTCTGTTATTTCATCAGCAGATGCTTCATCAGAGGCCGAATCAGATGAAGTATTGACGGTCGTATCTTCGCTCTTTTCTTCTGTTGCTACAGTTGCAGCAGCAGTTGCCGCAGCAGCCTCTTCAGCCTGTTTCTGCCTTATTTCATCCATCGTGAAGGTTTCCCTGCTCATCTGCTCATACATGAGCTTAGCAAGACCATATCCACCCTGATCTGTTGCTTCAGATGCTATTTCTTTCGCAAGATTATCCTCATAATAACTCATCATAGACTGTGAAGACGCTGCCATATCACCGTAGTCACGACCTATGGTCTTAAAACCTTCTTTTAATATCTGCTCTATAAAATATTCTTCAAAGGTTTTACAAGCTGCCATCAGTTCCTTATCATCTTCAGTATCAGTAGACTCTGCCTGAGCTGCCGCTTTTTTTGCCCTTGCAACCTGTGCAGATGAAATACTGTTATCCAGCATGCTTGTCACATAATTGGTTGTAACATCCGAAATATCCATAAAGCACTACCCCCGCCTCAAAATTTTAGCTCTTAAGCTGGTTTGCAACCTGCATCATATCATCTGATGTCGTTATTGCCTTTGAATTAGACTCATAAGCTCTCTGAGCAATGATGAGATTTACCATCTCAGTAGCTATCTGAACATTGGATGCTTCCAGATATCCTACTGCAAGAGATGATGGATTAAGATCATCGTTTGTATCCTCATTCAAAGCTGCTCCGGAAGCCGCTGTTGCAGCATAGAGGCTGCTTCCGACCTTCTGAAGACCTTTAGGATTATTGAACTGATAAAGTCCTATCTGGAAATCAGTAGCTACAGGCTCCCCGTCATCATTCGGATAATAAAGAGTTCCGTCTTCACCTATTGTCACCTTATTGGAGATCATTCCGGCATCCAGTTTAATTACAGTACCATCTGTGCTCATTACCGGAAGTCCATCTGTAGTTGTAAGAGTCAGGGTGTTATCCTCATTTAATGCAAGTACAAATTCACCATTTCTGGTATATCTGATATTGCCTTCTGAAAGCTGAACCGCAAAGAAACCATTACCATCGATTGCGAGTGAAGTATTGGAATCAGATGCAGTAAAAGCGCCCTGTATGAATTGGGATGTTATTGCTGAATTGCGAACACCAAGACCTACCTGTGCGGAAATAGGTTTTGCCTCTCCGTTTGCACTGGTAGTTGCTGTCTGAAGTGTCTGATATAATAGCGATTTGAATTCCACAGATTCCTCTTTATAACCTGTGGTATTTACATTCGCGAGATTGTTTGCGATCGTATCAACATTTGTCTGCTGTGCGATCATACCGCTTGCTGCTGACCAAAGAGAACGTATCATAGTAGAGACCTCCTTATACGATTAGTTAAACTTTGCCAAGGTCATTACAGGCAATCTGAAGTGAGCCGTCCATGGTCTTTATAACCTTTTGATTTGACTCATACTGCCTCTGTATGGCGATCATATTTACCATTTCCGATACGGTATTTACATTGGACTGTTCCAGATATCCTGAAATAACCCTTGCATCCGCATCTATCGGTGTTGCACCGTCTACAGTGTTATATAAATTCTCGCCATACTTTTCGAGATAATCATAATTTTCAAAATCAGTCACAGCTATGGTTGCGACATTTGCGCCGCCCTGCCATATCTCGCCCTCCTCATTGATCTCAGTCTTTATATTAGGATTGACTGTGATATGATTACCGTCAGTGTCGAGAACAAAGTCTCCGTCTTCAGTCACAAGCGTACCATCCGCATTTAATGTGAATGATCCGTCACGCGAATATTTAGTTGTAGTATTTCCCTCTTTATCCGTAAATTCTATGTTAAAGAATCCGTTTCCGGAAAGTGCCAGATCATAGACGTTTCCGGTCTCCTTAAGCGGTCCTTCTTCCCAATCGGTGTAAGTTTCACCGATCCTTACTCCGGGATTTACGGTTCCCATTCGTTTGGTCAGATAAAATTCTGATTTATCTTTGATCTCATAATTCAGAATATCTCCAAAAGCCTGGGATGTTGATCCTTCTTTCTTAAAACCGACAGTATCAAGATTGGCCAGATTATTGGTCATGATATCCATTCGGTTCTGCTCATTGATCATTCCGGTGTAAGCGGTATAGAGTCCTTTTACCATGCAATCCCCCTCCTCGTAATACCAATACCACGAAGAGGGAGGCATTATCAGGATTTACTTTGTATTAAAGTCGCTCCTGTCTCCTGCGATAAACTCTACATATCGGCCTGTTCCGATGGCAACTGCAGTCATCGGATCCTCTGCGGTCATGGTATTTATACCTGTTCTATCCATGATCAGATCCTCAAGGCCTCTAAGAAGGCTTCCGCCTCCGGTAAGAACTATTCCTCTGTCCGCGATATCAGCTGCGAGCTCGGGCGGAGTCTTTTCAAGTACTCCGTGAATGGCCTCAACGATCTGAGATGTTGTCTCTCTTAAAGCTTCTTCGGTTTCATCACTTGAAACCCTTACAGTCTTTGGAAGACCTGTTACAAGGTCACGTCCTCTGACGTCAAGTTCTTCTGTTTCAGCCATCTTGAAGCAGCAGCCTATCTTAATCTTAAGATCCTCAGCTGTTCTTTCTCCGATAAGGAGCTTGTGCTTCTTTCTCATATAACGGACGATCGCTTCATCAAAATCATCACCAGCGATCTTTACCGATGTGGAAACTACGGTACCACCAAGGGAAATAACTGCGATATCGGAAGTTCCTCCTCCTATATCAACGATCATATTTCCGCAGGGCTTTGAAATATCAATTCCTGCACCGATAGCTGCTGCTATGGGCTCTTCTATGATAGATACTTCTCTTGCTCCTGCCTGGTATCCGGCATCCTCAACGGCTTTTCTCTCTACTTCTGTAACTCCGCTGGGTACACAGATGCTGATCCTCGGCTTCCTGAAAGGACGTCTGCCTACAGCTTTCTGTATAAAGTACTTCAGCATTTTCTCTGTTACAGTGTAGTTAGAAATAACACCCTGTCTTAAGGGTCTTACCGCTATTATGTTTCCGGGAGTACGTCCAAGCATGAGTCTCGCGTCCTCACCGATGGCTTTTATAGTATTTTTGTCCCTGTCAAAGGCAACTACTGAAGGCTCTTTTAAGACTACTCCTTTGCCTCTGATGTAAACAAGGATGCTGGCGGTTCCTAAATCAATTCCAATATCTGTTGCGACCATTTGCTTCCCCTTTCAATCTATGTGAAACATTAGTTTAATAATAATCCAATTATAGGCATACTTTATTATTATACCTTAAATTGTCGCATTTACAATACAAAATTGATTTTTTATAAAAAGATAAGAAAATCCCCGCCTTGCTGTTTATTATATCGGCGGGGATTTAAATATAGTTTAGTCTTTCATGTATTTTTTTGTGTACCGTAATTGCTTATTTTTTATCAGTAAGCATTTTTTTAATATACTTACCTGTATAACTTTTCCTGCTTCTTGCCACTTTTTCCGGCGTTCCGGCGGCCACAACAGTTCCTCCGCCGTCTCCTCCGTCAGGTCCCATATCGATTATATAATCCGCACATTTTATCACATCGAGATTGTGCTCGATAACCACAACGGTATTTCCGCTCTCAGACAGTCTGTAAAGAATATCAACAAGCTTGTTGACATCCTCAAAATGAAGTCCTGTCGTAGGCTCATCGAGAATATAAATAGTCTTTCCCGTTCCTCTCTTTGAAAGCTCTGTTGCAAGTTTTATCCTCTGGGCTTCTCCACCCGACAGTTCCGTAGAGGGCTGACCGAGTTTTATATAACCAAGTCCCACATCATAAAGTGTCTGGATCTTCCTCCTTATGGATTCCTGGTTTTCAAAGAATTTAAGGGCATCCTCTACTGTCATATCAAGGACTTCGTAAATATTCTTTCCTTTATATTTAACTTCCAGAGTCTCTCTGTTATATCTCTGACCATGGCAGACATCACAAGGAACATAAACATCCGGCAGGAAATGCATTTCTATCTTGACTATTCCGTCACCGGCACAGGCTTCACAGCGTCCTCCCTTTACATTAAAGGAGAATCTTCCTTTTTTATAGCCTCTTGCCTTTGCATCCGTAGAAGCTGCAAAAAGATCTCTTATCTGATCAAAAACCCCTGTATAAGTTGCAGGGTTTGACCTCGGAGTCCTTCCTATTGGCGACTGATCAATATCTATGACCTTGTCAAGCTGGGAAACTCCCTCTATTTTATCGTGTTTGCCTGCCTTTGTAAGTGCCCTGTTAAGTTTTCTCGCGAGCGACTTATAAAGTATCTCATTAATGAGAGAAGATTTTCCCGATCCCGAAACACCTGTAACTACAGTCATTATTCCAAGCGGGATCTCAACATCTATATTTTTAAGGTTATTCTGTCTTGCCCCGCAGATCTTTATCCAGCCGGTAGGTTCACGCCTTTTTGCCGGAACCTCTATTTTAAGCTCTCCCGAAAGATATTTACCGGTTATAGACTCAGGACATGCCATTACTTCCTCTGCCGTACCTGCTGCTACAACTTCTCCTCCGTGTATTCCTGCCCTTGGTCCTATATCAACTAAGAAATCGGCCTCTCGCATCGTATCTTCATCATGCTCTACGACCACCAGGGTATTTCCGAGATCTCTCAAACGTTTTAGCGCAGCAAGGAGCTTGTCATTATCTTTCTGATGAAGTCCAATGGAGGGCTCATCTAAAATATATGCGACGCCTACAAGTCCGGATCCTATCTGGGTCGCAAGACGTATTCTCTGGGCTTCTCCTCCGGAAAGGCTTGCCGTTGCTCTCGAAAGCGTCAGATATTCAAGTCCGACTTCTACGAGGAAGCGCACACGTCCCCTGATCTCTTTTAAGATCCTCTTGCCTATAAGTGCCTTATGCTCATCAAGCTCAAGATTTTCCATAAATTCAAAGAGTTTTCCGGCAGACATCGAAGTTATCTCATATATATTTTTATCAGCCACAGTGACCGCAAGTGATGACGGCTTAAGTCTCTGACCCTTACAGCTTGAGCATGGTGTAACCAGCATGAATTTCTGATATTCGGCCTTCTGGGCATCAGAAAAAGCCTCACGATATCTTCGTTCCATGTTTTTTATCAAACCTTCAAAAGCCTCATCATAAACACCTTCAGAACGCTGTCCCTTATAGTGGACTTTAACAATCTGTCCATTCGTTCCATGAATGAACATATCACGTACTTCTTCGCTGAGTTCCTCATAAGGGGTATCAAGTGAAAAATGATAAAAGTCTGCCAAAGCTTCCAAAAGAGCATGCGTATAGCTGCCTTCTTTTGCCGAGGATGCCCATCCCATAGCCTGCACACATCCTTGATTAAAGGAAAGGCTTTTATCCGGAATCATCAGATCTTCATCAAATTCCATATGATATCCGAGACCTGCACAATCAGGACATGCACCGAAAGGATTGTTGAAAGAAAAACTTCTGGGCTCGATCTCATCAATGCTTATACCGCAGTCAGGACAGGAAAAGCTGTCGGAAAAATGCTCCTCTTCTCCTCCGATGACATCCACAGTCATAAGACCGTTTGATATCTTCATTACATTTTCTATCGAGTCCGTAAGTCTCGACTCTATACCGGGTTTTACCACCAGACGATCAATTATCACTTCTATAGTATGCTTGATATTTTTATCAAGCTTGATTTCTTCCGAAAGTTCATAAAGATTTCCATCGACACGAACTCTGACATAACCGCTCTTCTTTGCCTGATCGAGAACCTTTTCATGTCTTCCCTTCTTTCCCCTTACTACGGGTGCAAGAAGCTGGATCTTTGTTTTTTCCGGAAGCATCATTATCCTGTCAACCATCTGGTCAACGCTTTGTCTCTCTATCACACGTCCACATTTCGGACAGTGCGGAGTACCGACTCTGGCATAAAGAAGCCTGAAATAATCATATATTTCTGTTACAGTTCCTACGGTTGAACGCGGATTTCTGTTTGTAGATTTCTGGTCTATGGAAATAGCCGGCGGCAGACCCTCTATAGAATCTACATCCGGCTTTTCCATCTGACCGAGGAACTGTCGCGCATAAGAAGACAGAGATTCCATATAGCGTCTCTGTCCCTCAGCATAAATTGTATCAAAGGCAAGGGAAGATTTTCCCGAACCTGAAAGTCCCGTGAGGACAACAAGCTCATTTCTGGGTATATCTATATTGATATTTTTAAGATTATGAGCTCTGGCGCCTCTTATTTTTATATACTTCCTGTAATCTTTCATTAAATCTGCCTCCTGCTAAATCCCCCGGAGAATGTTTAACCGATATATTTTTTTACCATATTATCGGTATATTTCTGTGACCAGCGTCTGACCTCTATGCCTCTTCTCTTGGTAGCACGTTTCATAAGTCCTGCAACCTGCTGTAAGTACTCCATTGTAACCTTTGAAGAAAGCTTTGACTCACCTGAAGTACGGTTCTGGAATCCGTAAGGAATCTCAACAACTGTGGAATACTGACTCATTGCAAGTACTTCTATCATTATCTTCCATCCTACCGGACGAAGATCTGCATGCTCGATACATTTTCTGCGGAACATGAAAAGTCCGCTTGTCGGATCCGAAATATGACGGAGACACGGAAGAGCTATCTTGCCTATCCAACGTGCGGTTCCGGATACAAATTTTCTATAGAGATTAAGTCCGCCGTCATCACCACCGGGGATGAGTCTTGAAGGTATGCAGAAATCAGCTCCTGAAAGAACTGCAGCATACATAGGGCGAAGAATTGCCGGCGGATGCTGAAGATCCGCATCCATGCATGCCAGAAAATCGCCCTCAGCGATTCTGAATCCTCTTATAACTGCGGTTGCAAGACCTGTTTCTCCAACTCTGTGTTCATATCTCACGCGGTCATTTTCTTTTGACAGCTTCTCAAGTACCTCCGGTGTTTCATCAGTACTGTCATCTATAAAAACTATCTCATAATCAATGCCGGCAAGAGCATTCCCTATCTGATCGACGAGATTTTCCACATTTCCTTTTTCGTTAAATGTCGGTACTACTACCGATAACTTATTCATCTCTCTAACCTCACTTCTATCAAAGTCATCTTCTCAATTTTTGATCTGTTTTAAAGCTTAATCATCAAATAAAAATAAACGGATATAATTGACAGATGCATTATAAATGATAACATTTTAGTCCTGCAAATACAAGCAAAAGCACCTCCCGTTAAACCGGGAGGTGCTCTATGAGTTACTGTTCACACCTTACAGGTGCTCACAGTAACTGGATTTGCCCATTTAAAGATTGCCTTTGGCAATGGGGCAAATCCATATTTCTTGCTGTATGTTTTCTTACGCTCAGCGCAGCAAGTGCGCAGAGCTGTGTGAACAGTAACCTCTATGATCAACTGTTTTCAGTTCTATCAATCTTCATCGCTGTCAGAACCTGATGACTTAATAGTGAATCTGTATGAACCTGCATATCCGCCGTATCTTCCTTTACCAAAGATAAAGCAGGTAGGAGTATTTGTCGGGTTAGCAGAATCATAAGTCTTTGATCTCTTCTTCTTACCGTTTAATACATAAAGTGTTGTGTACTTAGCAGTAGTAGAAACAGATTTTACATCACCATCAAAATCAAGTTTTGTCTTTGTAGGAGTAATGATCTTTCCTGTATATGTATAAGTATAGCTGTTTGCTGTTCCGTTAGAGAAACCATATGATCCATAGTAACCCTTGGAATTGCCATATCCAAGATAGAACTGTCTTGCATAAGGATCATTAGCCTGTTTTGTTGTACTTGAACTGATGTAGTTCTCATATCTTGGTGTCATCATATAAGGCATGATCCTGAAGTATCTGATAATGCTTCCTGTATAGGAGCTCTTTAATGAACCTGCAGGTGTGATCTTAATAGTTGCTATACCAACATCCTTATTCTTAGCGAACTTAACCTTATAATCACTTCCCTGAGTAAGCTTGTTACCCTTTTCATCGAGCAATATTACTTCGATCTCGCTCTTGATCTTTGATCCGGTATACTCGATCTCTTCATAATCTTTCATGCTGTACTTAACATTATTCTTTGTGTAGTTAAGTGATACTGTGAATAATGTAGGATCTGAGAAGCACTTTTTCTTCTTGCTTGTGATGGCAAATTTCTTTTTCTTTGTTCCATCCCATACGCTTCCGCTTGCCGGTGTAAATGTAACCTGACCCTTCTTTGAGCTGGTCTGTGTAACATCAGCATTATAATCAACGCCCTCGATCAGCGGATAATAATGAAGTGTCTCAGTATCATAGTAGAAAAGACGTGCCTCATTCTGTGACTGTATCGCATCCGATCCGGACTCTCTCTTTTCAACTCCGTAAACCTGAGTCTTGGAAAGCTTAAGCTTCTTACTCTTCATGATCTTGAATGTCTCGGAAATAATATCCTTTGTGCTCTTATTATAAGCGACTACAGCAGCTGTGCCATATGTACCATAATGATAATCATCACTGTCTGATGCACAGTAATTTGCCTGATAATAAACTACCCAGTTTCCTCTTGAATCACTGTTTTTAAGCTTGTTTGTAGCATTATAGCTCGCAGAAGTTGCTGTACCTGTCTGACAGTCAAGATGTGCAACTACTGTATTTCCGCTGAGTACGATATCAACAGCAGGTCTGATATAGTAGCCCTTATCATATGTATAGAAATAACCTTTATTCAATGAAATTGAATAACCACTTATCTTTGAATCTGTTGACTGGGTTGTAACCTCGTCCTCATTTTCTGTAGAACTGGTCTCAGCCTCTGTTGTTTCCTCGATAACCTCTGATGCTTCATCCTCTGATACTGCACTTGTCTCTACAACAGCTGTTTCCTCAACATCGGCTGTTGTTTCAGCAGCGGATACAGGAACAACAAGCTGAACTGCGAGCAATGCAGCAGCAAGCAATGTTGAAACTGATTTCCGCATTTCCTTCTTAATCATTTTTGCCTCCTCTTTAATATAGAAAAATTTAATAAAAATAAATTCATGATATGAAAATACAATGCCGGATTTCCACACATCAGACGTCATGTAGTTCTCATCTCACTATTACTTTATGAATTATATCATAAAAATATAAATTTAATATAAAAAAAATCGGTGCATCCCATAAAAAACATAATGAAATGTACCGATTTTTTATTTTTAATAAATATTTCTAATAACTTTTATCAATATCTTAAGAATCATCACCGGATGTCTTGATAGTGAATGTTACGGATCCGGCATATCCGCCATAGGTTCCCTTACCAAATACATACGCCGTCGGAGGATTGATCTTTGTTTTGGTTCTCTTGCTGGTAGCATTGATAGAATAAGTTACACAACGCTTCTCAGTATTTGATCTGCTCCATGTAGTACCGTCATAAACGACACGAAGCTTAGGTATAACCTGGCTTCCGGTGTATGTATAATAGTAATCTGTGTCTCCGTCATAGTCAAGGATGTAAGCATTTCCACCTGAGTTTGTATGTCTCAGAAGTGTTCCGCTTGTCTCTACATAATACTCATACTTAGGTGTGAGATTTATAGGATTGATCCTGAAATACTTAACTATCTTACCTGTATATGTTGACTTCATAGAGCTGCCCTTAAGTGTAATTGTAATTGTGGCAATTCCGGGTTTTTTATTGTTTTTATACTTAACCTTATAATCAGTTCCGCTTGTAAGTACCGTTCCATCAGCTGTTGTAAGAGTTACATCAGGCTTGATAGATGAACCTGTATATTCAACATCTTCAAGGTTATCAAGTGAGTATGTATTTGAATTATATACATATGTCATTGATACAGTAATGTTGGTCGGATCTGCAAAAAGCTTCTTTGACGAAGTATTTATCTTAAAGTTTGACTTCTTTGTTCCGCTCCAGGATCCTGTTCCTGTAAATGTCACACGTCCTTTTTTGCTGCTCACCGTTGTTATGCTCTTTGTATAATCAACACCTTCTGTCAACGGATAATAATGTGCGGTATCAGCATCATAGTAATAAAGAGCCGCATCATTCTGCGATGTGGAATCATCTGATTCTCTCTGCTCTACACCAAATACCTTTGTCTTGGAAAGCTTGAGCTTGCTGCTTGCCATGATCTTAAAAGTCTGGGTAACAACCTCACTTCCCTTGTAAGCTATAACTGCCGCTGTACCCTTCTTTTTATTGTTTTCGTAATAGAAATACCAACCGTTATCACTGACCGTGCCGGAAGAAGTACCTGCGCTGATGCTTGCAACCTCCTCACCTGCGTATGTAAGTGTTACCGCAGGTCTGATATAGGAACCTGTATAAGTATAGAAATATGTATTAAGTGAAAGTGAATATCCCCTTACTCTTGAATTGGTTGACTGTGTATCAACCTCATCACTGTCTGATGAACTGCTTACTACCTCATCTTCTGAAACTGTCTCATCATCGCTTGAATCGGTGTCATCTGACGATACTGTCTCACTAGTGTCATCTGATGATACAGACTCTGTTGTTTCTTCATCACTGTTCTCATCTGATGAAACAGACTCTGATGTCTCATCTTCACTGCTCTCTGTCGAGCTTGCCTCTGTCAGTGTTTCCTCTGTGGATGCTTCTTCTGTAGATGTCTCTTCTGTTGAAGCTTCCTCTGTGGAAGCTTCCTCTGTGGATGCCTCCTCTGTAGATGCCTCTTCTGTGGATGCCTCCTCTGTAGATGTCGACTCTGTTTCTACAGATTCAACTGCCGAACTTGCCTCCGCTGCCATAACCGGTGTCACCATCATGGAAGCCACCATTGCAGCCGAAAGAAGAGCGGCGAGTGTTTTACGAAATTCTCTGCCTATCATTCCTGTCGTCTTTCCTCCTTCTTGATTTTGGGAACAGCCGTGTGGTGCCGTCCCTCTAAATAGAACATGGGAATTATACACTTTTTTTATAAAGAAATTAGAATTTACGCAGATTTTTCAATAAGATTTCACAGTTTAAAAACATTTCGTAACATTTTTGAAACGTTTTTTCATTGCTGAATATAATGCAGGAACCCGCAGTAAATGCGGATTCCGTATGTTAAAGTAAAAATAGTCATGTATTTTTGTCAGTTCATTACAGGAATCCGCATTTACTGCGGGTTCCGTCTGATAAAGTAAAACAAGTGCCAAACAGGCCCGCAGCGCAGCTGCATTTAAATGGCCTGTTTGCATGACTTTGAGGAACGCAGTGACGAAAAGTCATGACTTTTCGTACTTGCGTTCTGAACAGATTTGCGGTATTGTAATGAACGTTCAATGCTAATATTTTTTTACCGGAAGAGAGGAATGAACATGTCAGGTGAAACACATCTTGCTGTCGGAGTTGCTGCGGTTGTAGCAGTCACACAGCCAAAAAATATCAGAGAAGCCTTATTGGCAGTAGGAGTCGGCGCAGTCGGTGCGCTTATAAGCGACATCGATGTAGGAAGTTCCCAGTCAAGAAAAGAAGCTGATAAGATAATTGCGATTATAGGTATTCTTGCAGTCCTGATATTCGTAGCAGACCACTATTTTAATGCGGGAATCTTTTCACGAATGATGGCAAGCCGTGGAGTTCCGCAGATAGCCATCGGAATTTTGATCTTTCTTTCAGTTTGTATTTTCGGGATGGAACAACCACATAGATCCTTTATGCATTCACTTTTAGGATTAGTCCTGATCGAAATATCACTGGAGATCATGTTCCCGGCAGCTGTTCCGTATTTTGCGATCGGTTTTGCATCACATATAGCCCTCGATATTCTTAATAAAAAAAGAGTTCGTATCCTCTACCCTCTTAATTGGGGGTTCAGCCTGGATATCTGCTCTGCACGCGGGCTGGTTAATAAAGTTTTACTGAATGCCGGAACACTGTTCGCCGGATACGAAATTGTCAGTATGCTGATAAGATTCAGTATTTTGAAATTATCAATGAATTGAGTCATAAAAGAGGTTCCCACAAATCCATGGGAACCTCTTTTTTCATTGATTAACCTTTTTAAGTTCAAGCATCTTGTCGCGAAGTTCTGCGGCAGTTTCGAAATCAAGTTCTGCGGCAGCCTTGCGCATCCTCTTTTCAATATCCTTGATGAGCTTTTCGATTTCCTTCTTATCCATCGACTCAGGATCCTTTTCAAGACTGAGCTGACTTCTTGCTACTTTCTTGGAAATACTGATAAGGTCTCTTACAGCCTTCTTTATAGTCTGAGGCGTAATGCCATGCTCCTCATTATATTTCTGCTGCTTTTCGCGTCTTCTGGCAGTCTCATCTATACAGGTCTTCATCGAGTCTGTGATACTGTCGGCATACATGATAACACGTCCCTCGGCATTTCTTGCCGCACGTCCCGTAGTCTGTATGAGAGATGTCGTATTTCTTAAAAATCCCTCCTTGTCCGCATCAAGTATCGCTACCAGAGCCACTTCCGGAATATCAAGACCCTCTCTCAAAAGATTGATCCCGACTAAAACATCAAAGACATCCAGTCTCATATCCCTGATTATCTCGGCCCTTTCCAGCGCATCAATGTCAGAATGCAGATAGCGTACCCTTACACCGACCTCACTTAAGTAAGAGGTGAGATCCTCCGCCATACGCTTGGTTAAAGTAGTTACGAGAACCTTATTCTTCTTTTTGACCTCTTTATTTATCTCTCCTAAAAGGTCATCAATCTGACCCTCTGTAGGCTTTACCGTTATCTCCGGATCTAAAAGTCCCGTCGGACGTATGAGCTGCTCGGCCCGGAGCATTTCGTGGTCTGCCTCATATTTTGCAGGAGTAGCGGAAACAAATAAAATCCTGCTTATCCTGCTCTCCCACTCTTCAAAACAAAGAGGGCGATTATCCTTAGCCGATGGCAGACGGAAACCAAAATCCACGAGCGTATTTTTTCTCGAACGGTCTCCGTTGAACATTCCTCCAATCTGGGGGATAGTCATATGAGACTCATCAACGATTATCAGAAAGTCCTCGGGAAAGAAGTCCATGAGGGTTGTTGGCGGAGAGCCCGGCTCCCTGCCCGAAAGCGGTCTCGAATAATTTTCTATTCCATTGCAGACTCCGGTCTCGCGGAGCATTTCCATATCAAAATTTGTTCGCTCCGAAATCCTCTGCGCCTCTATAAGTCTGTCATTAGATTTAAAAAATTTAACCTGTTCCGTAAGTTCCTGCAGGATAACCTCAATTCCCTTTTCCATTTTATCCTTCGGGATAACATAATGCGATGCCGGAAATACTGATAAATGCTTCATTTCTGACTTAACATTTCCCGTAAGGACATCAATCTCACTTATGCGGTCTATCTCATCCCCGAAAAATTCTATCCTTACAGCCGTGCTGTCAGATTCTGCCGGGAATATCTCGAGAACATCTCCGTGTACGCGGAAAGTTCCTCTGTGAAAATCAATTTCATTTCTTGTGTACTGAATAGCTATAAGTTCCCTTATTACCTCGTCCCTGTCTTTTTCCATTCCCGGCCTTAAAGAAACTATCATTTTCATATAGTCATCAGGTGAACCCAGACCGTATATACACGAAACCGAGGCAACAACAATTACATCTTTTCTCTCTGTCAATGCAGCAGTTGCCGAAAGACGCAGCTTATCAATCTCGTCATTCACCGAGGCATCCTTTTCAATATAAGTATCTGTCGAAGGCACGTAGGCTTCCGGCTGATAATAATCGTAGTAGGACACGAAATACTCTACCGCATTCTCAGGAAAAAATTCCTTCATCTCGGAATACAGCTGTCCCGCCAACGTCTTATTATGAGAGATTATCAGTGTCGGTACGTTCAGCGCGGCAATAACATTTGCCATGGTAAATGTCTTTCCCGAACCGGTAACACCTAAAAGTGTCTCGCACTGGTTTCCTTCATTAAAGCCTTTTATAAGTTTTTCTATGGCCTGCGGCTGATCGCCGGTAGGCTTGTATTCCGAATGAAGCTTAAAATCCATCTTTTTCCTCCAAAAAACTTTATTGCAGCCTCGGAGCATCATTATTATGCCCTTCCATACCTGCATTTCTATTTTGCCCTGCAGCCTGATTTACGTTAACATTGTCTGCCTGAGCCACGGGGACGGAGTTATAGGGTCATTTTTTTGCAAAAATGACCCTATAACTCCGTCCCCATGGTTCATTTCATTTCAATATATGCTGTTAGCTTCTCTTATAGCTTTTATGATCTCTGCCGCACAGGTATTAAGATCAGCTTCTCCGTATATGTATTTATCGGATCCATTCTTAAAAGCATCAATGATCTCAGAATTCTCTATTTCTGCCGGCATAATGTCAAGATTATATTTTTCCGATGAAATAATATCATTTGCTTCAATCGCAAATTCAGGAATATCGCAATACTCTTTCACCGCCTTGTTTGCTATACTGCTCACAGGAAATCCTTTTTCAATCCCCTGTATCTTTGCAAAATCCTCGTTATTCAAAAGATAATCCATAAGCTTAGCAGCCTCCTCCGGATGAGTGGTTCTTGAACTCATCGCATAAAGTGTAGCAGGTTTTTTATACCAGCCGGAATAATTTTTCCCATCAATTGTCATAAACTTTCCGCATCTGGCATCCTGTTCATTTTCCGCCAGGTACTTGCCATACTTGACACCGTCGTTTACCCAGCAGGCAATTCCTGCGGTCTGCCCTTTTGTGAAGCTGTTTGTATCAAACTGTCCTATAGGTACTATAACCTTCTCATCTACCATTTTTTTATAAAAAAGCAGCATATCCTCTATTCCATCAACATTGATATTCAGCCTTCCGCAATTTGCAAAGGCTTTTTTGCCGCTCACCTGTTCATAATAGGCTATCATGCTGATAAAAAACTGCTTTTTTACCATTCCTATGGGATAAATTCCGTCTTTTCTCATAATCTTTGCCGCAGCAAACAGATCATCCCAGGTTTCGGGAAGGTCAAGATCATATTGATCATAAATATCCGTATTATAGAGAAAAACTGTTGTGTTATAGGCAAGAGGTATCGCATTGAGCTTGCCGTTCCTGCTGCCATACTCTAAATCCTCATCAGTAAACTGACTTAAATCTATCTGATCTGATAATCTGTTCAGATCATAATATCCATTCCCATCTTTAGAATACTCATCCAGCCACGCATAATTTATAAGCATCACATCGGCAGCAGTTTTAGATGCCATTGCGATCCTGTTTCTCTTTTCAAATCCGTCCCATACGCCATAGGAAACATCTACGTCTATTGTAGGATTGAGCTTCTTAAATTTTTCCAGACCTTCCAGATAGTCTTTATGCCTTTCATCAGTTCCCCACCAGGAAAAATCAACCGTGGTATTTTTCTCCTCAAATACCAGCTGACCCGAATCAGCCACCTGCCCCATATCCTGACTTGTGCAGCCCATCAGCGAAACTGCAGTCATCAAGGATATGCCTATCCTAAAAGCCCTGCTTTTCCTCTGAAAATTCCTAAAGATCATTCTCGTCATCCTTCACAATAAATTTATAGGTTGCTTTATTCTTTCCGGTTCTTTTAGACTGATACATCGTATCATCTGCCTGCCTGTATATCTCGTCATAATCCATAGAGCATGCGGCTACTGTTGCACCAACGCTCAGTGAAAGTCCATAGCGCCTGTGCTCCTCAGCAAATTTCCTTGAAAAGTTATAAAGAAGCTGGTCTACGTAATCATGCATGGTTCTCTCTGCGGAAACCATACTGTTTTTTGAAAAATCAAAATGAACTGCAAACTCATCTCCACCAAGTCTTCCTATCACAGTATCATTGGTTGATTTCTCCCTTAAAAGATCTCCCAGCCTTGCGATCACTTCATCGCCGTATTCATGTCCGAGATTATCATTTATCTGCTTGAAATTATCCATATCTATCATAAGGAATCCCATGCAGTCCCCGTCTTTCATCTTCTTAATCCTTGACCTTACTTCAGTTTCAAACGCACCTTTATTAAATACATTTGTAAGACTGTCATAATTAGCCTGTCTGTTAAGATCCGTCATCATGCCTTCAAATGGTCTTGACATCTTGAAATAAAGGAAATTAGCGATTATCAGAAATACTATACAGCTGAGTGCTGCAAAAATAAGTGTAAAATGCTGTATCCTGATCGTCTTTGATGTTATTATCTCCTGGGGGATCGAGCATATAAGTCTCCAGCCATTCTGGCAATAGCAGGTTGTTACAATATAATCATTATTATATCTGCTCGAATCTACTCCATTTGAAGTAAGCGCCGTAATATCAGAATCCAGCTCCATTCCGATGGTAAGCTTATCATTTGAATAAATGATCTCATTATTATCATCAACGAGGGACATTGTTATTTTCTCACTGACATTTCCATATCCTTCAAAATATTCGTCTACCTCAGCAGTGTAGAAGGACATCATAAGTACAGCATGCTCATTTATCCTTTTACTGTAGAAAAATTTGTCATAATTCCCATTGTGTCCGAATGACCAGCCACTCTCCGTATTTTCATCTTTTATACTCTTTGCAAATTCATCATACATTCCGCCATTTACAAACTGAGCCGCCATTTTTTCGGATATCCAGCCCACATGCTCATCATTACTGTAAACTATTCCAAAATCAGCGAAATTACCCATTATTCCAAGTTGTTCAACCAGATCACTGATCTCGTTTTCTATCTGAAGCTTCTGATAATCCGTATAGCTGTTAGCCACAGGATCATATTCATAAACCGCCTTATCCGAAAACATAAGACTGGCTGTCTTTTCTACCCAGCCAAAAGTGGCATCCAAATTAGAACCAAGCTGTCTCGTATTTGATATCATCAATTCGGAGAAGCTGGTTCTCAAAGATGCCAGCGAGCCGCGCATTGGCACAGCCGTTATAAATATTGTCAAAAGAAATATGATCAGAGAGAATAAAGCGATCACTCTGAATCGAAAGGTTTTGTAGTTATTTTCCATAGTTACCCGTAATTATTAATAAATCTTTTTGTTTATTATAGCATAATTATATATTAAAAAAACGTCAAAGACCTTATTTTTCAGTCTTTGACGCTTTTTGAAAACAAGTTACTGTTCACACGCCTACAGCGTGCTCCAGTAACGGGTTTTGCCATTTAATATTGCCTACGGCAATGAGCAAAACCCAATGTTAAGTCAAGGTTATTGCGGCATAACTGCGCAGCGGAGTGCGCAGTTTGCCTGTGAACAGTAACGAAAACAATTTTTTTAATTTTCAGCTCCGGAAAGATATATCTCTGCAAGCTCCGGATCGATATTTGCCTCGATCATTTCATATACCGGCTGACACTTCGACTTGATCTCGGCTCTCAGAGCATCATCAGGAGTTATTATCGATGTTCCTGACTCCTCTATTATCTGCACTCTGGAGGCAATTCTCGCATCAGACTGTTCTCTTGCATAATCCTTTGCAGTCTTTGCAGCTTCACGTAGAATTTCCTGATCCTCCTCCGGAAGATCCTTCATAAATTCATCACTCACGATAAGGCTTATAAGATGCGGAAGGTGATTTGTCTCCACCACATATTTCTGCTGTTCATAGAGCTTATTTGAAACTATAACCTCATAAGGATTTTCCTGGGCATCGATCGTTCCCTGCTGGAGACCTATATAAACCTCAGAAAAAGTCATTGGAGTCGGATTGGCACCTATCGCCTTCCAGAAAGCAAGATGATATGAGTTCTCCATAGTTCTTATCTTCTGACCTTTGAAATCAGCCATGCTCTTGACTTCTTTATTTGTCGTCATTATACGGAATCCTTGATCGGCATAGCCCAAAAGCTCATAACCGCCGCTCTTGTAAACTGCGGATATTTTCTCCATAAAACGATTCCCGTCAATGGCCTTCCTTATGGAATCAATATTGTCATATACACATGGCATATCGAATACTGCTATATCCGGCATAAATGTAACCTGCGGAGCGGTATTCTGTACAACAAAAGGAATATCCCCGTCCTTGCAGGATTCGAGCAATTCCCTGTCTCCGCCCAGCACACTGTTTGGATATACCTGAATCTTCATTCTGCCATCGCTTAAGAGCGAGACCTCTTCCGCAAATTTTTCTGCATATATCTGCGTAACCGTATCCTCCGGACTGGAAGTTCCTAGCGGCCATGCATATCTCTGAGCCTCACCCTCAGAACCCTTTCCACATCCTGTTGTCATGCAGATCAGAGCAGCAGTGATCAGCATTGATATAATCTTCTTTTTCATATTATTTTTCCTTCTCATCCGCCTAAAAGACAAAGGCTTATTCCCGGTATAAAGGTGATCAGCAGCAGAGCTATCAGGAACATCACTATCATAGGCATTGCCTTTTTGGATATTTCCATAATAGGAACATCCGTCAACGAACTTGCCACAAAAAGATTTACTCCTATAGGCGGCGTAACAAAACCGATCGCAAGATTTACTACCATCATTACAGCGAAATGAACCGGATTCATTCCCGTTGCCGTAACTATCGGCAGAAGGATAGGCGTAAGTATGAGTATCGCCGGTGTCGTGTCCATGACCATTCCCACTATCAGAAGGAAGATATTTATAACCAGAAGAAGTATTATCTTATTTGTAAAATGTCCCAGTATCCAGTCGCTTATAGTCTGCGGAACCTGCATAAGCGTTAATACCCTCGAAAATGCAGTTGATGCTGCAAGGATAAAAAGTATCGGCGCATATGTATGAAGCGATTCCCTAAGGAGCTTCCAGATATCCCTGATCTTCAGGGTTTTATAAACAAAAATGCTTATAATGAGCGCATAAAATACGGATATTACAGCCGCTTCCGTCGGTGAAGCGATTCCGGTATATATACATCCGAGTATGATGACCGGGCTCAGAAGAGCAAAAAATCCATCTCCGAAAACCTTAAGGAATCCTCTTTCATGCAGTTCTCCGACCTTTTTATTGATCTTCTCCTTATCCTCTCCATTTACCCTGCAATAGATCACCGAATAAAGCATCAATAAAAGGCCGATAAGCAGTCCCGGAACTATTCCTGCGAGGAAAAGATCACTCACGGATTCTCCGGATGCCATCGCAAACATGATAAAAGGAATACTCGGAGGAATTATAACTCCGAGGCCGCTGGCAACTGCAACTAAAGCCGTTGAAAACTTCCTGTCATAACCAAGCTCTGATAAAAACGGTATCGTCATCGAACCTACTGCAGCTACGGTAGCCGGACCTGAACCTGAGATCGCTCCGAAGAAAAGACAGGTAATGACAACTGCGCAAGGTATTCCTGCCGTTCTTTTTCCTAAAAAATAAGCAAAAACATCAAAAAGCTTTTTTGAAATTTTTCCCTGTGCCATAATTATTCCGGCAAGCACGAACATCGGCACTGCCAGAAGCGGGAAACTGTCTATACCTCCAAGCATCGATCTGATAACATAGCTTCCGCTCGCGGTAAATGACGGATCAAAAGCCCCCGGAAGAACAGCCACTATTCCCAGTGAAATAGAGATCGGAATAGCTATCAGGAGGCATAATATAAATATTATAAATACAGCTGCGACTGACATTTAATTCCCCTCCTTTTCAATAGGCTCAACACTCTCTTTTATAGACTCGGCAAGGCTGCCCTCTTCCATAGGCTTCACGCCTCTTCCGAGCACAATTTCCATATTTATAAAAAGTCTCTGCACAAGCCTTATACTCGTTAATGAAAAACAGAATAAAGGCGCCGACTGTATATAATACATCGGTATCGAGCATGCAGGACTCACCTGTCCGCTTTCTATGGTTGTCTGAAGATATTTCCATGAAAATGGAATAAGATAAAGAAATAATGCAAGTGAGATAGCAAGGTTTATAACTTTGAACATTGCCGCGCCGCGTTCGTTAAAGATCTTGATGAACTGGTCGATCTTTATCGAGATACATTTCCTCGTGCAGAGGCTGACACTCATAAATGCAGACCATATAAATAAATATCTGGTTATTTCCTCAGACCAGGACAGCGACATTCCAAGAACATATCTTGAGAATACCTGAATCCCCATTATAAGGACCATTCCCATAAGTAAAATGACCATAAGGATCTCTTCCAGGTTCTCCTCCAGATAGAGAAGTTTTCTTTTCATTAAATGTCCCCCTTATCGCAATTTTATTTTTGTATTTAAATTCATACTATACTATACCATATTAACGCAAAAAACTCATTGATCTTTAATAATCAATCCCCAGGTGATCAGCTTCTCTTCTGATGTATTGAAGCATTGGGGGCATATCATTAAGGCTTATCCCGCCTTTTTTTAAGAAATCGATCATTTCCCTGATATCTCTTCGATACAGGGGATAATCGTGTGCTCCGGATGACCTTATGCTTTTTACATAATCAGGTCCGAATTCCGCCAGCAAAAGCTCTTCCATAAAGATCGGCACCGGTATAGAAGCAGTTTCAAAAGGCATGTCTGCCGTGACCTTAAAGCACTTTCTCTTAACAGTGTTTTTAACCTTGTTGAGGGCAAAGAAAATAAATCTTCCGCACTCGTCCGTTTCATCATTCATATATTTGCCGGCTGTTTTCTCCGCTTCTGCTCCAAGTTCTTTCAAAAAACCGTATCCCACCTCACCATTGGAAGGCATCTCATCACGCTGCTTTCGTATCTCATAAATTTTGCGTACGTAATCCAGCCTCCATTCCTTCCGCAGATCTTCATCATCAGGATAATTATCGTAAGGATAAAGATCAAATCCGACTGGAAAAGGACAGCAATAATAATCCCCCAATACTTCAGGAGAAAAAAGCGTTCCGATATGATTTATGACCACTGTAATGCCATTATATCTGTGAGTCCTGGTATCATAAGTAGATACAAAATAGTCCTTCGGAAGTTCATCCTCTGCAATCTCAAGAAACCTGTTATAATCCCTTCTCGGCATGCCCAGATCAAGGTCATCATCCCATGGTATGAATCCATGATGCCTGAACGCTCCCAATAACGTTCCGCAGTCAGCCCAATAAGTCAGATCATGTCTTTTGCAGATTTCATCAAATATTTCAAGGGTCTTAAGCGATGCTGCCCAATAGCGTTTCATACATTCCGTAATCGTAAATCCGCTCCGGATCTCATCCTTAAAATAATCCTCATCAAATTCAAATTTCATCCGCCCTCCCCCTTTTGCTCCTATAATAAAATTATATGTTATAAACTTTACTTTTTCAATCGCCTGTTTTAAGATAAAAAAGAGCCTCAAATACAAGTCTGTAAAGGAGTTGAACTATGTTTCAAAAAGAATCAGGATCAGTTCTTTTATACTATTTTTCACCAAGCGAGCTCATAGCACACGCTGATGCTGCGATACAGAAAATAACAGAAACACTTAATGTCTTTTATGCTTCTGCCGACAATCTTTATGTCATCTGGTATCACGATACACGTTTAGATGAATATATCAGCAGCAATTACCCGGATCTCTGGTCTGAATATCTTTCTCTTATTGAAAATTTTAAGAAATCCGGCTGCGGTGAATTTATAAACGACAGTTCAAAGGAAATGGAACTTGTAGATCGCTGCTCGGCCTATTATGGAAGCGGCGGCTTTCTCTCAACATCATGTTCAGAGAATAATAAACCCGTTATGATACAGGATATTTCCACGCGCTCTGCTTTTAGCTATTGACGAATATCTTAAAGGGTGTTATTTTAATTATAGATTGAAGTCAATTTAATACGAATTTCTCTTATTCAGAGTGATGGAGATGCAAAGGATCTGTGAAGTCACGACAACCACCGGATTAATCACCCGGAAGGTGCCAACCTTGAGCGAAATAATATCGAACAATAAGAGGATTTGATTTATGTATGTCGAGTCCGCTTTTGTTAACAAACATAGCGGTTCTTTTATTTTAAACCATCATACATAATGG
This sequence comes from Lachnospiraceae bacterium C1.1, assembly GCA_030434875.1. Lineage (NCBI taxonomy): Bacteria > Bacillati > Bacillota > Clostridia > Lachnospirales > Lachnospiraceae > Lachnospiraceae bacterium C1.1. Next base: position 3,935,561 of record JAUISW010000001.1, on the reverse strand, counting down.
TGAAAGGAGTTATATGGAAAAAAGACTTTTTACTTCAGAATCTGTTACAGAGGGACATCCCGACAAAGTCTGTGACGCAATTTCAGATGCAATACTGGACGAATGCATTAAGCAGGACCCCATGAGCCGTGTAGCCTGCGAGACAGCTACATGTACCGGTTTCGTACTCGTTACCGGTGAGATAACCACCAAGGCTTACGTCGATATTCAGAAGGTTGTCCGCGAGACAGTTGAAGAAATTGGTTATACAAAGTCAGAATACGGCTTCGATGCAAATACCTGTGCCGTACTCTCGGCTATCGATGAGCAATCAAGCGATATCGCAATGGGCGTAGACAATGCCCTTGAGACAAAGGCTGACCTTAAGGCTCTCGAGAATAACATGACAGATGCAGAGATCGGTGCTATCGGTGCCGGTGATCAGGGTATGATGTTCGGTTATGCTACAAATGAAACAGCTGAATACATGCCTTATCCTATTTCAATCGCTCACGCACTTACACGTCAGCTTACAAAGGTAAGAAAAGACGGTACTCTTAAATACCTCAGACCTGATGGAAAATCACAGGTTTCTGTAGAGTATGATGAGAACGGAAAGCCGAAGAGACTTGAGGCTGTTGTTCTTTCAACCCAGCATGATCCTGATGTAACCCAGGAGCAGATCCACAAAGATATCAAGAAATATGTCTTTGATCCGATCCTTCCTGCAGAGCTTATGGATGACAAGACAAAGATCTATATCAATCCTACAGGCCGTTTCGTAATCGGCGGACCTCACGGTGATGCAGGTCTTACAGGAAGAAAGATCATCGTAGACACCTACGGCGGATATGCTCGTCACGGCGGCGGAGCTTTCTCAGGAAAAGACTGCACAAAGGTTGACCGTTCCGGTGCTTATGCAGCAAGATACGTTGCAAAGAATATCGTAGCAGCAGGCCTTGCAGATCAGGTAGAGATCCAGCTCTCCTATGCTATCGGTGTTGCAGAGCCTACTTCAATCATGGCTGATACTTTTGGAACCGGTAAGCTTTCAGATGAAAAGATCACAGAAATCATCAGAGAGAACTTTGATCTTCGTCCTGCAGGAATCATCAAGATGCTTGACCTCAGACGTCCTATCTACAAGCAGACCGCAGCTTATGGTCACTTCGGAAGAACAGATATTGATCTTCCTTGGGAGAAGCTTGACAAGGTTGATGACCTTAAGAAATATCTTTAATTTTAATATAGCGGCCGGTCCAATTCGGACCGGCTTTTTTATGTCTTAAATCCTTTTTGTCTGACATCAAAGCAAACAAGCCTCAAAACAAAGTTACTGTTCACACGCTTTCAGCGTGCTCCAGTAACGGGTTTTGCCATTTAAGATTGCCTACGGCAATGGGCAAAACCCAGTGTTCATTCAAAGTTATTGTGGCATAACTGCGCAGCGGAGTGCGCAGTTTGCCTGTGAACTGTAACAAAACAAATGCATAAAATGCAAAACAAGTTCTCTATTTATTGACATATTTTTGTAGAATTTCTACAATTATCTTATATTTTTATATCCTTTTGATGAGATATTACAAATGGAGGTAGACTATGTCCAGGGTTCTGACCCAAAATCTATCCCCGGGAATGATAACTGCTGAAGATGTGTATTCCTATAACAATCAGCTGATCATCGCCAAGGGTGGCGCTCTCACAGATAAGATCATCACCAAACTCGAATTTTATTCTGTCCTTTCAGTAAAAATAAAGGACGGAAAAGATGATGACAGCTTATCTGAAGCTCCTGCTGCAAAAAAGCCTAAGAAAGCCGAAAAACAGCTTTCTTATTCAGAAAATATAAAAGCATCTCCCGAATTTAAGAAATTCAGCATGGAATTCAATAAATCCCTGGGAGAATTCCGCACATCCATAAATGATCTGGTTTTAAGGCATACTGCTGACGCTGATAAGCTCTTAGAAAACACAGACCGCCTGCTTGCGGGTAACCCATCCGGCATCCATGTTTTCGATATGCTTCACAATATGCGAAGTTTTGATGATCCAACCTTTGCCCATTCTCTGAACGTTGCACTGATATGCAATGTATTTGGAAAATGGCTCGGGATCAACAAAGATGATCTTCGGGTACTTACCCTGTCAGGTCTGCTCCACGATGTCGGTAAGCTTAAGATCCCGGAGGATATTATAACCAAACCCAGCAAACTGACCAACGAGGAATTTTCACTTATAAAAACACATGCAGTTGAGGGTTTTAACGTTCTTCAGCCCCTCGATCTGGATGAGAGGATAAAAAATGCAGCCCTCATGCATCATGAGCGCTGTGATGGTTCCGGATATCCTTTTGGTCTTACTCATAAAGAGATAGATCCATTTGCAAGAATTGTTGCAATAGCCGATGTTTACGATGCAATGACGAGCAAAAGAGTTTACCGCGGACCACTCTGTCCATTCAGGGTGATTGAAATCTTTGAAAATGAAGGTCTGCAGAAATATGATCCGGAATATATCCTTATATTCCTCGAATATATCGTAAATACCTATATGAATAACAGAGTAAAACTCTCGAACGGAGCTGAGGGTGACGTGGTTCTGATTAACAAGCTGAATCTCTCAAGGCCTATGATCCGATGCGGAAACCATTATGTAGACCTCTCGCGTGAGCACAATCTGACAATAGAAGCGATTATTTAAAAACAAAAATCATCCGAATGATCAACTGATCAAACGGATGATTTTTTTACTTAGACTACCGCTGTTTTAAGTCTGAATTTCTGTATATCGGCATCATCTCCGCATTTTTCAATGGTTGCACCGAGATTGCTGAGCTTCCTGTCGAAATCTTCATATCCTCTTTCAATAAAGTGGATATCATCAACAACAGAAACACCGTCAGCAGCAAGCGCTGCAAGCACCAGAGCCGCTCCAGCCCTAAGATCCGGAGAAGATACCCTTGCACCTGTAAAACCGCTCACGCCGTTTATAATGGCTGTATTTCCTTCAACCTTTATATCTGCGCCCATTCTTGCGATCTCATCAACATATTTAAATCTGTTTTCAAAAATGCTTTCCTGTATAACACTTGTTCCCTCAGCTCTTGCAAGTGTAACTCCGGCCTGAGGCTGCATATCCGTCGGAAAGCCCGGATAAGGCAGTGTCTTGATCTGTGTAGCCTTAAGCTTTTCTCCTGCGCGGACTCTTACTGCATCATCAAGCTCCTCAACACTGCAGCCCATCTCTATAAGCTTAGCCGAAATAGACTCAAGATGCTTCGGAATAACATTCTTTATAAGTATATCTCCGTTAGTAATAGCAGCAGCAAACATAAAAGTTCCTGCTTCTATCTGATCCGGAATGATCGAATAAATAGCACTGTGAAGCCTCTTAACGCCTCTGATCCTTATAACATCAGTTCCTGCACCCTTGATATCAGCTCCCATACTGTTAAGGAAGTTTGCTACATCTACGACATGAGGCTCTTTTGCTGCATTCTCGATCGTAGTCTTGCCCTCAGCCATACATGCTGCCATCATAACGTTTATGGTTGCTCCAACAGTGACAACATCCATATAAACGTGGGCTCCGACCAGACGGTCTGCCTTTGCAACTATCTCACCGCGTCTCACAGCTACGTCAGCGCCTATTGCTCTGAAGCCCTTAAGATGCTGGTCTATCGGTCTGCTTCCGATATTGCATCCGCCCGGAAGCGGTACTTCTGCTTCCTTATATTTACCAAGAAGTGCTCCTATAAGATAATAGGAAGCTCTGATCTTTTTAACAAGTTCGTATTCGATGCTCACATTTCTTACATGTGAACCATTTATCTTTACTGTATGACGATCGACCCTGTCAACAATAACACCGATGCAGCTCATTGCATCAAGAAGAACGTTTATATCCCTTACATCAGGCATATTTTCTATAGTTACTGTTTCATCAGACATAATAGCTGCTGCAAGAATTGCAAGCGCAGCATTTTTGGCCCCGCCTATAGTTACCTCACCTACAAGCGGTACCCCGCCACGGATCATGTAATGATCCATCTCCTTATTTTTTCCGGCATTCATTTAACCAGTCAACCTCTTAAATATTAGTATTCTCATTCATAAATACACTCTGTGCAAATTCTATGCACAGTTCCTTGACATTCTAACATTTTTTTCTGTCCCATGCAATAATTGTGATTTTTCACGATACTTTCTACGTTTTAAATAGACCATTTTCAGGGGTTATTTTATTTTATGGTTACTTTGTATGATAAATTAAGTCTATATTTATTTTTATTGTATAGATTTACCATATAGTTACATTTTATTCACAATGTGTTCACATTTAATTGCTATATTATATCTATCTTAAATAACAGACAAAGTCACAGCAAAGTAGATGATTTTTTCATAATAAGCCTCGGGATCGAAAGGTCTCGGGGCACTCCTCTTTTAAATTAAATTTAAATAAAGAAAGTTTTATTCAGACTTATAAAAATATTAAAAGGACAGAATTTTTATCTTCTGTCCTTTCTTAATTTTAATCTTATTCCGATTTATTCTGCTTCGCCGTACATTCTTTCTTTCAAAAGTGTACGTTCTGCGGCAAGCTTCTCTCTTTCGATCTGCTCTTCCATTTCAGATTCAAGTCCGGCCGCATAGCCTCTGAGCTCATCGTTCAGTGACATCATCTTGGCATCCAGGTCAGATACCATTTCCGCACATTCAAAAAGTTCCCTTTTAATATGCTCCGGAGCTTCACCCTCAAACTTATAATTGATCTTATGCTCAAGGCTTGCCCAGAAATCCATTGCTACAGTACGTATCTGAATTTCAACCTTAGTATCAACACATCCGTCAGACAGAAAGATCGGCACGGTAACGATCATATGATAGCTCTTATATCCGCTCTCTTTTGGATTTCTAATGTAATCCTTTATGGAAAGAATATTGATGTCATTTTGATTTGCCAGCATTTCTGCTATGTTATAAATGTCAGATGTGAATGAACAAATGACTCTGATACCTGCTATGTCGTTTACATACTTAACCATGTTTTCAATGGTTGATTCATAGCCTCTGTGTCTGAGTTTCTTAACAATACTTTCAGGTGATTTAATCCTCGATTTAATGTGTTCGATGGGATTATACCTGTGCACATGCTGGAACTCATCATTAAGGATCTCAAGCTTAGTGTTTATCTCCTTCAAAGCCGAATTATACAAAAGTATAATTGTTTTCCAGCTGTCAACACTGTCATAACTTGTCTCAGCGTAATCCATATTTAGTTCCCCATTTAGTAAATAAATTTACTCTTTCTTTATATATTTCTTTTATTATCCTGTCTGTTTCCCTCAAAAACTGACAGGATCAGATAAATGATCGTTTTAATTATATATGATTTATTGAACGCGGTCAAGGCTGGGAGGGCTTTCGGAAGCTTTCGTACACTGCATAGTTACTGTTCACACCTTACAGGTGCTCACAGTAACTGGATTTGCCCATCTAAAGATTGCCTTCGGCAATGGGGCAAATCCATATTTCTTGCTGTATGTTTTCTTACGCTCAGCGCAGCAAGTGCGCAGAGCTGTGTGAACAGTAACACTGCATACTGCACTTTGAATACAGTTATTACCCATCTGTGAAAGTTTTATAAAGAATCCCTTTATTTGCTGGAAAAAATAATTCAAGCATGTTATAGTGGGTTTTGTGCATGAAAAAAAGTGCTTAACTTTCTTGTATTCATGCGTTTTTCAAATAGAAAACTATTTTTGGAGGTTATTATGAGAAAATTCAATCTTTCTAAATCGATTGCTGCAGTTTTATCTGCTGCTCTTCTTGCAATGAGTCTTACTGCATGTGGTTCTACCGCTTCAACAGCTTCTACAGCTGCAAGCACTGCTTCTACCGAGGCTGCTGCAAGCACTGCTTCTACTGAGGCTGCAAGTGAAGCTGCTCCTTCTGAGGCTGCTTCCGCAGAAGCTACAGAAGTTGAGGAAGGATCAACCGAAGCTGCTGACACTGAAGCTGTAAGTGATGATGTAGTTGATGATGAGATCGATGAGAGCAACACAGATATCACAGCCGGCAGCACAGACGAAGAAGGTTACTATTCAGCATATGCATATCTTAACAATGCAGTTGATGCCAATGTTTCAGCTCTTGGCGCTGATATCAAGACAAGCGATTTCTCAGCTTCAAAGGCTATAGGCGATACAGGCTCCACAGCGATCAAGGATGCCCGTCTGAAATACCTTACAGCACAGAACGACGGAGACGAGGACGCTGCCAATGATGACCTTTCAGATTATGAAGATATAGAAGCAGCTACGGACGCGCAGCTTACAGAGATCAAGAACTATGGTGAGGATCTCGGAAAGCTCTTCGATCAGTTCGGTATCACAGCTTATGATCTTTCATCTCCTTACGATTCAGACAGCGATTACGTAGAGTATGATGTTTACTCATCAGACGGAAAGCTTTTCCTTCTTGACTTCTATTTCACAGACGGAAAGCTCAGCACTATCGACTTCAACGAGGAAGAAGAATAATTCCAAATATATTTATCACATAAAAAAATCCGGTTTTTACACCGGATTTTTTTATTGCCTTATTTTGGCTTACTTATTGTTTTTATTGTAATTAATGAGACAGCCGGCAAGGATTATCTTTCTCTCGTCATCCGTAAGACTTCCAAGAGTCAGGTTAAATTCCTTAAAGCTGCCGTCTTTAATGGCATAAGCCTTGATCAGATCAGCTTTCTCTTCTACAGCCTTCTTAATTCCCGGAACAAATATATAGTCGAGATTCTTAAACGGAAGATCGCCCTTCTCGATTATGAAGGGAAGCATTCCCCAGTTGATAAGATTGCTCCTGTAGCGCTTTGTAGCGTACTCATTGGCGATATTTGCCCAGCCTCCGAGAACCTTCTGACATGAAGCAGCCTGCTCTCTCGCGGAGCCGTCTCCGGGCTTTACAGCAAATATAACAGAACCTATTCCCGTATTATCCCAGTTAAAGTCATCAAATTCCTTAGATACGGTCTTTACAGCGCCCTGCATTTCGGCGGAAGCTTCTACAACCTTCTCAAGGGCATTTACGCCGTCCTCCCTTGCTCTTTCAAATGCCTGTACCTCCTTGGCACGTCCTACATAGAGAGGATCCTTTCTCGAAAGAGTGAACTCAGCAAGTCCGAGAGGATTTGAACGGTAGGAAGAAGTCTCTCCCGAAGGAATAAGCTCATCAGTAGTAGTTACAGGATCGTGGATCTCTGATACGACCTTGAGAAGGAGATTATCAGTGAGTGCCACCATTTCCGGCCAGTCCTTGATGTTGGGTCCGAGTACGAGCTTTTCCTCCGGCTTTGCCTCACCCTTGGAATCATATACTCTCTTCTCATAAATTCCCTTATCAAAGAAATATTTATACTTTCCGATCTCGATATCCATTTCAGTTGCAGGAGTAAGGATTCCCTTGTTTGCTGCAGTAGCTGCGATAGATCTCGCATCCATCAATGCTACCGATGAAATCTGACCCTGCTGAACCTTCGATCCTTCACGGTTCGGGAAGTTACGTGTTGAGTGTCTGATCGAGAAAGCATTATTTGAAGGTGTATCACCTGCGCCGAAGCAAGGTCCGCAGAAACAGGTCTTGACAACAACACCGGCATCAATGAATTTGCTCATTGCACCGTTCTTTACGAGCTCTGCATAGATCGGCATAGATGCTGGATATACGCTCATTGTGAAGGCGTTGCTTCCGATGTCTGCACCATTAAGGATGTCTGCTGCAGCACAGAGATTCTCGAAACCGCCGCCGGCACAGCCTGCGATGATTCCCTGGTCTACAAGGAGCTTTCCGTCAACGATCTTGCTGTGAAGGTCGAAATCAACCTTGTCTCCGAAGGAAACCTTTGCTCTCTTCTCTGCCTCGGCAAGCACATCGGAAAGATTTGCATTAACTTCCTCAATAGTGTAAGTATTTGAAGGGTGGAAAGGCATTGCGATCATCGGCTTGATAGCGGAAAGATCAACAGTTACGAGCTCATCATAATAAGCTGTCTCAGCCGGCCTTAACTCCTTATATTCACCCTCACGTCCATGGATCTCGTAGAACTCTCTTACTGTCTCATCTGTCTCCCAGATAGATGAAAGGCAGGTGGTCTCAGTGGTCATTACATCGATTCCGATCCTGAAATCAGCCGAAAGCTTGGCAACACCGGGACCGATGAATTCCATTACCTTGTTCTTAACGATTCCGTCCTTAAAGAGGTTTCCGATAAGGGCAAGAGCCACGTCCTGAGGTCCTACTCCGTATCCGACTTCTCCGTCAAGATAGATTGCCACAACATCCGGATATGCCACGTCATAGGTCTGTCCGAGGAGCTGTTTTACAAGCTCTCCGCCGCCTTCTCCCATTGCCATGGTCCCGAGCGCACCGTAACGTGTGTGTGAATCAGACCCAAGTACCATTTTTCCGCAGCCTGCGAGCATTTCTCTCGCATACTGATGGATTACTGCCTGGTGAGGCGGTACATAGATTCCGCCATATTTTTTTGCAGCAGAAAGACCGAATACATGGTCATCTTCATTGATCGTTCCGCCTACAGCGCAGAGCGAATTATGGCAGTTTGTAAGTACGTAGGGAATGGGGAATTTTTCAAGTCCTGAAGCTCTTGCAGTCTGAATAATTCCAACATAAGTAATGTCGTGTGATGTAATACAGTCAAACTTAACCTTGAGATTATTCATATCAGCTGCTGTGTTATGTTTCTCAAGAATACTGTAGGCTATAGTTCCCTTCTTAGCCTCGTCTTTTGTTACAGAAATGCTTCCTGCATCCGAAACGATCTCCCTTCCGTTTCGGATGAAAACTCCCCCTCCGTTTACCTTTACTGCATCAACCATGTCTGATCTCTCCTTTGCTTAAAAAAATTTTTAGTAAAAGTTTAAAAAGACCGCAAATGCGGCTTTCTGCCATAAGTAAAAATATCTGTTACTGTTCACACGCTTTCAGCGTGCTCCAGTAACGGGTTTTGCCATTTAAGATTGCCCCCTCTGTGTGGCATATACTAAGCTCAGCTTTGCTTCGCTAAGTATTATGCGCATACGGCAATGGGCAAAACCCAGTGTTCAGTCAGAGTTATTGTGGCATAACTGCGCACACATATTTCACTTAGTGCTTCAGCACTTAGTGAAATAGCGTACAGAGTAGCGGAGTGCGCAGTTTGCCTGTGAACAGTAACAAATATCTCTGTATATAGTAAAAGAGCCAGATTGCTGCGCATCCAGCTCTTTAACCGTTAAATTATTTCTTTGCCTTCTTTGGCAATGTTACCTTGTCTAAGTGCCAGATCTCATCAACATATTCCTGAATGGTTCTGTCGGATGAGAACTTTCCTGCTGCAGAAGTATTGAGAATAGCCTTCTTAGCCCAAAGATCGCTGTCACGATACTGCTTCTCAACCTTCTCCTGCGCATCCGCATAAGAACGGAAATCTTTCAGTATGAAGTAAGTATCAGCTTTTGATGTGGATTTTGTATTCAAAAGTGAATTGTAGAGGTCACGGAACATATCCGGGTCATCTTTTGAATAAAAACCGTTAACAAGCTGCGTGAGAACATCCCTTACATCCCTGTCATTATTGAATATATCCATCGGATTATATCCGCCGTTCTTCTCATATTCGATAACTTCGTCAGCAGACAGTCCGAAAATAAACATATTGTCTTTGCCGACTTCCTCAGCCATCTCTACGTTGGCACCATCCATCGTTCCGATCGTCAGGGCACCGTTAAGCATAAATTTCATGTTTCCGGTTCCGGAAGCCTCCTTGGAAGCTGTAGAAATCTGCTCAGAAACATCAGCCGCTGAAACAATTATCTCGGCATTTGAAACCCTGTAATCCTCAATGAATACAACCTTAAGCTTTCCATTAATCGATTCATCATTATTAACAACATCAGCAACAGAATTTATAAGTTTGATCGTAAGCTTTGCTGTTCTGTAGCCTGCAGCTGCCTTTGCGCCAAAGATAAACGTCCTGGGATAGAAGTCCATGCCGGGATTGGCTTTTATCTTATTATAAAGATACATAACATGAAGTATATTCAGGAGCTGTCTCTTGTACTCATGAAGTCTCTTTACCTGTACATCAAATATCGATCTCGGATCAACGACAATGCCGTTGTGATCTAAGATATACTTTGCAAGACGCTCTTTATTCCTGAATTTGATATTCATGAACTCTTTCTGCGCCTTCTTATCATCGGCATATATTTCAACGCCCTTGATCTTTGAAAGATCCTTGATCCATTCAGGACCTATATGATCTGTTACCCAGTCTGCAAGAAGCGGATTGGCATGAAGCAAAAATCTTCTCTGTGTGATACCGTTAGTCTTATTATTGAACTTCTTAGGCATCATCTCATAGAAATCATGAAGCTCTCTGTTCTTCAGGATTTCTGTATGAAGTCTTGCGACACCGTTTACAGAGAAACCGGCAACGATGGCAAGATATGCCATCCTGATCTGTCCGTCATAGATGATCGCCATGTTCCTGATCTTGTCCTGACGTCCCGGATACATTTCCTGTATTCTCAGGCAGAATCTGCGGTTGATCTCCTCAACTATCTGATAAACTCTGGGAAGCAGCCTTGAGAAAAGCTCTATCGGCCACTTTTCAAGAGCCTCCGACATGATCGTATGGTTCGTGTATGCACAGGTCTTTGTAGTAACCTCCCATGCATCTTCCCATGACAGATCGTAGTCATCCATAAGGACTCTCATGAGCTCAGGGATTGCCACTGTCGGATGGGTATCATTTAACTGGAAAATATTTTTTTCTGCAAAATTATGGATATCGTCATGATTTCTCATATATTTTGCTACCGCTTCCTGAACAGAAGCTGAAATAAAGAAATACTGCTGTTTAAGTCTGAGCTCTTTACCTGCATAGTGATTATCATTCGGATAAAGAACCTCTACTATATTTTTGGCAAGGTTATCCTGCTCTACCGCTTTGCGGTAATCACCCTTGTCAAAGGAATCAAGCTGGAAGCACTCTACAGGCTCGGCATCCCATACACGGAGCGTATTTACGATGCCATTCCCGTAACCGACTATAGGCATATCATAAGGAACAGCCTGAACTGACTGATAATCCTCCTGAATAAACTTATTTCTGCCCTTTTCATCAGTTATGACCTTTACATAGCCGCCGAATTTAACTTCCTTTTTATATTCACGACGGCGGAGCTCGAAAGGATTGCCCTCACGAAGCCAGTCATCAGGCACTTCTATCTGGTATCCGTCACGTATCTTCTGCTTGAACATACCATAACGGTAACGGATACCGCATCCATAAGCGCTGTATCCTAAAGTTGCAAGTGAATCGAGGAAACATGCGGCAAGTCGTCCAAGGCCGCCATTTCCTAAAGCTGCATCAGGCTCCTGATCCTCAACCGCATTAAGGTCGATTCCCATTTCATCCAATGCTTCTTTTACTTCCTTGTACTCGCAAAGGTTAATAAGATTATTACCTAATGCGCGTCCCATAAGAAATTCCATGGACATGTAATAAACGATTTTGGGATCCTCTTCTTCATAGGCCTTCTGTGTGCTCATCCAGTTCTCGATGATGTCATCCTTTACAGATACGCAGACAGCCTGAAAAAGCTGCTGCATATCTGCCTCTTTTATGGTCTTTCTGAAAAGAACCTTGACATTTTCTTCAATAGACTTCTTGAATTTTTCCTTGTCGAACTTACGTGAATTGAACAATAGTTCCTCCTCGCCCGCTCAGCCGTCAAAATTAACTTACTGCCTGATCTTAAATCTTTTCAACGCCAAGCTTAACATGCTCACCATTGATATTCCACTCTTTGGAATATCCCCCTGCGTTACCGATAGTTACGTTATCAGCCATGGCCTCCTTCATCACATAATCTTTGTTGTTTTCTAGATAAGCTCCGAGCTTGTCATTGCCCTCCAGTGAGATCGTGATCTTGTCCATGACTTCAAAACCGGCCTCCTTTCTCATTGTCTGAATCTTTGAGATAAGTTCTCTTACGAAACCTTCTTCAATGAGCTCCTCGGAAAGATTGGTGTCAAATACGACTGTTACGTTAGCATCACCCTGTTCAACGTATCCTTCCTTCTGGCTCATCTCAATAAGGAGATCCTCCTTTGATAATACAACCTCTGTACCGTTTGCGTCAAATTTAAGACATCCGTCAGCCTCAAGTTTATCCATTGCATCATTTCCGTCAAGAGATGAAAGGATCTCCTTGATCTTTCCGAGCACCTTACCGTACTTAGGACCTACTGTACGAAGCTGCGGTTTGAAGTTATATGTGGTAAATTCACGGACATCATCTGTGAAATCTACCTTCTTTACATTAAGCTCATCCTCAATGATCTCTTTGTAGAAATCAGAAAGAGCTCCGTCTGCACGTACGAACATCTGAGGAAGAGGCTGTCTGTTCTTGATATTGCAGGCATTTCTTGCTGCACGGCCGAGAACTACAATGTCGACTACCTTTTCCATATCATCCTCGAGCTGCTTGTCGATAAATTTCTCGTCAACTGTCGGATAATCGCAGAGATGGATCGACTCAGGTGCGTTCTTATCAGAGCTGCATACAAGATTCTGATAGATCTGCTCTGTCATGAAGGGGATCATCGGTGCAGCAGCCTTTGAAATCTCAAGCAGGGCTGTGTAAAGGGTCATATAGGCATTTATTTTGTCCTGCTCCATGCCCTTTGCCCAATATCTCTTTCTTGAGCGGCGAACATACCAGTTACTCATTTCATCAACAAATTCCTGTAATGCCTTTGCAGCCTCGGTGATCTTATAATTTTCAAGGTCGTTGTCAACTTCTTTGATAGTAGAATTAAGCTTTGAAAGAAGCCATTTATCCATTACGGAAAGCTTCTCATAGTCAAGGCTGTATTTCGAAGCATCAAAGCCGTCGATATTTGCATAAAGTACATAGAATGCATAAGTATTCCAGAGTGTTCCCATGAACTTTCTCTGTCCCTCGACAACTGCCTTGTCGTGGAAACGGTTAGGAAGCCAGGGCGCACTGTTTACGTAGAAATACCAGCGGATCGCATCTGCACCGTGTTTCTGCAGTGCATCGAAAGGATCTACGGCATTTCCCTTTGACTTACTCATCTTGTTTCCGTCTTCATCGAGCACAAGTCCTAAAACGATAACGTTCTTGTATGCCGGTGAATGGAAAAGAAGTGTTGACTCGGCAAGAAGTGAATAGAACCATCCTCTTGTCTGGTCTACAGCCTCTGAAATGAAAGCTGCAGGATACTGTCTCTTAAATACTTCTTCATTCTCAAAAGGATAATGATGCTGTGCGAAAGGCATTGCTCCCGAATCAAACCAGCAGTCGATAACCTCCGATACTCTCTTCATCTTTCCCTTACATTCAGGGCATTCGCAAAGAATCTCGTCAATATAAGGTCTGTGAAGCTCTACAGTCTTTGCCTTCTCGTTTCCGGAAAGCTTATAGAGCTCTTCCCTCGATCCGATGGAGATTCTCTTTCCGCAGTCAGGGCATTCCCAGATATTAAGCGGTGTTCCCCAATAACGGTTTCTCGAAACAGCCCAGTCCTGGATGTTTCTGAGCCATTCTCCGAAACGTCCTGTTCCGATAGTCTCTGGGATCCAGTTAATCTGGCTGTTATTCTCTAAAAGTTCATCCTTAACCTCTGTCATCTTTATGAACCATGACTCTCTTGCATAGTAGATAAGCGGGGTATCGCATCTCCAGCAGAAAGGATAGTCATGCTCGAAGCTCGGTGCACTGAAGAGAAGTCCTCTGGCCTCAAGGTCTTTTAATACTTCCGGATCTGCCTTCTTAACAAAAAGTCCTGCAAAAGGAGTCTCCTTAGTCATGTTACCCTGGCTGTCAACGAACTGTACGAGAGGAAGGTCGTATTTTCTTCCTACGCGGGCATCGTCTTCACCAAATGCAGGTGCGATGTGAACTACACCGGTACCATCTTCCATGGTTACATATCCGTCGCATACTACGAAGTGAGCCTTCTTTTTCTGCTTTGCAGCCTCTGCGCCTGCGCAGTCAAAAAGCGGGATATATTCTGTATGCTCAAGGTCTGTACCCTTGCACTTCTCGAGAACTTCATAAGGCGAGCAGGGATTTTCCTCTCCGCCTAAAACCTTCTCTAAAAGAGCCTCTGCAAGGATATATGTATAATTGTCTGCTGTGTGTACCTTTACGTAGGTTTCCTCAGGATTTACGCAAAGTGCAACGTTGGAAGGAAGTGTCCAGGGAGTGGTTGTCCATGCAAGGATGTACTCGTCCTTATCCTTAACCTTGAAACGTGCGATAGCCGAACGCTCTTTAACGTTCTTATAGCCCTGGGCAACCTCGTGGCTGGAAAGAGGAGTGCCGCAGCGAGGGCAGTAAGGAACGATCTTAAAGCCCTTGTAAAGAAGGCCTCTGTCCCAGATATTTTTAAGTGCCCACCATTCAGACTCAATATAGTTGTCCTCATAAGTTACATAAGGCTTCTCCATATCTGCCCAGAAACCAACGGATGATGAGAAGTCCTCCCACATCCCCTTATATTTCCATACTGACTCTTTACATTCTTTGATAAACGGCTCAAGTCCGTATTTTTCTATCTGCTCCTTGCCGTCAAGACCGAGCTTTTTCTCTACTTCAAGCTCTACCGGAAGTCCATGTGTATCCCAGCCGGCCTTTCTCGGTACATAATAGCCCTTCATAGTTCTGTAACGAGGGATCATATCCTTGATAACACGGGTAAGAACGTGACCGATATGCGGTTTTCCGTTTGCCGTTGGCGGTCCGTCATAAAATGTGTAGGTCTCACCCTGTTTTCTCTGTTCCATTGACTTCTCGAAGATATCATGATCTTTCCAGAATTTCTCGATCTGTTTTTCTCTTGAGACGAAGTTCAGATCAGTATTGACTTTCTCGTACATTCTAAATTTCCTCCTCTGGTTACACTGATTGGACCTTGACTAAAAATCCGTTTGTCCAACTCCAAAATTTTAAAAAAGAGGCTCAGTCCTATATTGTCTATAGGGCGGAGCCTCTTTGTTTTCCGTTGTACCACCTATACACACCATCATGTGCCATCTCTGTAACGTGAGATGAATACGGATCGACTTAATGAGCCGCCTTTCGGCGTACCGTTCAGAGTCACAGCTCGGAAGTGATTTTTCGTCATAGCCTTTATTCATTATTAAATTATTGTTTTCCAACAACTGCTTTATTATACTGAATTATTAAAGGGCTTGTCAAGATAGAAAAGCGCACGGCATCAGCCATGCATGAAAGTTTAGCGAAAATATGATGAATTATGATGAATTATGAAAATATATTGAATTATGATGAATTATGAAAGTATAATAAATTATGAAAATTTATGAAAGGATGCGACATTATGAAAAAGAATAACCCCTTTACCCTTACCTTTGGAAAACAACCCAACGAATATATATCCAGATATGAAAATACAGATATGATCCTGAGTACATTTGAAGCCGATAATCCTATCAGCCAGGCCTACATTATAGAAGGAATAAGAGGAAGCGGAAAAACTGTCCTCATGACTTCCATAGCAAATGAGCTTGGTAAAAACAGGGACTGGGTCGTAATAGATCTGAACTCTACACAAAATCTGATAAACGACTGTGCTATGCGTTTAATTGACTCCTGCAAAAAAATGCCGGATTTTCTTAAACAGGGTTTTAATATATCAATTGCCGGTTTTGCTATTGGTGTTAATGGAAACGATACTCCTCAGGACAACGTTAGTATCATAGATAACGTACTGTCTTCGTTAAAAAAGCATAACAAGAAGGTACTCATTACTATCGATGAGATAATGCATAATGATAATATGCGTCACTTTGCAAGCCAGTTCCAGATATTTGTAAGGAAGGATTACCCTGTTTTTTTGTTAATGACCGGCTTATACGAAAATATTTACGCAATCCAAAATGATCCGGCTCTGACTTTTTTGCTGAGAACCCCAAAAATATCTCTGGCGCCTCTTAGCCTGCACCAAATAGCAAAACAATACGCAGATATTTTTCAAATTGATGGAGAAAGCGCAAAAAAACTCGCAAAAATAACAAAGGGATATGCTTTTGCTTTTCAGGCACTTGGTCTTCTATATTATGAGCATAGAGATGAAATGGAATTAACTGATATTCTATTAAAGCTTGATGATATGCTGGACGATTTTGTATACCAGAAAATATGGTTCTCTCTGTCAAGGCAGGACAAAGATGTTGTTCTGGCAATAAAAAATGATGATACAAAAGTCAGTGAAATATGTAAGAAGACCGGTATGACATCCTCTGTTTTCTCAAAATATCGTGCCAGACTCATAAAAAGAGGAATAATCACCTCCACAGGACACGGTTATGTTTCCCTGCTCCTTCCACGATTTGAAATTGTCGCAAGGACATACGAATAATTGTAACTGTTCAGGTACCCTGAACAGTCACGCCGCCCATCTCCACGTTGGAAAGTGAATTACTCCGAATCCCTGCTGCTCTTACAATTCCACATCAGGTCAAAATGCGTACAATTTATGTATACACCACTTTATAACTGCGCAGCGGAGTGCGCAGTTTGCCTGTGAACAGTAACGAGAAAAGTACATGAACAAAAAAGGGGGTAGCTCTTTTACTTGCGGTTTCAATGCTGTTCACAATGAATAGTGTTGCTTTCGCAGACGAGAAAATCCATATAGAAAAGCGGTTCCGGCAAATCTGCCGAAACCGCCCTTTCATTATCATTTTTATATGGATTAATCCATGGCCTTGAACGAGCCATAACCACTACATGTAGCACTTCCATTAAAGTTGATGACATCGCCGCTTACAGTGTAATCGACACCTTTCTTCAACGTTGTTGTGCTAATTTTAATCTTATAGGATGAATTATTTCTTCTCTTACTTCCAACAAATGTAGGATCATAAACATTATACTTATAAGAAACATTTACAAGCTTAACATTCTTTACCTTGCCATTCTTTGCATTAACTATAACAGAGCTACCTACCTTAGCTGGTCTGCCTTCATAAGTATAGCTAAGATCATTTGTTGACAGAGATTTATTCTTCTTTAATGTCTTTATCAAAGCATTACTTACAGATCCGCTTATCCATCTCGGACAAATATATGCTGTAAGCTCAGTATTCTTTGCTGACTTCAAATCTGATTTTGCCTGCTTATATAAAGCTTTTGCTGTTGTTTCAGGTATATTGTGGGTAAAGCTTCCATTTACATATCCCTGTATTTCCTTCCAATCCCATAACCCTGCAATCGTGTAAGTTACGTAACCTGTAGCATTTGCCTTGGCCTTTGTCTTTATTTTTTTTACAGGAACTTTATATCCCGCTTCTTCATTATATAAATAAATCGCTAAGTATTCAGCAGACAGTTTCTTTCCCGTATAAGGTGGAGTTGTAGTACCCACATCAAAGTAAGTCTTAGAGCTTCCATTTATACTCTGCGTCCATGTAAGCTTAGTATAATCGATATCATAATTCTTCCAATCATCAGCATCACTGCTGTCATACTGCTCATCAACTGTCTCATCCGATTCTGCCGTTACTTCCTCTACCGTAACGTCCTCTGCAGCTGCTTCCTCTGTAACTGCTGTTTCCTCAACTACCGCCTCTTCTGCAAAAGCAACACTATTCATTGTGAACAGCATTGAAACCGCGAGCAAAAGAGATAACCCTTTTTTGTTCATGTACTTTTCTCCTCTCTTGTCAACTATACACATAGCTTTTATGAAGATTTAATCCCCTGATCGATATCTTCATAAAAAATTAATTTGTTATATATTTTATAGTACCACAGTTTATCTGTTGGGTTTTATTTTATATGAAAATAATTGTATTTTATTAAGTGGTGTATACATAAATTGTATACCTTTGATCTGCTGTAGAAATGTAGGAACAGTTTACTTTAAGTTAGTGTATATTTATATGTACCTTTATTCTGTGTCTCAGGTTTTATGTTATGCGTAAATTATTGTATTTTATGAGACTCAGTATACAATGAGTTGAGTGGCAAATAGAAATTATTTATGAACAGTTCCTAAGTCAGTTGTAGATGATTAACAAATCCAAAGTGGGGAATGGAGAACGCCGGTACTTTTGCCGCGTATTTTGCGGCATTAGTACCGCTGCGATTTTTCACTTGCAGCGAAAGCGTCCCTCGTTGGAAACAGATAAGCCGATCAACGCAACAGGAAATATCCTAAAAGCAGCCACTTACATTTTGAGCCCTATACTACGTCCCCATGAGCTCATTTCATACTCATGCCTTAAAGTACGCCATCAGCTCTGTAAGCAAATGATCATGTAACAAAGATCATTTGCAATTATTTAATAGTTTTTCAGCTTCTTTCTCAGATAGTCCAAACATCTTTTGAAGCTTTTCCTTAATCACTTCATCTTTCAAACCATCCTTTATATACTCTTTTACAAAAATCTTAATAGCATCATTTTTGCCTTCACGAACTCCTTCGCGCAGTCCATCGGCTCTGCCTTCGCGTATTCCATCTGCCTTACCCTGGTCATACAGCTTAAACTCCGGTAAATCCAGTACCTGTCCACCCATAACGTCTACCACCTTCTCCCGAATCTTTTCTCGTTTTAGAGTCAGTTTATAGGCTACACTGTTTATTAATCTTATGATAGCACTGAAAGATAGGAGCGACAAGTTACCTCTTTCAACTTCTTTTTTCAGTCTTTCATAGATGATACGATAGTCATCAAAGAGCTTCTCTAACCGCTTTTCATCCCTGTTTATCTCATCAAATTCATTTTCAAAATTAAAAATATAAAACGGGATAAGCATGTAAAGCTTCTTTTCAAAAATGCTGTCTATATCATAATCAGACATTTTTACAATTGATACATTATAAGATGCTATATTTCCATCAGGCATCTCAAGTTCTATGATTCCTCTATCCGGTGCCTTTTCTGATTTCCGCAGCAATAAGAGCCCGGAATTTGGGAACTTAAATCTCATTGTAAAAATATCTCTTACAGAGTTCTCCAAAGCAATCTGGCTGTCATACTCAAATATCCTTATCAATATCGAACCGTCATATTTTTTGCTTTCGCACTCCAGATGATATCTCTTTACAACCTTTTCAAACTCTATCTCAAAGCTTGAATCCGTGATCCTCCTTTCTTCAGATTTGTTCTCATGCTCGATGAACTGTTCATTCCTCAGTCGTTTTATTTTGGCAGTTTTATCATAATTCTCGCCAAACATGTGATTTACAAAGGGAATCACCAGATCATCACACTTCGTCTCCATCGTCCTGAAAGCGTCATCATACGCGCTGTCAGAATAAAGAGGGTTTTCTTTTTCCTTATTCAATTTTTTTACTACTCCTTGAAAATTTTTAATTCCGCATATGCGGATCAGATATGATATTTGCAAAAAGAAATGCAAAACAGATAATATCACTTTAATATCAGCATGTAAAGTATATATAAGACTTTTATTATCACGAACTATGCAATAGGAGACAGGAGAATCACAAAAAACAATAAACATATATATTCAGTAACTGCGGGTTCCGTGTGATAACGTATAACAAGTGGCAAACAAGCCCGTGACGCAGCCACATTTAATGGCTTGTTTGCGGGATTTTTGAGGCTTTGCATCAAAAATCTATATGTGTTCATTTGTAAGAAAAAGTATTTAACACAGCAAAAGAACTTAAGACCTTATCATATCTCACTCCCTTCGTCTCTCGACCTCATAATCTAAGCGTTTGATATACGCCTCTTTATCGACATTCATATCATAGTCGGCCATGTATTCCTTCCATTTTTCATCGAACTGTCCCTTCTCCGCCATGATGACCTGCGGCAGCCACTTACGTTTGATACGCTCCATCTCAAGCTTTGCCCTGCCATAATCCGTGAAACTGTCCCAGTCAGATGTGACCGAATAGAGCGGAAACCATTCTGCCCCATCCTTTTCTTCCCCTAAAAATTCCTTCCAGGTTTTGTGGGAATATGCATCCATGATCTCGCGGTCAGCTTCAGAAAGTGACGCATAAAAAATCTCCGGCTGCTCCCCCGGCTTTACAGTATTTATATTATCCGGAAGCATCCCCTCATATCCCGGAAACTGCGAATAGGGACATTTATTTTTTTCAAGAAATTCTCCGTTTTTCCAGTTTGCAGTCTGCTCCTCCGTCCTGTAGAAACGCCCATCAGAGTCAACCTCGTAGTCAATCCCCTCTTCTCCCCAGTTTCTGAGGAGCATGACTTCTTCCGACAAAAGTCCATCGAGAAATGATAACGCTCCGTCAACATCCCTGCAGCTGACACTGATGCCTATTCCGGATGCCGTGTTCAATTTATTTTCCCTGCATAAATAATTTCCCTCAATATCTTCATTTGCAACGATCGGAAGAGGGATATAACTATACTCATCCATCCCATTGCTTTTTAAGCTGCTTTCCGCATCAATGATCTCCCAGTACTGGTCGACCATACCAAGCACCCTTCCTGAAGAAAGCTTCTGCAGATACTGATCGTAAGAGAGCGTAAAAGTCTCCCTGTCTATGAGTCCCTTATTATAAATCTCATTTAACTTCCTGTAATACTGCTCCGCCTCCGGGAGTGTATCATAAATCCCACACTTTCCGGTCTTTTCATCTACAATAGCGCAGCCATTATTCGGATATCCCGCCAGAAACATTGGCGGATTTTCGAGACAGAAATACCTCCAGTCATCGCACAAAATCTCAAATCCAATGGTCTCACCCCCATTGGTCACCGGATTTGCATCCCTGTAATCCTCTATCAGATCAAAATACTGATCCAGAGTTTTAACCTTTGGATATCCTGCCCATTTTAAGACCCTTTTCTGTATCCAGAACGCCTCTCCCGATGGCATTGTCGCTGTAGACTTCCCATTTACTACCCCGTATGGAGGGATAAAATAAATATGCCCGTCTTCTTTTTTCAATGATTCCCATTGCTCTTCAGTCAAATATTTCTTTAAATTCGGATAATCCTCTATCTTATCCTCCAGCGGAATAAGTGCTCCCGCTTCTATCAGCATGTCCGTTGCATTGCTGCCGTCAATAAAGTCCGGATACTCACCCGCCGCTATGAAGCTTGCAATTTTTTCCTCCGCTGTCTGTCCTGAAAGTTTTTCCGCATAAGCTTCTGCCCCGACTATCTCGGCAATTTTCCTTCTGAGCCTGCTCTCTTTATTCTCATCAGGCCCCGTTATGGCAAAAAAAGCCGTATATTCTTTCACTTCCTGAGTCTGATCAAATTTCCCGATCCTGAAAATTATAAATATAATTGCCGCTGCCAGAATAAGCACTAATAAAATCTTTTTCTTAATTCCCATTTCTCATCCTGCTTCTGATCCTGTACTGATTAGGAGTAACACCTTTTAACTGCAAAAATTTTCCGATCAGGCTGTCTGCATTTGAAAATCCAAGCTCCTCAGCTATCGCATAAACCCTCAGATCAGTCTCCGTAAGCATCTTTTCCGCATCATTGACCCTTAAAAGCGTTATATAATCCTTAAAAAGCATTCCGTGTTTTTTCTTAAAAAGCTGTCCTAAATATACCTTATTTACATAGAATTTCTGTGAAAGTTCCTTTAGGCTCAGATTTTCGCGGTAATGCCCCTCCACATAGTCATCCACATCCTCGATGATCCCTCGTCTTTCCTGATTTCTCGTCTCTTCCAGAAAATCCGCATAGTCCAAAAGGAAATCCGAAATATCATTGTCGTCACCTTCGGCGATCATTTCCTCAAAAGGCTCCCTGTCTATATATTGCATAAGTTCCGCCTCCTCCGGCTCATTGTCAAATTCCCGCGCCAGTTCAAGGAGACAAAAAAGAATATGATAAATAACTGCGTTGACCATTTCAGCATTTACACCATCAGAACGCAGCTCCCTAAAAATGATCGAAGCGTATTTCTTTATGAGTTCCGCATCATTTTTCCTTATCGCATCCGTCAAAAGATCGACATCCTTCTGCCTTATATTCAGATTAAAAATACTTTCCCTTGCTTCTCCCGTATTTTTAATTTCTGACTTTCCATCAGAAATTTCCCTAAGCAATTTCTTCAGCTCATTAAGCTGAACCGGTTTTAAGAGATAATCTCTGATACCGAGCTTCATGGCTCTTCTTGCATATTCAAAATCCGCAAATCCCGTCAGGATCACTATTTCCGCATCTGACAGTTTTTTCTCACGAATTTTTTCTACCATTTCAAGCCCTGTCATTCCTGGCATTTTTATATCCGCAAAAATCAGATCGACCTTGTTTTTTTCTAAATATTCCAAAGCTTCCCTGCCGTTTCCCAACTCTGCAACAACGCTCAGATCCGCATCTGCCATTTCAAGAAGCTTCTTAAAACCCTCTCTGATAAAAGGTTCATCATCAACTATCATTATCCTCATTTACATCAACTCCACCAATGATCATTACCTCGGTTCCGCCGGAAACCGAGCTGTTAATTTCTATAGATACCTTTTCTCCGTAAATCTGTTTCAATCTTATAACCGTATTGATTATTCCGATACTTTTCTTCGCGGATTCTAAATAACTGATATCTGCCTCCGCGATTTTTCTCCTTAATTCCGAAAGTTCATCTTCTGTCATACCGATCCCGCTGTTTAATATTTCCAGATATATAAAATCTTCATCGCACGAAGCGATAACGGAGATCGATCCGCCATTCTCGCTTTTCTCTATCCCATGAATGCAGGCATTTTCTACAAAGGTAAGGACTGTAAATTTAGGTATTAAATGAGCTTTGCAGTCCTCCATGACTTTTACTGAATATTCCAGCCTGCTGCCAAATCTGTATTTTTGAATTCTTAAATACCTCTCGACGTTCTTAAACTCCTGCTCTACAGTGATCCTGTCGCCATCCCACTGGACACTTTCTCTTAAAAGCGTCGAAAAGCTCTCTAGGATCTTCTCCGTTTCCTCCTCTCCCTTTATAAGGCTGTGCATCCTTATACTCTCCAGCGCATTGAACATAAAATGCGGATTTATCTGGCTCTGCAGAGCATGTATTTCAGCCTGTTTCTTTGCTATACTCAGCTCCTGCTCTCTTTCCTTATTTTTATAAACTGTCTCTATAAGCTCCTTTATCGTCTCCACCATCAGGTTATAGCTTTTAACGACTTTTCCAAGCTCATCTCCCGATTCTTCTATATCTATAATTTCATATCTACCATTTTTTATTTTTTCAAGGTTCCGTCCCACAGCCGTAAGACGGTCATTTATCGAACGGTATATGATGTAAAGAACGATAGATGGCAGGATCAGATCAAAAAGGTAGAGGAGAATTATCACAATTTTTTCCTCAGTCTGCATAGGGAACCAGCCCTCATTTTTATCACGCAGACGTATCTTAAATTCCTCTCCGTAAACCTTCACTGCTCTTTCCGAAACAATCCCCTTATCCATCTTCTCTGTTATTTTTTCAAAAGGCATATCCCTGTAGTCATTTTCTCCCGAGGAAATTATGATATAGCCATCTTTATCATAAATATAAAAATCTTCTTTATCGCAGATCCTCATGATATTTTTCTGAAGCGCAGAATAATCAAGCTCCAGCATTATCATGTCATTTCTTCCGAAATAATCTAATCTTTCAAGCACTGCTATATGCCGTCCTTTCGGAATGTAGCCTTTTCTTTCGCCATCCTCATAAAAATATATAAGCTTAAAATCCTGTCCCGATCCGATAAATTCTCTGAAGGGTGACTGATCTTTTACGATATCCATATTTATAAAATATCTTCCGTTGACAATGGCATCATTTTCGGTAAATATTTTTATCCCCCAGGTTGACTGGACTGTGTAATAATACTGTATCAGGTTGTTTTCCATCAGATCATTATATGCCTTATAATAGTCAGCCTCATTTCTATATTTTCCCCTTAAAAAACTGTCGAGGCTTTTCTGTCTTTTCAGATAATCAGCAATGGATATCAGATCCCTCACTGTATTCTTAATCTCATATTCAATCTGATTCCCCTTATTTTCCATTCCCGCCTTCGTCTGGTTTACTCTCTCTTTTTCTATTGAACGAAAGAAAAAAAGATTAGTCAGGATCATCGGTATAAGTATACTGACCGTAAGGATCACTATTCCTTTTTCTCTGAATTTTAATTTATTTATAAATCTGATCATTTAGCATATACCTCTTATCCCTGTATACGGCTTAAGCCCTCATCGAATTAACGATGAGGGCCTCCCCCTGAACCCGACTGGCGGATCGGATTCCTAAATGGTTTATATTAGAAGTCAGCTGGTGGGAACTGAACCTAATACCTTTATATTATATTACTTTTTGAAATTAACTCTGCAGCTATATTTTCTGCCGTTAATTTCAGCTATAAGCTTTACCGTACCCTTCTTTGAAGATGTCAGTCTGATGTGCTTTCCATCAGGTGATACGGAAACCTTGGCAATGCTCTGCTTATTTGTTGTCCATACAGCTGTTTTGATAGCAGTATCCTCAAGGCTTATCTCTGCAAAGCTTTCGCTTGTCTTAAGCTTCTTTGCGATCGAAGGCTTTTCAACATTAAGAGTCTTTGTTACAGCCTTTCCTCCAACAGTATACTCTATTACAGCTTTTGACGCTTTCTTTCTTACAATAAGCTTGCCCTTCTTTGTAACCTTTACGCCCTTTCCACTTACAAGCTTGAAGGATCCTTTGTCTCCTTTAAGAATAAGCTTTTTAGCACCTGCGTTTACGGTTACGATACCTGACTCAGCAGAGTTAAGCGTTGTTGTGTCGCCCTCTGCTGCGATCTGATCAGCTGTTGAACTGCTGCCGTTTCCTGCTGTTGCCTTTGCTGCAGGCTCAGTTGCGGGTTTTGTCGGGTCTGCCTGAGATACTGTGTTTCCTGAAGGAGTCTCCGGTGTTTCCGGTTCATCAGGTGTTACAGGTGTATCGGGTTCATCCGGTGTTACCGGCGTATCCGGTGTATCAGGCTTGTCCGGTGTTACAGGTGTGTCTGGCTTGTCCGGTGTTACAGGTGTGTCTGGCTTATCCGGCGTTACAGGTGTATCTGGCTTATCCGGTGTTACAGGTGTATCTGGTTTATCCGGAGTTACCGGTGTGTCCGGCTTATCCGGTGTTACCGGTGTTTCTGGATCTTCCGGAGTTACCGGTTTTTCAGGATCTTCCTGAGCTTCCTCTGACTCGATGAATTTATAATTATCCAGAGTCATCAGATCCTTTCCTTCTCCCTTAAATACCAGGAAAAGATTTCTCTCGCCCTTGACATTTGAAACCTCTGTCTCGAGTTTTGTATATCCGTCAGTCTCCGGAACTTCAACTGTTCCGATAAGACTTCCTTCAGGGCTGTCAAGGTGCAGCTCAATTTTTCCTCCCTTTTTCGATGACACGCGAGCACTGAACTTGCCTGCACCCTTTTCCCCGAAGTCTGCTCCGGCTATACTTGTCCAGTCTCCGTCATCGATGAACTCAAGCTGCATATTCATATCATCGATATTTCTTGCCTTGATACCCTTATTCCAAGCAATGGTCTCAGCCTCAATGGTCTCATAAGGATTTACCGGCTTAAGCTGGCTTACTCCCTGATATGTACCCTTGATAGGCTTAATCTTACCCTTGGAATCTATAACTATAGGATCGATATGGGTTGAGCGGTATCCCTTTGCTTTACCCTCTTCCTTTGCTACTGTCTGTGCATGATAGATAAAGTAGCTCTTTCCTCTGAATACGAATGTTGCATGGTGGTTATTTCCGCCTACTCCAAACCATTTCTGCGGATTGTCGAACATCTCACCTTCGTATTTGAAAGGTCCCATAGGGCTGTCACTTGTCATGTAGCAGATCGTGCCATATCCCGGATAGCCTTCCTTATGAGGTGATGTAAAGTTCGAGCAGTAATTATAGTAATACTTCCCCTTGTATTTGAAAATTCCCGAATCCTCGAACATGCATGGAGCATCGATCTCCTTTGCAGGACCGTCAAGGCTTATCATGTCATCCCCAAGCTTTACGACTCTGGCTGTCTTCGGATTGTTCTGTCCTCCATTCGGTACTCCTCCTCCGAAATAAACATAACCTGTTCCGTCATCATCAACCAGAACCGCAGGATCGAAGCACCATACAACGCCTTCACATCCCGGTGTTCCATAGCTTATGAGTGCCTTTCCGATCGGATCCTTCCAGGGACCTATCGGTGAATCGCCTTCAATAACGCCGATTCCGTTTCCGCCGTTTGCGAAGTAAACGAAGAACTTATCCTTGCCATCTATTTTCTTATAAGCGATGGCAGGTGCCCATGAGTTGTTAGCCCATTTAGCTGCGCCGTCTTTTCCGGCAACCTTTATCTGTCCGTGATCGGTCCAGTTGACCATATCCGCAGAGGAGATAACTCTCAAAGTCTTGATATACTCAAAACCGTTATCCCTTAAATTGCCATTTGCATCATACTGATAATCATCAGCTGTCATATAAACGTAAACCCTGTCGTTATATACGATGGCGTAAGGATCGGCACCGAGTTCCTGTGATACCAGCGGATTTGAATATCCAAGTTTCTTTGCGATAGCACCGGTATCAAGATATTTAAGCTTTACTGCGAGTTTTGCTCCCGATACATCTATATCGGATTTTCCGTTGTCAAGATTAATATAATCCGTAACGATATTTACTGTTTCATCCTTATCAGCATAGCCCTTAAGCTTGAGCTTGATCTTTGCAAACAGGTCATTCTCTGCATCGAACCCGATATCGTCTCCCT
Organism: Lachnospiraceae bacterium C1.1; assembly: GCA_030434875.1. NCBI lineage: Bacteria > Bacillati > Bacillota > Clostridia > Lachnospirales > Lachnospiraceae > Lachnospiraceae bacterium C1.1. Next base: position 3,908,760 of record JAUISW010000001.1, on the reverse strand, counting down.
TTACTTCGATAGTCAGACGGTTCTTTGCGAATTTATAGCTTGCACTTCCCTCTATTGCCTTGTCGTTGAATTCTACATCCGTAACATCCATGATCTCCGGAATTGCTATAGATGCCTTCAACTTTTTATGTGAACCTTTTTCAATCTTCCCGAGCTTAAGCTCTGCTTCAAGCTCTTCGTTTATGACACCCATGATCTCGCTTTCAGAGCCTGTGAGTGATGCAGACATTTCTTTCTGTCCGCCCTTTTCACCGGTGATCGCATCAGATACTCTGAAGTAATCGAAATCAACATATCCTCCCTTTGTCTTTGTCGCATAGTTAAAGAGTGCGAAACGGCTTCCCATGAAATGGGTCAGTTCATAATTGATCTTGACCGTATTGCCGAGCTTTTTCCACTCTTTGCCGTCAAGACTGTAGTAAAAGCTTACCTTATCGCCGCCTGCAAAATCATACTCATCCTTTAAGTAAACTGTATTTCCCTCAAGGTCTGCAGATGCGATCTCCTTAGGTGAATCCTCTTTCTTTGAGTCATTTGAACTTGCATCGACCATGACAAGCTTTGCGCCGTCTTTAGTCTTTTTCACGGCGATATAGCTATAATTATAAGAAAATGCTGCAAGTCCTGCAATATCTCCATCCTTCATGTTAGAGATATCAAGCTTTGTGCTTCCTGCACATGTCGGGCCAAAAGTCCTCTGTGTCAGGGTATTCCTTGCCTCTAAGATGCTGTCGCACTTCTTGCCGGTAGTAAGTCTGAGCCAGCCGTTTCTATCGGTAAGGGACCAGTTATTGTTGTCAGGATTGTGATTCCACTGCCATGCCAGATCAAGATTCGATCCGTTATAGTCGCTCTCTCCTCCCTTTGCTGTCTCAGCCGGAGCAGCTGCCTTTTCTATAACTGATACATCATCCACGTAAATATCAACAAGATCTTCGTCTGTTGTGTTCTCAGCGCTCTTCCATGGTGTTTCAAAGAAAAGCGTGTCAATGGATGTATCATCATCTTCCTTGAAGGTGTAAGTTCCTGAAATCTCAGTCCACTCGCCCTTCTTTGCCTCTGCCGAACCTATGGTGTTGAATTTCTCACCCTTTCCGGTTCTCAAGGTCATGTTTATGGTCTGTGATTCATTCTGATCCTGCTTTACCCATGCCCTGAAAGCATAAGTGCAGCCCGTCTCGAAATCATCCTCAAATCTATATCCGATTCCGTCATTTGTCTTGCCGCGGTTTACAGCCACTGCAGATTTTTCACCACTGTGAGCCTCATCGGATTCCTCTATAGCAACATCCCCTGTACCTTCTACATGTTCATACTTATCCCAACCGTCAAGACCTTTTTCAAAATCCCCGTTTTCCATTATCTCATCGGATTCCGTCGTAAATGAAAAATCATCTACATAGAAATCCATGAGGTCTCTCTCCTTAGTCGGGCTTGAAACCCATGGAGTCTCAATGAAGATATGGTTTCTTTCAGGATTGAAAGGATGATCCTCGTTTTTATCATGTACGGTATATTTTCCCTTAAACTCCGTCCACTGACCTTTCTTTGCCCTGAAACTTACTATATCCTCTCTCCAGAGATAATTTTCACCGTTCTGTATCTCAACATGGAATTCTTTTTCAGCAGGTCCTTCATCATATCTCAGACGGCCTGTGAGGATATACTCCTTCCCCTTTTCAAGCTTTCCGCTGATATCCTGGCACGCACCGCCTGCACAGGTCTGCCTGTTCTTTACCCAGATACAGTAATTTTCCTCTTCATCATCACGGGCTTCTTCCGGCTCTGCCATTGCATTTACCGATGCAATATCAAGCTCTGCCCTTTCTGTCTCCGGTATTGACCAGCCCTCTGTATCCCCTGTGGAAACATCACCGTTCACAAAAAGCTCAACCCTTGCCCTGTTCTCATTAGTCTTCTTTTTCTTTGTTCCGGTTGAATCTGATGCCTTAGGAGCTTCCTCGGAATACCCCTCTTCAAATTCTCTGTGCTCAGCATCATTATAGAACTCATCGGATTTTGTGAGTGAGTCTTCCCCATCTGACTCTATCGGCATATCCATTTTAAGCTCTACAGTTTTTCCGTCTCCGTTTTTACCGAGCATCGGCCAGCCATCTACAAATTTACAATCCGTAAGGACCGGTGTTCTTCCCACAGCACCATGATCCTGGAAAAGATATGCGTACCATTCGCCGTCCTCTGTATCTATGATACCTCCCTGTGCGACTCCGGCTCTGGTTCCGTTGTTCTCGAAATTTGCATTTAAGATAACTTTATCTTCCCAGTCAGAAGGATTTCCCGGGAAGCTCTTGCTTCTGTGGCATACTTCCTGCCTTACTCCGCCCTGCGGCCAGTTGATATTAAATACATAATAATAACCGTCTTTTTTAAGGACATGAGTTCCCTCAGATCCAACAATATATCCCTGTCCACTCTTGTTTCCGTTAAAAAGTGTTCCGCTCTTTCCGCCTTCTTTTATACCGGAAAGATCCTCATTTAATTCCTTGTAGCTTATAGTAGAATTTCCATATACAGCATAAGGTGTATCTCCGTCAAAGAAGATAGCCATATCATGCATGGAAGTTCCGAGTTCATGTCTCTTCCATGAACCATTCTCGATATCATCTGTAGTAAATATGTAGGCTTCCCCTGTAGTATTTGAATTAAATCCTACGTAATAAATACCATTATGATATGCAAGACTTGCAGCCCACTGGCCTTTACCGTACATTGACTTGCCGTTTCTTAAGTTCATTTCATCTTTTTCGCCAAGTCTGTCATAAACATAGTTTACGGTCTCCCAATTGACCATGTCCGTGGACTTCATGATCGGAGCTCCGGGTGAGAGATGCATTGTTGTACTTACCATGTAGTAAGTTTTCCCTACTCTGATCATGTCGATATCCGGAACATCAGAATAGATGACCGGATTAGAAAATGTTTTTGTTTCCCCATTTTGCGGAGCCGCAGCAATGCCAACAGGCGAAACACCCGTAGCTGCAAGCATCACAGCCATGCTGACCACTGCTGCGCGGCTCCTCATGATTTTTTTCCTTCCCATTTTCTCTCCTTCTCATAAACGGCGCTTCCCAGACGCCTCAATGCATTGTTTAGATTTATGTACATTTTGCCATAATCAACTATACAATTCATCCCTAAAAAGTTAAGGAGTTAGGATGGAATTTTTTTATTTACTTTAGTTTTTATGATTTTTTAATAATTGACTGTTACTGTTCACACGCTTTCAGCGTGCTCCAGTAACGGGTTTTGCCATTTAAGATTGCCTACGGCAATGGGCAAAACCCAGTGTTCAGTCAAAGTTATTGTGGCATAACTGCGCAGCGGAGTGCGCAGTTTGCCTGTGAACAGTAACAATTGACTTGCAGATTTTTCAAATTGCCTGTTTAAATTATGCAAACAGCCGGATGACAAGCTTAATTACCATAAAAAAGGTCGCAAGCACAGACGAAAAGCTTATTCTTGTAATAGATGAACTACCATATTGGGCTGAAAAGGACGAAGCGCTCCTTTCAATTTTACAGAAATATATTGATACACAGTGGCTTGACAAAAATATTATGATGATATTATGCGGTTCAGCGTTAAGCTTTATGGAAAAGAAAGTACTTAGTGAAAAAAGTCCTGTATTTGGAAGACGTGATACACAGATAAAGCTAGAAGCTTTTGATTACAGAGATTCTGCGCTATTTGTTCCGGACTATACACCAGAAGATAAGGCTATTTGCTATGGAGTAACAGGTGGTGTACAATTTTTGCTTTTTTTCTTACTTTAATTTTATCTTTGTCATTGAGTAACCTTTTTTCTTTTAATAGATTTATATATTTAATAATATTTTTCCATGCCTTCCGAATATGGTTTCAATAGGTGCATAAAATGGAAACAGAGGCAAATTATCCGATACAATTGATAGCTGTGACATCAACGCTTGGCGATATAACTCCTCTTCGCTTCCGCTATGAGAATGGTGAACACGAGCTCATTACTGTGAATGTAGATGAAATACATGCCAGGAAAGAAATGACCGTAGGAAAAGGCGGATCCATTATTTATACCTGCGCTTCAATGATCGACGATACGAGGATGCTCTATCAGCTAAGGTATGAGATCGGCTCGCATAAATGGATATTCATGAAAAAGCTGAGCTGAAGATACCCTATAGATTTAAAAGTTCATTTACGCTGACAGAGTGATCGACAATGTTTATAAGTTCACTGCAGGCTCTGCAGAACAGATCAGCAAAAGCCTCTGCCGTGCTTCTTTCATAGACGCCGGCATCGTAATCAACCAAAACTCCGAATCTATTACGACTGTCCAGGATCTCCATATCCATTTTATTGTTACACGCCATGTTTTTTGACGGTAGTTCGGATATCTCTCTTACTATCTCGTCACTATCCCCGTAATCATATATATCCCCCTGAAAAATAAGGCAAAGCAGGTCTTCTCCATAATATGAACCTACTTCTTCCCAATAAGATACCCTGCCGTGGGTGATCCCGTCCTTGATCTGATCAACTGTTTCCTTCAGGAATCCCTCCACGGACAATCCTTCCTCAAGTGCAAATGTCACTGGCAGATCTTTTGTAAAACATCCGACCGAATCAATCCTTCTTATATCGGACCTTCCGTTCCAGGTCCATGTAAAGGCCACATTTCCGTCATCACGGTCTGAAGCAAGGGCAAGTGCTGCAGCCGCGATATAAAAACCATTACTTCCAAGCCCGTACATATCACTGATCTTCTTTACCTCATCCCTGTTAAACGGAAAATCCAGCACAAACCTGTCATCTACATTTTTCCGGTCGTTATGATCGGGTGTGGGAAGTGTTGCACAACCTGCCCTGTCATAACGTTTTCTGAAATGATCGATCTCATCCCTGAAAGCATCCGAATCCCTGAAACTGTTTTCTTCAGCACGGATGGATATATACTCATCCCTTGCAACAGGTTCATCCCTGTATATATTTCCGATATCTTCAAGAAGCTTATGATATGATCTCCCGTCACATACCGCATGACAGATATCAAGCAGTCCTTCCTTTGATCCCTGAGTTTCTATCAGCCTGCAGCGAAACATCGGTGTGTTGTCAAAACGAAACGGCTTTACAAAATCTTTCACCACGAGCTCAAGCTCTTCTGCACTCATCTTTTCCGGAACGATTTCCAAAGAGACATCTCTATCAAACCTTTGTAAATAGCCTTCTTCTGTCTCTTCTATTGTACTGCATATCGAAGGGTGCTGAAGGATCGCCTTTTTGACAGCATCCGCCATCCGGTCAAGGTTGACTGATGGATCAAAACGGAATCTTATCGGAAGGTTTAATACCGAAGACTTAGGATTCCTTGACTGAACACGGAGAAGATAATCCTGAGAGGCGTTAACCCGCACAAACGGCACCTTTGGATCAGATATTGTTTCATCCTTAAGACCTGTGGTTTTAAGAAGCGTCTCTATTCCCTTTGCTGTTTTTCCTTCATATATTTTCTGAAAACACAATCCCTTGAGTTGGCATTTCATGATCACCATCATGGCCGTGACCGAATCTCCGCCAAGTTCAAAGAAATCATCATTTATACCTACTTTCCTTGTGCATTCAAGAACTGTCTCAAATGCTTCACATAAGGTTCTTTGTATATCGGTCCCGGGCTCTTCATATGTATCCGATATACCATCCGCATCCGGCTCCGGAAGTCTCAGCTTATCAACCTTTCCATTTGGATTAAGAGGTATCTTAGAAATCCTTACAAAGTGCCGGGGTATCATGTAGTCGGGAAGATATGGCTTAAGTATTTTGCAGGCATTATCCGGCGAAAGTTCACACTCTGCCTTATAGTATGCACAGAGAAAAGGTGTCCCATTCCTTCCTTCAAATGCCTTTACAGCACAAAACTCTAAGGTAAAAGCCTTCTTAACGGCACTCTCCACTTCTGCTAATTCCACACGGTTTCCGTTTATCTTGACCATTTCATCGACACGACCAAGAATGGTATATCTGCCCTGTTCATCAAGCGAAGCATAGTCCGAAGTCCTGAAAAAACGTCTTCCATTGATCATAACAAACGCTCTTTCATTCTCTTCCGGAAGATTATGATATCCGCGAAAGAACGGAAGATATATGCACAGTTCTCCTTCCTCTGCCTCCTTGCCGTTTTCATCAAGAAGCACAATTTCACTGCCCCTTGTGGGATATCCTATGGGAGTATTATCGTATGCCCTGTCAATCTTAAAGTGGCATGTCGGGTATCCGAACTCACTCGGGCCGTAAATATTTATCACATCAAATCCACGGCTCTCAATACCGGATACGATCTCACCGCCGGTGTACCCGACACGCATTGATCCTATGTCAAGCTGTTGAAGTACCTTTAAAAAGGTCGGAGTCATAAATGTCGAGTCGATCATATGTTTATCAAAATATGCTCCGAGCCTAACGGGATCCTTTGTTGTCTCCCACGAAGGAACATGAAGCGTACATCCAAACCCGAGAATTCCCACGGTCATATATACTCCGCCCACAAAGGATTCCGGGATGACATTGGCAAACCGCAAGGGATCTTCTCTTTTTCCGTCAGGATAAACATATTCATACAGGAAGCCCTTCCCCAGTCCTTCCCACATACTTTCATATACACCGTACTCCTGTGCTGCACCTTTAGGTGCTCCGCTGCTTCCGGATGTATAAATATAAAAGGCAAGGTCATGTGGATCAGCCTCTCTAAAATCCGGGCACTCCGAAAGCTCCATAGCCTCTTCCCAGTCCTTGCCGCTCATTACCAGGACACATCTGCAGTCATTTATCACATAGTCTATGCGTTCCTTCCCCATAAGGTCTTCAAGCGCTACCCACGCTGCACCGGCCATCATGATCCCGATGCGGGTGGCGATATATTCCATACCCTTTGGATAATATATCCCGACCGTATCCTCTTTGCCGATACCTCTGTCCTGAAGATACCGGTTGATCCTCATTGCATTGTCAAAGAGTTCCCTGTAGGAGGTGCTTCGCATTCCGTCACGGTCCACTATTGCTATGCGGTCCGGATGCTCTTTGGCCGTTTTCTTCAATCTTTCAATAAACTCCATGATAACCTGTGATCTCCATATTACATCATTCTATCTCAAATGCATTGCGGTTAAAACTTAACGATACTAAGTTTATCCTGTTACGGGTAAGATTTTCGGTAAGGCTCGATACGACAAACGATCTGAAGGATTCGACCTGAAGGTCAGGATCCGTAAGATCACAGTATACTCCGTTATCCTTGGTTATGATATGTACCCTCTCTCCTGATTCAACGATACACTCCGCAAGAACTGTCTTTCCCGGATTAAGATCATATACGAGCATAAACAGTTCTTCAAAAAGTACCATGACTCTGTTTACGGTACTGCTGCTTCGCCCTCTATCCTTAAGTGTCTTACCAATCTGATCCCTTGTCGCTGTGATCAGGTCTGGCCTTACTTCAAACTCATACATCCAGATGTGACGCTCTTTCTCCATTGGTGGGATGAACAGGACATAACTGTCCTTATCATATTTTAGACATATATAAAGGTATGACATGAGATAGCCCAGTGCCGGAGCGATCATCAGCCCGGTAAACATCCCGTATATACCCCAATGCCCCCCGATAACGGCAAGCGGAACTGCAGTAATCAGATCCCTTAATGCGCATATCAGAACGCCTAATGGGATCTTATCAATAAGAACATAGTAGGAGGAGTCAAGATACATCCTGCTTGAAAAGATCAGCGAAAGAGACATAATGCGCAGTCCCCGCACTGCAAACTGTACCCTTTGTGGATCCTCTATTCCAAGAAAGCGGACGATAACGGGCGCGCCCGCAATTATGGCAGCCGTAACGATGATGCTCTCGATCACAGCCGTCTTCCTTGCAAGCTTCCACACCTCGCTTACTCCCTGATATGTTCTCTCTCCAAGATAAACGCTTATGATCGGAGTAAGCGCCTCCCCTACTCCGTCAAACACAATCTGCACTTCTTTGATGAAAGCGATAACGGAAACCAGTATCAGCATGTCGCTGCCAAAAGTCCCTGCAACATATCGGTTCAGAACCATCTGAAACACCATCAGAAATAAAAATGTACTGGAATCCACAATACTGTATCTGAGTATGATCCTAAGTTTAGTGACCGAAAAGCAGAGGTTGAGATGAAGTGAATTTCCTTTCTTCATAAAGTGCAGAAAAGATACAACTATCGATGCTGCAAGACTTAAGAATGAGGCTAAGCCCAAACCACCGGCACCCATCACCCCGGCAAGCAGGATTGAAAGAATGATATTACCCATGGCTGATATCACATTTGCCAGTGTGCTCAGAAATTCATCCCCGTCAGCAAAGACCATGCCGGTAAGAAGAGCTTCAAAGGGTGTGATCATAACGACATATTTTATCCAGAACAGATAATCCCTTGCCGATGACAGACTTGCACCCGAAGCCCCGATAAGATCAAAATATAGATTTTCACCAAAGGTCAGTAATACAAAAAGAACAACGCCTGTAACAGTCGTTCCGAGAATCCCCATTCCAAACGTACGGTCAGCTTCTTTTCTGTCAAAAGCTCCTATTTCCTTTGAATAAAGGATTGGTACACCCAACGAAAACAGAAGTGCAAAAAAGATTGCAAACGAATAAACCGGCAGAACCAGATTGACACCTACAACCGCGCTCTCTCCCAGTTTGATGCCTGCAATAAATGAATCTGACATAACCAC